>JAKFVH010000137.1 GCA_021732285.1 Reyranella sp. | reverse complement strand
ATACTCATATCCTCCCCCATAAAACGGGGGAGGATATGAGTATGATCACGCGTTGCTCTTGTCGCGCAGGACGGCCGCGATGTCGGCGGGATCGACCTTGATGGTGAGTCCCGAGCGCTCCTTCTGCAGGATCATCGACGAGCGCGAATCGCGGCCTTCCCAGCCGCGCGCCAGCGCCTCGGTCATCTCCTCGAGCGTCAGGTTGGCAAGGCGCATGGGCACGCCCATCTCGCGGCCAACTTGGGTCGCAAGCGACACGTCCTTGTGCGCGAGCTTCAAGGCAAAGCGCGGCGGATCGAAGACGTCGGGCAGGAAATGGTCGGCGAGACCGTCGAAGGTGCGGCGCCGGCCGGTGACGCCGTTGCGCACGGCCTTCCACAAGGTCAGCGGATCGACGCCGGCTTTCACGCCCATGGTGAAGGCCTCGGCGAGCGCCGTCTGGATCATGTAGCCACTGAGATTGTGCACCAGCTTGGCGACCGAGGCCGCGCCGATCGGGCCGATATACGAGACCTGGTCGCCTGCCGCGTCGAGCACCGGACGATACCGCTGGAAGACCTGCTCGTCGCCGCCGACCCAGATCGCCATCTTGCCCGAGTGGGCGCCGGCCGGACCGCCGCTCACCGGACTGTCGAGAAGCACGGCGCCACGCTCGGCGAACAGCGGCTCGAGGTTGCGGATGACGGTCGGCGAGTTGGTCGTGAGATCGAACAACGGTTGACCGCGCGACATGCCGGCGATCAGTCCCTTGTCGCCGCGCACGACGGCTTCGAATTCCTTCGGCCCCGGCAGCGAGGTGAAGACGACCTCGGTCGCCTCGGCAACGGCCTTGGGCGTGTCGGCCCATGCAGCGCCCGCCGCGCAGATCTTCTCGGCGGCCTGGCGTCGCGCGTCGTGCACCACCATCTCGTGGCCGGCCTTGCGCATGTTGGCCGAGATGCCCGAGCCCATCGTGCCCAGGCCAATGAATCCCACCCGCATTGTCGTTTCCTTCCCTCAGTACGGATCAGCGATGCCGAGCTTGGCGAGGATCCGCCGCTCCAGCGCCTCCATGCGCTCGGCGTCGGCCTCGCTCGTCTCGTGATCGTAACCCAACAGATGGAGCGTGCCATGCACGACGAGATGGCTGAGATGATCGGCCGGCGTCTTGCCTTGCGACTTGGCCTCTCGCCAGACGGTCTGGCGCGCCAACACGACGTCGCCCAGGAAATCGCGTTCACCCGACGGATAGGACAACACGTTGGTCGGCTTGTCCTTGCGGCGATCGCGCGCGTTCAGCGCACGCACGCGCCTGTCGTCGGCGAGCGCGATGGTGAGCGAGCGTTTGCGGTTGCTGGTCGCGGCGCGCGCGGCCTTGCGCACCAGCCGCTCGACACCAGGCATGGCTTTGCGCCACGCCGCGTCGAGCACGACGACGTCAACCGACGTCGCCAGACGTCGCCCCGAGCGAAGTCGAGGGGGCTTGTCTGCAGCAGGCAAGGTCTCTCCGCTGCGCGCTCCGCGCTCCGGTCGAGACGAAGGCTTACGCCTTCGCCTTCTTGTCGCGCGCGTCATAGGCCTCGACGATGCGGGTCACCAGGTCATGGCGCACGACGTCCTTGGAGGTCAACCGGATGAAGCGAACGCCCTCGACGTCTTTCAACGTGTCGACCGCGTCGGCCAGGCCCGAGCGCTGGCCGCCGGGCAGGTCGGTCTGGCTGGGATCGCCGGTGATCACCATGCGCGAGCCCTCGCCCAGCCGCGTCAGGAACATGCGCATCTGCATTGGCGTGGTGTTCTGCGCCTCGTCGAGGATGACGAAGCAATGGGCGAGCGTGCGGCCGCGCATGAAGGCGAGCGGCGCTATCTCGATCTCGCCCGATTCCATGCGGTTGGCGATCTGCTCGGCCGGCAGCATGTCGTGCAGTGCGTCGTAGAGCGGCCGCAGATAGGGATCGATCTTCTCCTTCATGTCGCCGGGCAGGAAGCCCAAGCGCTCACCAGCCTCGACCGCCGGCCGCGACAACACGATGCGCTCGACCTTGCCGGCCAGCAGCAGCGACACGCCCATGGCGACGGCGAGATAGGTCTTGCCGCTGCCCGCCGGCCCCAGGGCGAACACCATGTCGCGTTCGCGCAGAGCCGTGAGATAGGTGCGCTGGCCGGGCGAGCGCGCCTGCACGGTGCGGCGGCGCGTGCGGATGCCGTCACCTTCGGCGCCGTCGGCGCCGGTGCGGGCGAAGCGCACGGCGGCATCGACGTCGGCGATCTCGATCGAGAGACCGCGCTTCAGCCGCTCGTAGAGACCGGCGATGGCCTTGTGCGCAATCGCGGCGTCGTCGGCCGATCCGGCGATGGCAAGCTGGTTGCCGCGCGCGCTCAACTGCACGTTGGCGAGCTGTTCGATGCGTACGAGGTGACGATCGTGATTGCCGTAGAGCACGGGCAGAAGCGCGTTGTCGTCGAACGTCATACGGCGCACGTCGGCCGACCGGCCGGTGGCTGCGGTATCGCTCACGCGGCGGCCTCGTAGGCGCGGGCGACGATCTCGCCGGCCAGGCTGTTGGCATGGCCCTCGATGAGGCGCGCCTCGACGATATGGCCGATCAGCCGCGGATTGCCCTCGGCATAGACCGACTGCAGCCACGGCGTCTTGCCGACGATCTGGCCGGGCTTGCGGCCGGTCTCGGCGAACAGCACGGGGACGGTGGCGCCGACCTTGGAGATGTTGAACTCGCGCGCCTGTCGGCCGAGCAGCGCCTGCAGGGCGGCGAGCCGGGCGGACTTCACCGCCTCGGGCACCTGGTCGGGCATCGCCGAGCCCGGCGTGCCGGGACGGCGGCTGTACTTGAAGGAGAAGGCCGAGGCGAAGCCCACCTGGTCGACCAGCCGCATCGTGTCGTCGAAATCGGCATCGCTTTCGCCCGGGAAGCCGACGATGAAGTCGGAGGACAGGGCGAGGTCGGCGCGCGCTGAGCGCAGGCGATCGACCAGGCCGAGGAAGAGATCGCGCCCGTGCCGGCGGTTCATCGCCTCGAGGATGCGGTCGGAGCCCGACTGCACCGGCAGGTGCAGGTACGGCATGAGTTGCGGCACCGTGCCGTGCGCCGCGATCAGATCGTCGTCCATATCGCGCGGATGGGAGGTCGTGTAGCGGATGCGCGCCACGCCATCGATCCCGGCCAGGGCGCGGATCAGGCGCGCCAACGACCAAGTAGACCCGTCAGCGGCCTCACCGTGATAAGCGTTGACGTTCTGGCCGAGCAGCGTGATCTCGATCGCACCCGCCGCCACGAGCTGGTGCGCTTCGCTCAGCACGGCGGCTGCCGGCCGCGAATACTCCGCACCGCGCGTATAGGGCACGACGCAGAAGGTGCAGAACTTGTCGCAACCTTCCTGGATCGACAGGAAAGCCGAGCCGGCGCGCACGCCCTGCGGCGCGGGCAGATGATCGAACTTGCTCTCGGCCGGGAAGTCGGTGTCGAGCACGCCGGCGCCCGGCAGGCGCTTGCCGGCGCGCCGGATCGCGGCCTTGCGCTCGGCTTCGGCCAGAAGCTCGGGCAGGCGGTGGTAGGCCTGCGGGCCGACGACGATGTCGACGGCGGGCTGGCGGCGCACGATCTCCTCGCCTTCGGCCTGGGCGACGCAGCCCGCGACGGCGATGGTGAGGTCGCGGCCTTCGGCGCGGCGCTCGCGCTTGGCGTCACGCAGGCGGCCGAGCTCGGAATAGACCTTCTCCGAGGCATGCTCGCGGATGTGGCAGGTGTTCAGCACCACCAGGTCGGCCTGCTCGGGCGTGTCGGTCATGGCATAGCCCAGCGGCCGCAGGACGTCGGCCATGCGGTCCGAATCGTAGACGTTCATCTGGCACCCGTAGGTGCGGATGAACACGCGCTTGCGCTGCCCGTCGGTGCGGACGTCGGTCATCGGTCTCCGTTGCAGGAACGGCCGGGTTCTATCATTGCGCGAGCCGGTGGTCGAGGGGTGGCAAATGCCTCCCCAGCTTCGCTGGGGAGGTGGCCCGAAGGGCCGGAGGGGTCATGGGCAACAGCGATTCTGCAGCCTATGACCCCTCCGCCCGCTTTGCGGGCACCTCCCCATCGCGGAATCCGCGATGGGGAGGAAGTCTTGATCAAGCCGCCTTCTTCGGCGGCGGCAGCAGCTCGTAGCGGCCGGAATTCGCGGCCTGCACCGCCCCGGAGACCTGGCGGAAGCAGTATTCGCAGAGCTTCTTGCGGTCGCCCAGCTTGTCGATGTCGACCGGCGGGAAGAAGGTGACGACGACCTCGCTCTCGCCCAGGCACACCATCTGCCAGAGGTGCGGCACGAGATAGAGATCGCCGAACCAGGCGAACAGCGGGCGCCAGTAGCGGCCGAGCGGGATGCCGTCGAGGCGCGTGTAGGCGATGGCCACCGACTGCACGGTGATGGGCTTCTCGTCGCGGCGCAGCTGGGCCACGCTGAACAGGGCGCTGCGGAAGGGCAGCACGCGCGTGCCATCGCTCGAGGTGCCCTCGGGGAACAGCATGAGATTGTCGCCGGTGTTCAGCCGACTCATCATCTCGTCACGGCTGCGGCTGGTCTTGCCGCTGCTGCGTTCGATGAAGATGCTGCGCTGCGCCTTGGCCAGCGTCGAGAAGAACGGCCAAGTTGCGACCTCCGCTTTGGCGACGAAGCTGACCGGTATCAGTCCGCCCAAGACAAAGATGTCGAGGTAGGAGACGTGATTGCAGACATAGAGCGTCGGGATCACGTCCGAGCGCTGGCCGTGCACGCGCACTTTGATGCCGAGGATGATGCAGACGAGTCGGTGATAGGCGACCGGCATCCAGCGGATGATCGGACCGATGCGCAGCGCCAGGATCAGAAAATAGATCGGCACCAGGACGAGCGTCACCGACAGGAAGGTCAGTAGCCGGAAGGCGCCTCGTAGAGGAGAACCGATCCACATCGCGGCGTCGGAGGCGTCAGCCTTCCTGCTCGCGCATCCCGCGTTCGTAGTGGCGGATGTATTTCTCGGTGATGATTTCCGTCTTGACGGTGATGAAGACGTCGGTGGTGTTGAACTCCGGATCGATCACCGCGCCATCGCCGACGAAGCCGCCCAACCGCAGGTAGCCCTTGATGAGCGGCGGTACGCGCGCCATCGCCTTGCGCGGGTCGTAGCTGCCAGGCTCCAGCACGTCCATCTTGATGTAACGGCTGGCCAGCGCACGTACGCGGATCTCCGGCGGCGCGAGGTGATGGTGATAGAGGTAAGAGAGCCCCTGCGAATGCTGCGCAGGGTCAGTGCCAGGGAAGCTGGCGCAGCCGAACATCACCTGGATGTTGTAGTGGTGGGAGTAGAGCGCGATGCCACGCCACAGCATCTGCATGGTCGCGGTGTTGCGCGCGTCCTTCGCGATGCACGAGCGGCCGACCTCGAGGACCTCGCCGGGATAGTCGATCATCGGCTGGATGTCGTACTCGGCCGACGAGTAGAAACGGCCCAGTGCCGCCGCCGCCGAGCGGCGGGTCAGGCGATAGGTGCCGACGATGGCCTTCGTCCCCTCGCCGCGGCGATGATCGAGCACCAGCAGGTGATCGCAGACCGTGTCGAAGGCATCGAAGTCGCGCCGCCGCGCCGCCATCTCGGGCGTCGGATGCGCTGTCATCTCTTCGTAAAATACCCGATAGCGAAGCGCCTGCGCGGCATCGATCTCGGCGGCATTCTCGGCCAGCCGGACCTCGAAGTCGCCGGCAACAACCCTGACGATTTCCGCACTGGAGGCGGGTACGCCAAGGAGTTCGGCTTCACTGTCAGCGCGGTCAATGCGCATGTTGAATCCGCAAGGGAGCCGCCCCGATCATCGCTCCATTATCGAGGTGGCGATGGTCTCGTCCACTCATTTTTGGCGACTGTTTTTCCCGTCCAAGGGCACGCCGTACAGCTCCAGGCGGTGACCGACCAGCTTGTAGCCGGCCTTTTCCGCGATCCTGCGCTGCAGTTCCTCGATCTCGTCGTTGTGGAATTCCACGACCTTGCCGCTCTGGATGTCGATCAGGTGGTCGTGATGCTCCTCCGGCGTTTCTTCATAGCGAGCGCGACCATCTCCGAAATCGTGCTTGGCAAGAATGCCGGCTTCCTCGAACAGGCGCACGGTCCGATAGACGGTGGCGATCGAGATGTTGGGATCGATGGCGGTCGCGCGGCGATGCACGGCCTCGACATCAGGATGATCGTGCGCTTCCGACAGCACACGCGCAATCACGCGCCGCTGGTCGGTCATTTTTAGACCGCGTTCGGCGCACAGCATCTCGAGTTTGGACTTACGATCAGGCATGCATCGTTAGCCTACACCGCCCTGCGGCTGGGGTATAGTTGCCGGGTGATGACAATCCAGCCGGACCAGACGATCGACATCACGGCCGAGGTCTGCCCGATGACCTTCGTACGGACCAAGCTCAAGCTTGAACGCATGAAGCCGGGCGAGATCCTGAGCGTGCGCCTCAAGGGCGACGAACCTTTGCGCAATGTGCCCCGCGCCGCGCGGGAGGAAGGCCACAGCATCCTGTCGATAGAAGAAGCAGGCGATGCCCATATCGTAACCATCCGGCGCGCCTGATCAGCGATTCATCAGATGAGAGTGAGACGCATGACGATGCCGTCGGCCGGCGGTTCGTGGCCACGCTGGTAGTAGGCGCGGCGTTCGCCGACCGCGCAAAAACCCTGCGCCTCGTAAAGGCTTCGCGCCGCCGGGTTATCCACGCCGACCTCAAGGAATAGCGTTCGCGCCCCGCTCTTGCGCACATGATCGATGACGGCGGCGAGCAGACGGCGCGCGCCGCCCTGGCGGCGATGGGCCGGCCGCACGGCGAGGGTCAGGAGCTCCGCCTCGTCGGCAGCCACCTGGCACACCGCGAGGCCCGCATCATCGCCACCGACCTGCAGCAGCAAACCGGCCACGCCCGGCAACACCACGAGCTCGGCAAGATCCTGCCGTGTCCACGTGCGCTCGCCGAGGGGGCCGAACGATTCGGCGTGCAGCGCCGCCGCCCGATCGAGATCGAGCGCCCCGAGCTTGGCGATGGCGAAATGGTCGGTCATTCAATCGACCGTGCGGCGCGCGCCATCCGGCAAGGTGATGTTGACGCCACGCAGGTAGAGCGGTCGCGGCAGGCCCTCCTCAGCATTGCGGCCGCGCCAGGCCGCGACGCCCGCGTCTGCAGCCATGCGAGCGAGCGTGACGGGGTCGGGAACCGCTTCCTCGGCAATGGCGTCGACCCCGGTAGCCGCAAGGTCGTCCACCAACATCTTCGCGCCGGCGCCGACGACAAGGCACGGCCGGCCGGCAACGCGGACCGCAAGGTCGCGCGCCGATGATACGAAGGGCGCGGCATCGTCCTCGCCGATGGCACAGAACCAGTCGCCCAGCCGGCTGTCGATGGCGGCAACCACCAGCCGGTCGCGCACTGTGGCCTGGGCGAGCAGGACCGCCGTGGTGGTGATGCCTGCCAGCGGCACGGCCAGGCCGACAGCCAGTCCGCGCGCGGCAGCGAGGCCCACGCGCACGCCGGTAAAACTGCCCGGGCCGATGGTGACGGCAACGAGCGTGAGCGCCCGGCGGTCGATCGCGGCCTCGGCGAGGACGGATTCGATGGCCGGCAGCAGGCGCGCCGCCTGGTCGCGGCCGCCTTCGCTCAGCCCCGCAAGACGCACGCCGTCCCGCACGACGGCAACGCCCATGCCGCTGACGGCGCAATCGAAGGCGAGGACCGTCATGTGTATTCTTGGTTCATGAAGCTCGATCTTGTTGCCATCGCCCCGCCCGACTTCGACGTCGATGTGACGCTCGCCTATGCGACGGAGGCCAATCTAACGGGGCAGCCGGTCTACCGGAATGCCGAATGCTGGCTGCATCGCGAGGCCGCCGACAAGCTCGCCGCGGCGATTGCGCTCGCCCGGCCGCTCGGTCTCAGGCTGCGCATCTTCGACGCCCTGCGGCCCGTCGAGGCGCAATGGGCGCTGTGGAACGCGCGGCCGGACCCAGAGTTCCTGGCCGATCCGCGCCGGGGCTCGCCGCATTCGCGCGGCGTTGCCGTCGACCTCACCCTGCTGGACGGCGATCGCGCGCTCGAGATGGGCACGGCGTTCGACGCCTTCACCCCGCTGTCGCATCACGGCCGCACCGACGTCCCGGCCGAGGCGCAGCGCAACCGCCTGCTGCTGATGGGCCTGATGACCAGCGCCGGCTGGGACTTCTATCGCAATGAATGGTGGCACTATCAGCTCTTCGACCAGCGGCGCTATCCGCTGGTCAGCGATGCGGATCTGCCGCGGCCGATGATGTAAAAAGCCGTCATCCCGAGCGAAGCCACCCGAAGGGTGGCGTAGTCGAGGGACCTTGTCTTGTCGCTGGCGCAGCAAGAACAGGTCCCTCCGCTACGCCTCGCTACGCTCGGCTCCGGTCGGGATGACGGCTATTTAAAACCCCGACAGCTTGGCCTTGTCGAAGTCGTGCAGGTCGTTCTCGCGCATGATCTGGCGCACGAACTGCACGTACTGCAGGCCGCGCTCGGAATAGCGCAGCAGCGTGCCGACCAGGCGGTAGCCCTCGAGCTCCTCGCCGCGCTCGCGCGCCGCGGCGCGGGCGGTGCGGAAACCGGCATAGGCGGGATGGGTGTTGAGGTTGGTGATGTAGGCCTCGGTCGCCTCGCCGACGCTGGAGAAAGGCTGCGGCATGCCGCTGCCCGGCTTCCACGGCACGTCGACGCTGTGACGCCCGACTGTCTGGATCTGGCCGAACAGCGCGTTGCCGGTGCGCGCGGCGAACGAAGTGCCCCAGCCCGATTCGACGCCGCCCTGGGCGATCGCCATCGACGGCGGCACGACGTCGACGCGGCGCACCAGCTCGTCGATGCGATCGGGCGTCGTGTCGTAGCGGTCGGCCAGATCGTCGAGCCAGATGCGATCGATCGGGCTCATGCTCAGCGGATCGACGGCGAGCTTGTCGCGCAACGCCAGCAGCTGGTCGCGGTCGACCATCACGCGCTGATTGACTTCCAGCACCACGGGCAGGATGGCGGTGATGAAGAGCTGCTTGCGCTCGAAGCCATCCTTCTTTTCGAGGTCGGCCGGCACGCGGTCGACCTTGATGGCCGGCACAGCCTCGCCCTGGCGGATGTCGGTGAGCAGCGTGAAGGAGACGTTGCGGAAGAAGCCGGCGAGCTCGTCGGCGGTGCGCGGGCTGACCGCACGGAGCTGGACTTGGCGGCGCAGCGCGTTGCCGGGCGCGGCGAAGCGGCCGTGGCCCATCGACGGATCGATGATCGAGCGATGGATGTCGTCCGGCTCGTTGGCCGGCGGCGGCAGGAAGTTCAGCGCCTGCGGCTCGACATCCATGGCTGCCAGCGTCACCTCGTCGGGCGAGGAGGCCTGGGCCTTGCCGATCGGCGCGAAGGACAGATAGGGGGCGGCATCGAAAGAGGGCAGCGGCTCGCTGAGGCCGACACCGGTTGCGAGCACGGCGGCCCACACCACCGGAAACGCATATTGTCGCCCGCGATTGATCGCGGGCTGAATCGAGCAATACATTCCACACCCTCGTTTCGTTTGCTCAAACGAACGGCCCATCGCACGCGGCCCCCACGCCACGCCCGTTGCAACCTCTACGCTGTACGCTTGAGCGGAAGGCGGCCTACTGGGCCGCCTGCACTTCCACCACTTCCGGCACGTAGTGCTTCAGAAGATTCTCGATGCCCATCTTGAGCGTGGCCGTCGAGCTCGGGCAGCCCGAGCAAGAGCCCTGCATGTGCAGGTAGACCACGCCATCCCGGAAGTCCTGGAAGACGATATCGCCGCCGTCCTGCGCCACCGCCGGACGAACGCGCGTATCGAGAAGTTCCTTGATCTGGGCGACGACTTCATCGTCGTCGGCCGCCGCGGCATGCGCTTCCGCGGCATCGGCGATCACCGGATCGCCGGACGTGTAGTGCTCCATGATGCCGCCCAGGATGGACGGCTTCAGGATCTGCCAGTCGCGGTCGGCCGACTTGGTGACGGTCACGAAGTCGGAGCCGAAGAACACGCGCTCGACGCCTTCGACCGCAAACAGCCTCTTCGCCAGGGGCGAGGGGCCAGCGGCTTCGGCGGTCGCAAAATCCATCGTCCCCTTCTCCATGACCACGCGGCCCGGGAGGAACTTCAGGGTTGACGGATTTGGCGTCTGCTCGGTCTGGATGAACAAACCTACCTCCTTGTCGAACGCATCACGGCTACCCGCTTGGCGTCGCTTAGGGTGGGGACGGGACGTCGCCGCCCCCGATCGATGCCTTTGAGGTAGGAACCAAGGGCAAAGCGATCAAGTCTATTCTTGGGTCAGACTGAATAAATATTATGGTAAATATGCATATTATGCATTTATAACAATATATTAGTAGTCAGTGATCAATCTGGGGCTGAGGCAATGGCGCGGAACACAAAGGCTGTTCCCCCACCGCCTTCGCCGAAATCGTCGCAGAAACTTTGCGCACGCCTCACGAGATTGCGTCGATCTCCGCTTCGCTGAGTGCGCCCGGCACGATGGTGAGCGGCACGCGCAGCTGGTTGCCGAGCTTGCCGGCGAAGGCGGTGACCAGAGGGCCCGGCCCCTCGCCGCTCGACGCGCTCGCCAGCACCAGGACCGAGATCGAGCGGTCCTCGGTGATCAGCTTGGCGAGCTCGTCCCGGCTTTTGCCCTCGCGGATATGGATGGCCGGCGGCTGTCCGGTCAGGGACACCGCGACATCGGCATGCTTGGCGATCACCTCCTCGGCCTGCTGGCGCGCTTCCTGGCGCATCAGGTCGACGACGGCGCCCCATTGCTGGGCTTCCGGCGGATCCATGACGTAGAGCATGGCCACCCGGCCGCCGGTCCGCTTGGCGCGCCGGCAGGCGTAGCGCAGTGCGTTGCGCATTTCCGGGCTTTCGTCGACGACGACCAGGAAGACGCGCTCATCGGGCCGGCTGGCCTGTTCGCTCATGGCTCGCTCCCTCCGTTAAATGCGCCGCATGACCGCGCCGCCGGCCCAGCCGACCAGCAAGGCCATGAAGATTGCGCCCAGGCCGTAGAGCGGCCCTTCATTGTCCGCCCAGCCGGCGAGCTGGGCGCTGAAGCCGACCTTGCCCACGGGCAGCGGCCGCGACACGGCGGCGACGATCCTGCCCTCGCGCAGAAGATAGGTCCTGACCTCGTAGATGCCCTCGGGCAGGCGTGAGGGGAACGGCAGCTCGACCCGGAACAGCCGGTTGGCCTGGATGGTGACCTGGCCGATCGCCGCGGGAAAAAGCCCTTCGCGCCGCTTCACCTCGACCAGGCCGAGGCGGAACCTGGTCAGGTCGTCATGGTCACGCTGGCCGACCGACTGCACGCTCTGCATCCGGTCCTCCAGCGACAGGATCTCGCCGCCGGCACTGCGCGCCAGCAGGCGCTGCAAGGGCTGGCTGGCGGCGATGGAATAGTAGGCCGGGACGTCGTCGAATTCCTGACGGCCGGTATTGAGCCACAGCCCCAGCACGCGCTGCTTGCGCAGCACCGTCTCGCGCGCCGGCGGGCCGACCACGACCACGACGATCTCGCCCGGCGGGTCGAACATGCCGAACAAAAGAATGCTTTCGCCCTGGAAGGCCGAGGTGATCGACACCCGGGGCCGCGACAGGTCGACGATCAGCTCGGGCGTCTCGAACTGGTTGGGCACTGACGGCGGTGCACTGGGGTCGGTCGACTGCCCGCTGCCCGGCAAGGGGCCGAAGATGCCGCCCGCCGGCGGTTCGACACGCGGGCCTTGGGCGCTGAGCGGCATCGCCAGCACGACGGCCATGAGCAGAGCGGCACTGGCGCTCCATCCTCTCATGGCAGCACCTGCCGGGTGCCGAGCGAATAGAGCGAGCTCGGCGTGCGCAAAAGCTCGGTCAGGAGTTCTCCGGCCACGAGCAGGATCAGCACCGACATCAGCCCGCGCAGCACCACACCCGGCAGCTTGGCGGCCAGCCGCGAGCCGATCGGCGCACCGACCACGCCGCCCAGGATCAGGAGCAGCGCCAGCACGACGTCGACGGTGCCGTTGGTCGCGGCCTGCAGGAAGGTGACGTTGGCCGCCACGAACAGGATCTGGAAGTTCGAGGTGCCGATGACCACGGCGGTCGGCATGCCGAGGATGTAGATCATCGCCGGCACCAGCACGAAGCCGCCGCCGACGCCCAGGATGGCCGACAGGACGCCGATGGCAAAGCCGATGCCGATCGGCAGCAGGGCGCTGATGTAGAGCTTGGACTTGTAGAAGCGCAGTTTCAGCGGCAGCCGGTGCACCAGGTAGTGGGTATGCAGCTTGCCGCGCGGCGCCTCGGGGTTGCGCCGCCGCCTGATGTAGGTCCGGGCACTCTCGAACAGCATCAGCACGCCGATGGTCGACAGCATGACGACGTAGAGAACGGCGATCACGAAATCGATCTGACCGATGGCCTTCAGGTAGGTGAACAGCGACACGCCGGCCGACGAACCGATCATGCCGCCCAGCAACAGGACCAGGCCCATGCGCAGATCGACGTTGCCGCGCCGCCAGTGCACCTGCAGGGAGGAGATCGAGTTGGAGACCACCTGGTTGGCCTGGCTCGCCACCGCGACGGCGGGCGGAATGCCGACGAAGATCAGGAGCGGCGTGGCCAGGAAGCCGCCGCCCACGCCGAACATGCCGGACAGCAGCCCGGCCGCGCCTCCCAGGCCAAGCAGAATGAACACGTTCATCGACTGCTCGGCGATGGGGAGGTAGATCTCCACGCGTCGCCTATTTCAGCAGGATGGAGGTGAGTTCGCGCAACTGCACGCGTGCCCGCAGCAGGTAGAAACCCTGCGCCGCCAGATGATTGGGAATGAGCAAGCCGTCGGGATAGCCGTTCCACACGATCCAGGGATCGAGCGCTGCGGCGATGCGGAAGGTCTCGACTGTGCCGTTCCAGGCGTTCGTGAGGTTCCGCTCGCGGATGACGTTCTCGAAGTCGATGCCGAGCTCGCGCAGCAGCAGGAAGTTGGCGTAGAGGCGGCCCTTGTTGAAATAGAAGATGTCGTCGGCCCTGAGATCGAAGAGGTCACCGGCACTTTCGATGATGTGCTGATCGATCACCGCCGAATCGGAGCCCTCATCGTTGGCGATGCGATCGAGCAGGGCCTGGAGGTTGTCGGCACGTCGCTCGAAGACGGCCTGCCCCGACGCCAGGCGCTTGTTGTAGGCGATCAGGCGGTCGCGTCCGGCGCGGTATTTCTGCGCCGACGTCGTCGACGGCAGCAGCGACACGCTGGGCTGCCACAGCCAGATGTTGGGCTGCTCATTGAGAAAGCCGCGCGCCTGCTCGAGGTCGCGGTCGACCTGGCTGGTGCCTCGGGTCCGGCCGACCTGATCCATCAACTCGGTGCTGAAGCGACCGAGCGCCGCCATGATGCCGCGCTGGAAGTTCGGCATGTTGTCGAGGATGCCGGCCGGCACGAAGAACGGCATCATCGGCGTCCAGGTGTTGACGTCGACCTCGCGGGTGACGAGCTGCGCCGCCACCGCGACGGCGCGGCTTTCGCCAGGCGTCACGTTGCGTGGTGCGAACTGCGGATCGTCGTCGATGTTCTCGACGATCAGGGCGCCGACCGGGAAGTACAGCACCAGCACCACGACGACGATGCGCCAGGTCCAGCTCCATAGCCGGCGTCGGCCGCTCGTCGCGGCGCCCGCCGCCTTGCTTCCCCAACCCGGGCGCCAGGTCCTGAGGCGGTCCCAGCTCCTGCGCCACAGCGAGGGGGCCGGCGTGGAGGCCGCGCCGTGGTCAGGTTCGAACGTCATGGCTCACCTTACCATTCGTCTCGTGACGAAACAGGGGCGAGGTCCCTCTTCCTCCCCAGCGAAGCTGGGGAGGTGTCGGCGTCTTACGCCGACGGAGGGGTCATGGCGCCCAGCGCCGATGACTCATGACCCCTCGGTCCGCTGCGCGGACACCTCCCCACGCAAGGCGTGGGGAGGAAAACGAATGTGTTCTAGAGTGACTGCCGGAACGAATGGAGTTGGAGGAATGGCACTCGATCCCGAATCGCAGCGCTTGATCGACCTGATGGCAGCGGCCAATCGGCCGGCGTGGAACACGCTCTCGCCGCAGGCGGCGCGCGATCTCTATCTCTCGCTGCGTCCAGGGGCCCAGGGTCCGCGGCCGGCCGAAGCCAAGGTGGTCGACCGCACCATTGCCGGGCCCGCCGCCGACCTCGCGGTGCGCATCTATCGCCCGGCCTCGGCGCCGGCCGACGCCAAGCTGCCGTGCCTGGTCTACGCCCATGGCGGCGGCTGGGTGTTCGGCAATCTCGACAGCCACGACGTGCTCTGCGCCCAGTTCGCGCTGGAGGCGGACATCGTGGTCTTCGCCGTCGATTACCGGCTGGCGCCGGAAGCGCGCTTTCCCGGCGCCTTCGACGATGTCGTGGCCGGCCTGAAGTGGGTAGCGGCCAACGGCGCCTCGATCGGCGTCGACTCATCGAAGCTCGCCATCGGCGGCGACAGCGCCGGTGGCAACCTTGCTGCGGCGGTCGCGATCTGGGCGCGCGACAACGGCGGGCCCAAGCTGCGGCTACAGCTTCTCGCTTATCCGGTCACCGACGCCGTGGGCCGCGCCGAGTCCTACCGCCGCTACGAGGACGGCTATGGGCTGAACGCCGCCACCATGGAGTGGTTCTTTGACCACTACACGCCAGACAAGGCGGGTCGCGACGACTGGCGAATCTCGCCGCTGCGCGCCAAGTCGCTGGCCGGGCTTCCGCCTGCGCTGGTGATTACTGCCGGTTACGATCCCCTGCGCGACGAAGGCCGCGCCTATGCCTCCCGCCTTCATCAGGAAGGGACTCAGGCCGATCTCGTGGAGTTCGGCGGCATGCTGCACGGCTTTTTGAGCTCACCGATGCTGCTGCACGGCGCCCGTCGCGGTACGTCGCTCGCTGCAGCCGCTCTGCGCGAAGCGTTGGTGCAGCGGGCTCAGTGACCGTGTAAAGCCGACGGCGTGAGCACCGCCGACCCATCGCCAACCGCCAAGCCGGTGGGCATGGCGTTGCCCGGCCTGGTGATCGCCGTCGCCTGCATCGGCGACACGCTGATTTACGCCGTGCTGCCGCTCTACCACGAGGATTTCGGCGTCAGCCTCGCCATGGTCGGCGTCCTGTTGTCACTCAACCGCTGGATTCGGCTTTTAGCCAATTCCGGTGTGGCAGCGATCGGCGAAAGGGTCGGACCGCACGCCTTGATGGTGATGGCCGCCATTGGATCGGTGGTCTCGACCACACTCTATGGCCTGATCGAGAGCGAAGCCGTCCAGATCGTCGCTCGCATGCTTTGGGGCATCTCTTTTGCCGCGCTGAACCTTTCGACCCTGGCCTATGCGGTCAGTGACCGCGCCAACGCAGGCAAGCGCGTCGGCGCCAGCCGGGCAGTGATGGGCATTGTGCAGGCGCTGGCACTGGTCGGCGGCGCGTGGATCGTTTTGCAGGCCGGGCCGCGCTCGGTCTTCCTGATCTTCGGCGGGCTGACGCTGATCTCGCTAGTTGCCGCTCTGCTGCTGCCGCGCCTGCCACGCGAGGTCACCGACAGGAGGCCCTTCCGGCTGCCGGTCCCGCACCGCCTGGAGACCTGGGGCTTCATGCTGGGCTTCGCCAGCGACGGCGTGTTCCTGGTCACGCTCTCCTTCCTGATGAAGGATTCGATCACCTGGCTGGCGCCGGTGCTGGCGACGGCGATCCTCTTGGCGCTGCGCTGGCTGGTCGAGATCACCACCGGCCCGCTCGGCGGCTGGATCGGCGACCGCTTCGGCGCGCGGCGCATCGCGATCGCCAATGGCACGCTGCTGGTCGCAGGCTTCGCCCTGATCGCGCTCGATCACGAACTGCTGGGCGCCCTGGTCGTGGTCATGACGCGCGGCATGTTCAACACCCTGATCCCGGTGCTGGTGCTGGAGCGCGGCAAGTCGAGCGTGCTGAGCTCCCAGGCGAGCTACTCGACCTGGCGCGACTTCGGCGCTGCGGTCGGCCCGCTGTCGGCGCCGTGGCTGTTCCTCAACATCCCGCAGGCGCCGCTCTACGGCCTGCTGGCCGCCGCGCTCGGTATCAGCGCTTATTTTTGTCTGGTGCGGCGCTAGCTTGCTGGGGGCGCGCCACTCCAGTGGCGCGTCATAGTCTTCCGGACCGCGCGCCTCTGGCGCGCTCATGATCATGAGCGAGCGGGACGCTCGCGGTCCGGAAGAGCATGAGAAGACGCGCCACTGGAGTGGCGCGCCCCCAGCCTACCGGAATACGTCCTTGCGATGGCGCACCTCGGCGAACACCGCGACCGGGTCGCAACCCGGCAGGCCGACGGCGCGCTGCACACCCGGCACATCCGCGCGCAGGAACGGGTTGGTCGCCTTCTCCTCGCCGAGCAGCGAGGGCACCGTGGCCTCGCCCTTGGCGCGCGCCGCGTCGATGGCCGCCGAGCGCCTGATGAGGATGTCGTTGTCGGCCTCGACCGTCACCGCGAAGCGGGCGTTCGACTGCGTGTACTCGTGCGCGCAGTAGACCTTAATGTCGTCGGGCAGCGCGCGGAGCCGGCTGAGCGAGGTCCACATCTGCTGCGGCGTGCCCTCGAACAGGCGGCCGCAGCCCAGCGCGAACAGCGTGTCGCCGCAGAACAGCGCCTTCTGCTCGCGGAAGGCGTAGGCGATGTGGCCGCTGGTGTGGCCCGGCACGAAGAACACGTCGGCCTCGGCCTCGCCGAAACGGTAGCGCTCGCCGTCATCGACCTCGACATCGATGCCGGGAATGCGCGCGCGGTCGCGGCGCGGGCCGACGATGGTGCAGCCGGTGGCCTCCTTGATCTCGCGGTTGCCGCCGACATGGTCGCCGTGATGGTGGGTGTTCAGGATATGGGTGATCTTCCAGCGGCGTCTGGCCGCCTCGGCCAGCACCGGGCCGGCCACTGCCGGGTCGACCACGCCGACCGAGCCGCTTTGCGGTTCGCGCATCAACCACACGTAATTGTCGTTCAGGACCGGGATTCGGACGATGTCTAGCGTTGTGCTCATGCTGCAACGTTAGCAAGGCTGCCTTGATACTGCCATGGCCGCAGCGGCGCGGTTTCTGCTAGTATTGCGGCATGTGGACGGACGTCCTCGACCTCAACGAGTTCTACAGCAGCACGCTCGGCCAAATGACGGTGCGCCTGCTGCGCGCCCGGCTGCGCGAGGTGTGGCCGAACGTGCGCGGCGAGACCGTGCTGGGCCTGGGCTATGCCACGCCCTTCCTGCGGCCGTTCCGCGAGGAAGCCGAACGCACCTTGGCCTTCATGCCGGCCCAGCAGGGCGTGACGCGCTGGCCGCGCGAGGGCCGCAACCTCACCGCTCTGGTCGACGAGAACGACCTGCCGCTGCCCGACCGGTCCGTTGATCGCGTGCTCCTGGTTCATGCCGTCGAATGCACCGAGCAGGTGCGGCCGATGCTGCGCGAGATCTGGCGGGTGATGGCCGATGGCGGCCGCCTGGTCACCGTGGCGCCGACGCGCGCCGGCCTGTGGTCGCAGGTCGACCGCTCGCCGTTCTACCAGGGCCATCCCTACTCCCCCGGCCAGCTTGCCGGACTCCTGCGCGCCAACATGTTCGCGCCGCTCAGGCAGAGCCGTGCCCTGTTCATGCCGCCCACCAACTCGCGGCTGATGCTGCGCATGGCGCCGGGCGTCGAGCGCTTCGGCCAGCGCTGGCTCGGCCGCTTCGCCGGCGTCAGCGTCATCGAGGCCGGCAAGCAGCTCTATGCCGGCGTCGCCGAGCGTCACACCTCGCCCGAGCTCGCCGTCGTGCGGCCCAAGCTCCGGATCGCGAGCTCGCGCGATACGCAAGCCGCGCGGACGCGCAACGCCGAGGACGGCGAAGCACCGGCGTCCTGATCCAACACATCATCGAGAGCATTCGCATGTCGCTGTCTCCGCGCGTGATCGCGCTGCTGGGCTTTGGTGAGGCGGGATCGGCCATCGCACGCGGATTGTGCGCCGAAGGCGCCTGGCGCGGCACGCCGAGACCCGGCGACAACGCCCCGCGCCGGGTCATCGCCATCGACACGGCGCTCGACCAGGACGCGCGCGGCACGGCGCTCGGCAAGGAAGCGCGAAGGCTCGACGTCGCCATCGAAGGCCGCTACACGCCGGCGCTCGGCGACGCCGATCTGGTGATCTGCGCGGTCCAGGGCGAGCATGCGCTGGAGGCCGCGCAATCCGCCGCGCCGCTGCTCAAGAAAGGCGCGCACTATCTCGACCTCTGCACCGTGACCGGCAAGATGTCCGATGAAGACCGCGCGGCCATCGAGGCGGCGGGCGGCCGCTACATCGACATCGCGGTGATGGGCGGCTTCTTCAAGTCGGGCATCAAGGCGCCCATGCTGGTGGCGGGCGAGGATGTCGAGCCCGTCGCGGCCTGGATGAATGCCAGCGGCTTCGAGGCCACGGTGCTGGGCCCCAGGCCGGGCAGCGCCTCGTCGGTGAAGATGATCCGCAGCGTGCTGATCAAGGGCGTCGAGGCGCTGGGCGTCGAAGCCTATGTCACTGCCGAGCGCCAGGGCATCCTGAAGGAAGTCATGGAGTGCATGGGCGATGTCGACAAGCTGGGCTTCGCCCGCTTCGTCGGCACGCTGGTGCAGACCCATGTCGTGCACGCCCATCGCCGCTGGGAAGAGATGGGGCTGGTCGGCCAGACGCTGCGCGAGACCGGCGTCGATCCGCTGATGACCGAGAGAACCGAGAAGAGCCTTCGCCGCTCCGTCGATGCCGGTATCGCGCCCGCCGACGGCAAGGTGCCGGAGTTCGACGAGGCGCTCAGGATCCTGTCGGAGAAGGTCATCCGTGGCCGCTGACGTGTTCGACCAGCTCGTGGCGTTGCTGAACGAGTCCAAGGCCAAGTTCCGCGTCATCGAGCACGAGGCCGAAGGCCGCTCGGAGGCGATCAGCGTTATACGCGGCAACCGGCCCGACCAGGCGGCCAAGGCCATGGTGCTCGACGTTCGTGGCGGCGGCGCCGGCAAGCGCCATGTGCTGGCGATCCTGCCGGGCAACCGCAAGCTCGACTTCAGTGCCGTTGCAAAACTGTTCGAGGCGCGCAAATGCGGCTTCGCCTCGCCCGACACGGCGCAGGAGCTGACCGGCTGCGTCATGGGCTCGGTGCCGCCGTTCTCGCTGAACCCGGCGCTCAGCATCGTGGTCGAGGAGGACCTGCTCAGCAACGACACGCTGTTCTTCAACGCCGGCCGCCTCGACCGCTCGATGGAGCTCGACACCAAGGACTGGCTGGCCGTGGCGCAGCCGCGGATCGCCAGGATCGCGGCTTAGACTCATGCCGGAGCGCGGACCTCCAGGTCCGCTCATCGTCTTCGTCTTCGTCTTCGTCTTCGTCTTCGTCTTCGTCTTCCGGACCGCGCGCCTCTGGCGCGCTCATGAGCGAGCCGGAGGCTCGCGGTCCAGAAGAGCATGAGCATGAGCGGACCTGGAGGTCCGCGCTCCACTGAGACTGCCTTGGAAAGGCCGCAGGCCGAACTATAGTTCGACCATGGACAGTCCTTCCTTCTGGCAGCGCCTCCTCGGTTGGGGCCGTGAGCTGAAGTCGATCCTGCTGGCCGTCGGCTTCGTCCTGATCGTGCGCACCGTGCTCGCCGAGCCCTACCATGTGCCGTCGCCGTCGATGGTGCCGACGCTGCTCACCGGCGATCAGCTCGTCGCCGCCAAGTACGCCTACGGCTACAGCCGCTATTCCTCGCCCATCGACCTGATGCCGGACTTCTCCGGCCGGCTGCTCGGCAAGGCGCCGGAGCGCGGCGATGTCGTCGTCTTTCGCCTGCCGCGCGATCCCTCGACGACCTACGTGAAGCGCCTGATCGGCCTGCCCGGCGATCGCATCCAGATGAAGGGCGGGCGGCTCTACATCAACGACGCCATCGCGCCGCGCCGCCTGGTCGGTCCGTTCACCGGCGACGCCGGCGGACGCAACACGCCGACCCTTTATGTCGAGACCCTGCCAGGCGGGCGCGAGCACGAGATCATCGAGATGTCCGACGCCGACCGCTACGACGACACGCCGGTGTTCGTCGTGCCGCCCAGGCACTACTTCATGATGGGCGACAATCGCGACAACTCCGTCGACAGCCGCATCGCCATCGCCGACGGCGGCGTCGATTTCGTTCCGGAAGACAACCTGGTCGGCCGCGCCGAGCTGGTGCTGCTGTCGCGCGATCCGGCGGTCGCCTGGTCCGACGTCGGGGAATGGTCGCACGCTTTCCGGCCAGGACGGCTCCTCGGCCGCATCCACTAGGACCGGGAATGACCACGACCTGGCGTTTCGCGCCCGCCATCGAGGCGCACTTCGAGCCGCTGCTGGCGATCCGCATAGAGGTGATGCGCGAGCATCTGGAGCGCGTGTTCCGCTACAAGCCGTCGCGCGCGCGGCGCATCTTCCGCGAGCATTTTGCCGAGCCCGGCCTGCGCTCGATCCTGGTCGGCGACGAGCTCGCGGGCTGCGTCGGCTTCCGCGTCGGTGACGCCGAGATCAAGATCGATTCTTTCTACCTCGCCCGCCGCTATCACAATCGCGGGCTAGGGGCGGATATCCTGAAGGTCCTGCTGGCCGAAGCCGATGCGCTCGGCCTGCCGTGCGAGCTCGACGTGCTGCTCGGCAGCCCGGCCGATCGCTTCTACGAGCGCCACGGCTTCGTGAAGCAGAGCCAGGACGACATCGAAGCCAACTTCAGACGCCCAATTTCCCGCGGCCAGTGAGCGCTCACAGCCATTGACAGGCGGCTGCGGCCGGGACTTTCTGGCGCCTTCGTTTGAAGGAAGGTCCGTCATGGAGATCGTCATTCCCGGCGCCACGAACATCGGCCTGTTCGTCGGCGCCGCCCTGGTGCTGCTGCTGGTTCCCGGCCCCGCCGTGCTCTACATCGTCGCCCGCTCGGTGGCGCAGGGCCGGATGGCGGGCTTCGTCTCCGATCTCGGCATCCATTCCGCGACGCTCGTCCATGTGCTGGCGGCCGCGCTCGGCCTGTCGGCGCTGCTCGCCTCCTCGGCGCTCGCCTTCAGCATCGTGAAGTATGCCGGCGCCGCCTATCTCATCTGGCTCGGCCTCAAGAAGATTTTTAGCCGTGCCGAAGAGGTCGACGCCGACGGCAACCTGCCGCGGCACAGCTATGCGCGCCTGTTCCGCGACGGCTTCATCGTCAACCTGCTCAACCCCAAGACGGCGCTGTTCTTCCTCGCCTTCCTGCCGCAGTTCGTCGAACCCGAGCGCGGGCACCTGGTGACGCAGATCGTCTTCCTGGGCCTGATCTTTGGCGTCCTGGGCTTCATCACCGACGGCTGCTACGCCCTGGTCGCCAGCACGGCCGGCAAGTGGCTGAGGCAGAGCCGGCGCTACCTCGAGGTCGAGCGCTACGTCAGCGGTACCCTGTTCATCGGCCTCGGCCTGACCGCGGCGTTCGCCGGCAGCCAGAAGAAGTAGAACTCCACCTCACCCTGAGGAGCGCACGCAGTGCGCGTCTCGAAGGGTGGCCACAGTATCGATGTTTCCCACCCTTCGAGACGCACCGCTGCGCGGTGCTCCTCAGGGTGAGGTGATGGGTTTCAGTCTCGCCGCAGCATGAACACCGCCTGCTCGCCCAAGAGGTTGGCGACCAGCGGCGGCAGGCTGATCGGCTTGCTGTTGCGGTCGAGCACGATGGCGCGCTCGATGCGCACGCCCATGTCGCGGCACAGGCCGCGGAAGTCGTCGATGCTGCAGAGGTGGATGTTGGGCGTGTCGTACCACTTGTAAGGCAGCGACGGCGTCTCGGGCATGCGCCCGCCGAACACCAGGCGCAGGCGGACCTGCCAGTGGGCGAAGTTGGGGAACGACACGATGGCGCGCTTGCCGACACGCAGCATCTGGCGCAGCACCTCGCGCGGCTCGCGCGTTGCCTGCAGGGTCTGGCTCAGGATCACGTAGTCGAAGGCATCGTCGGGATAGTCGCGCAGGTCGGCGTCGGCGTCGCCCTGGATCACCGACAGACCGTTGGCCACGCAGGCATTCACGCCGGTCTGGCTGAGCTCCATGCCGCGCGCATCGACGCGCTTGAAGTTGACCAGGTAGGCAAGCAACGAGCCGTCGCCGCAGCCGACGTCGAGCGCACGCGTCGCCGGATCGACCATGTCGGCGATGAGCTGCAGGTCGACGCGGATGGCAGCGGCGGTCACGGCACGTCCTTCAGGCCGCGCACCGCGGCGGCGCCCTTGAGGAAGCCGGCCAGCGTGCGGAACATCTCCGGCTCGTCGAGCAGGAAGGCGTCGTGGCCCTTGTCGCTCTCGACCTCGACGAAGGAGACGTTGGCGGCGGCGGCATTCAGGGCATGCACGATCTCGCGGCTCTCGCGCGTCGGGAACAGCCAGTCGCTGGTGAAGGAGAACAGGCAGAAGCGCGTCGGCGTGCCCTTGAAGGCGTTGGCCAGGACTCCGCCATGGGCGGCGGCGAGGTCGAAATAGTCCATCGCACGCGTGATGTAGAGGTAGCTGTTGGCGTCGAAGCGATCGACGAAGGTCGAGCCCTGGTAGCGCAGGTAGCTCTCGACCTGGAAGTCGGCGTCGAAGCCGAAGCCCAGCGCGTCGCGGTCCTGGAGCGCGCGGCCGAACTTGCGCTGCAGCGCCTGCTCGGAAAGATAGGTGATGTGCGCAGTCATGCGCGCCACCGAGAGCCCGCGCGCCGGCACGGTGTTGTGCAGGCGATAATCGCCGCCCTTCCATTCGGGATCGGCCATGATCGCCTGGCGGCCGACCTCGTGGAAGGCGATGTTCTGCGCCGAATGGCGGGCGGCGCAGGCGATCGGCACGGCGGTGAAGACGCGGGCCGGATAGCTCGCCGCCCATTCCAGCACCTGCATGCCGCCCATCGAGCCACCGATGACGCAGAACAGGTCGGGGATGCCGAGATGGTCGAGCAGGGCCGCCTGGGTGCGCACCATGTCGGCGACGGTCACGACCGGGAAGCGCAGGTTCCACGGCTGGCCGGCGGAATCCTGGGCGAGCGGGCCAGTGGTGCCCATGCAACCGCCCAGCACGTTGATGCAGATGATGAAGTAGCGCGCCGGATCGAGCACCTTGCCCGGGCCGACCAGGCTCTCCCACCAGCCCTCCTTGCCGGTGACCGGATGCTCCTCGGCGACGAACTGGTCGAGCGTCAGGGCATGGCAGATCAGGACCGCGTTCGACTTGTCGGCGTTGAGCGTGCCGTAGGTCTGGTAGGCCACGCGGTAGGGGCCGAGCTCCACGCCGCAGTCGAGCCGAAGCGGCCGGTCGACGCCCAGGACCGCGTGGCGGCACCGCGCCAGCGCCTTGCGCTCGGCGTCGGCCAGCGGCTTGTCGATCGCAGCCTCCATGTCCTCTCCTCGGCGCGGCAAAATGCCAACGAAAAAGCCCCCGACCGGCGAGTCGGGGGCTTTTTTCGAGCGCTCCGACCTTTTAGCGAGGATTAACGTGGTCGCAAGCCGGTCGGCTCAAATTCCACGGAGAGGCTTCTATACGGAGGTCGCCGGAATTGCGCAAGCACCCTGAGGTTTCTTGCCTTTACGGGGGCCGGCCGGACGTAGTATCGCCGCTGCCTCACAGGACCAACCAACGGATATGGACGCCCCCAGTCTCGACAGCTTGCGCCAGGAAATCGACGCCATCGACGGCGAGTTGCATGGCCTGATCCGACGCCGCGCAGCCTTGGTCGATCGCATTGGCGCGTCCAAGCCGCCGGGCGGGCTGGCGCTCAGGCCGGGCCGCGAGGCGCGGGTCATGCGCCAGCGCCTGGAAACCCATCAGGGGCCGTTCCCCGCCGCCGCCGTCTACCGCATGTGGCGCGAGATGATGTGCGCCTTCACCCTGATGCAGACGCCGGACATCAAGATCGCGATCTGCCGGCCGCACGACCAGCCGGGCTACTGGGACCTGGCGCGCGACCATTTCGGCTGCCAGATCACCTTCGTCGCCAACGACACGCCGGCCCAGGTGCTGGCCGCCGTGCGCGCCAACCCGTCGACCCTGGGCGTCGTGCCGGTGCCGATCGAGGCCGATGCCGCGCCGTGGTGGCCGCTGCTGGCGGGCCGTGACGCCACGCTCCCCAACATCGTCGCGCGCCTGCCCTTCCTGGTCATGCCCAACGCCCGCGCGCGCGGCATCCAGGCCTTCGTGCTGGCGCGCATGGAGCCGGAGGAATCGGGCGACGACCGCGCCCTGGTCTCGCTCGAATCGGTGGGCGGCCTCAGCCGCAACCGCATCTCCGGCGCCCTCGCCAAGGCAGGCTTGCCCGCCTTCACTTCGGTGCTGGACCAGCTTGCAGGCGGCGTGCATCACTATCTCGTCGAGCTGCCGGGCGTCATCGCCGATAGCGATCAACGCCTGCGCGAGCTCGAGGCCGCCTTGGAGCTCGAGAACGGCCGCGTCGCGGCAATCGGCGCCTACGCCGTCCCGTCGACAGCGCGGGCCTGACCCATCTAGGAGATCGCGATGAGCGCGCTTACCCCGCGTCCGGGCATCATGAAGATCGCGCCCTATGTGCCGGGCAAGGACTCGGTCGAGGGCAAGAAGACGATCGCCAAGCTGTCGTCGAACGAAGGCGCGCTCGGCCCCAGCCCCAAGGCGATGGCGGCCTATGCCAAGGCGGCGAGCGAGCTGCATCGCTATCCCGACGGCGATTCGAGCGCGCTGCGCACGGCGATCGGCCGGCACTACGGCCTCGACGCCAAGCGCATCGTCTGCGGCGCGGGCTCCGATGAGCTGCTCAATCTTTTAGTGCGCGCCTACGCCGGGCCGGGTGACGAGTTGCTGTACAGCCAGTTCGGCTTCCTGATGTATCCCATCAATGCACTCGGCGTGGGAGCGACGCCTGTCGCGGCGCCGGAGAAGGACTATCACTGCGACGTCGATGCCATGCTGGCCCAGGTGACGACCAAGACCCGGGTCGTGTGCGTCGCCAACCCCAACAATCCGACGGGCACCTACATCACCAAGGATGATGTGCGTCGTCTGCACGCGGGCCTGCCGAAGAACGTGCTGCTGGTGATCGATGCGGCCTATGCCGAGTATGTCAGCCGCAACGACTACGAATCGGGCGTCGAGCTGGTCGACCAGGCCGAGAACGTGGTGATGACGCGCACGTTCTCGAAGATCTACGGCCTGGGTGGCTTGCGGCTCGGCTGGATGTACGGGCCGGCCGGCATCATCGACGTCATGAGCCGGCTGCGCCAGCCGTTCAACGTCAACCTGGCGGCGCAGGCCGCGGGCATCGCGGCGATGGCCGACATCGCCCACTCGGACGCCAGCCGCACCAACAACGACATCTGGCTGCCCTGGCTCAGCACCGAGCTCACCAAGCTCGGATTGAAGCCGCTGCGCAGCGTCGGCAACTTCGTGCTGGTGGGCTTCGGCTCCAAGGAGCGCGCGGCCGCGGCCAACGACTGGATGATGAACGACGGGCTGATTCCGCGCATGGTGGCGGGCTACGGCCTGCCCGAGCATCTGCGCATCACCATCGGCACCGAGAGCGAGGTCAAGGCCGTGCACGACTCGCTCGGCCGCTTCGTCGCCACAAACAAATGACCAACCCCCAAACCCAGCGGATGTTCAACAAGATCACACTGATCGGCATCGGCCTGATCGGCGGCTCGATCGCGCTTGCCGCGCGCCGCGCCGGCCTCGCCACCAGGATCGTCGCCGCCACACGCAGCCAGGAAACGGCGGACACCGCCAACCGGCTGAAGCTGGTCGACCACTGCGGCACCGATCTCGCGGCCGCCTGCGAGGATGCCGACCTGGTGATCGTCTGCACGCCGGTCGGCGCCTGCGGCGAGGCCGCGCGCATCATCGCGCCCAAGCTCAAGCCAGGCTGCATCGTCTCCGACGTGGGCTCGGTGAAGCAGGCCGTGGTCGATGCCATGAAGCCGCATCTGCCGGCCTCGGTGCATTTCGTGCCGGCCCATCCGGTCGCCGGCACGGAGAACTCGGGCCCCGAAGCAGGCTTCGCCGAGCTGTTCGACGGGCGCTGGACCATCCTGACGCCGCTGCCCGACAGCGACGCCGCCGCGGTCGACAAGCTGGAAGCGTTCTGGAAGGGCCTGGGCAGCCTGATCCAGCGGCTCGACCCGGCCGATCACGATCGCATCCTCGCCATCACCTCGCACCTGCCGCATCTCATCGCCTACGCCATCGTCGGCACGGCCGACGACCTCGCCGGTCATCTCAACAGCGAGGTGCTGCGCTTCGCCGCCGGCGGCTTCCGCGATTTCACGCGCATTGCCGCCTCCGATCCGACGATGTGGCGCGACGTGTTCTTGAACAACCGCGAGGCCGTGCTCGAGACGCTCGGCCGCTTCCAGGAAGACCTGTTCTACCTGCAGCGCGCCATCCGCTGGGGCGAGGGCGACAAGCTGTTCGACCTGTTCACGCGCACACGCGAGATCCGCCGCGCGCTGATCCATCTCAACCAGGCGTGAGTCATGTCTTTCGGACCGCGCGCGTCCTCGCGCGCTCATGATCATGAGCGCGGTAGAGTCGAGGACGGGCGCGGTGTCGACGCTGAAGTCGCTCCGTCTCCCGTCCCCGCTCATCAAACCGGACGTGCGGATCTCCCGCATCCGGCTTACCGACAGGCTTCATTGCCAAGCTCACGGC
>JAKFVH010000082.1 GCA_021732285.1 Reyranella sp. | reverse complement strand
AGCTGTAGAGATGACAGGCGACCATGCGGCCCTCGACAAGGGCGAGCGGCGGCATCTCCTGCGCGCAACGCGGCATGGCGTGCGGGCAGCGCGGATGGAAGTGGCAGCCGGTGGGCGGGTTGAGCGGGCTCGGAACCTCGCCCTGCAGCACCACTTCCTCGCGTCGCTCATCCGGATGGCTCGGCAGGGCCGCGGAGAACAGGGCCTTCGTGTAGGGATGCAGCGCATGGTTGGCGAGCGTGCGCGCGTCGCCGCTTTCGACGATCTTGCCTAGGTACATGACCACGATCTCGTGGCTCATGTGGGCGACGGCGGCGAGGTCGTGGGCGATGAAGAGGTAGGAAAGACCCAGCCGTTTCTGCAGATCGCGCAGCAGGTTGAGAATCTGGGCACGGATCGAGACGTCGAGCGCCGACACCGGCTCGTCCAGCACCACCAGCCGCGGCGAGAGGACCAGCGCGCGGGCGATGGCGATGCGCTGGCGCTGGCCGCCGGAGAATTCGTGCGGGAAGAGATCGGCCGAGCGCTCGGGCAGGCCGACCAGGTCGAGCAGCTCCAGCATGCGTCGGCGGACGTCGGCCGGGTCGATCTTCTCGTTGGTGATCAGCGGCTCGGCGATGATGGCGCTGATACGCATGCGCGGATTGAGCGAGGCATACGGATCCTGGAACACCGCCTGGACGGATTTGCGGTAGTGCCGGCGGCCGGTCGCCTCCAGCCCGGCAAGATCGCGCCCCTCGAACAGGATGCTGCCGCCGGTGGGCGTTTCCAGCCCGAGCACGAGTTTCGCCGTGGTCGTCTTGCCGCAACCGGATTCGCCCACCACGCCCAGTGTCTTGCCGCCTTCGATGGCGAAGGTGACGCCATCGACCGCGCGCACCACGCCGCGATCGCGGCCAAAGAGGCCGCGCCGCGTCTGGAAATGCTTGCTGAGGCCGGCAGCTTGCAGAACGGCGGTCATGCCACGTTGCTCCTCTCCATCGCAGCCTTGGCGTCGGCATTGGGCACGGCCAGCCAGCAGCGTGCCGTGCGGCCTTCGCCGACGGCGAATTCCGGTGGCGCCTCGTCCCGGCAGCGGCCGAACGCCATCGGGCAGCGCGCGGCGAAGGAACAGCCGGGTGGCAGGGAGGCGAGATCGGGCGGCTGGCCTTCGATGGCGGTGAGGTGGTCGCGGTTGTCCGTCATCCGCGGAATGGAACCGAGCAGCGCCTTTGTGTAGGGGTGCACGGGCGTCGAGAAGATCTGCGACACCGGTCCCTGCTCGACGACCTTCCCGGCATACATCACGGCCAGCTGGTCGCACATCTTGGCGACGATGCCGAGATTGTGGGTGATGAAGATCAGCGCCAGCCCATGCTCGCGCTGCAGCTCGCGCAGCAGGCTGAGGTATTGCGCCTGGATGGTGAGATCGAGGCTGGTGGTCGGCTCGTCGGCGATCAGCAGCCGCGGCTCGCAGGAAATGCCGATGGCGCCGACGATGCGCTGGCGCATGCCGCCCGACATCTCGTGGGGAAACTGCGACACGCGGGTTTCGGGCGAGGCGATGCGCACGGATTTGAGCAGGGCCACCGCGCGCTGCCAGGCGGTGGCGCGGCTTGCGCCGTCATGCACGCGGAGCGGCTCGCCGACCTGGTCGCCGATGGTGAACAAGGGGTTCAGCGAGGCCATCGGGTCCTGCAGGATCATGGCGATGCGCTTGCCGCGTACCTGGCGCATCTCGGTGTCCGACTTGTCGAGCAGGTTCTCGCCCTCGAACATCATCCGCCCACTGACGATGCGCGCCGCCGGCGGCAGCAGGCGCAGGATGGTGAGCGCAAGCGTGCTCTTGCCCGAACCCGATTCACCGACGATGCCGAGCGTTCCTCCCGCCTTCAGGCTGAGCGTCACGTCGTCCACGGCGCGCACCACGCGGGTACCTTGTTGGGAGACGTAGTGGGCAGACAGATTCTCAAGCGACAGCAACGGTTCTGACGACATGGTGGCCTTCACAACTGACGCAATTGCGGATCGAACTTCACGCGCAGCCAGTCGCCCAGAAGGTTGGCGGACAGGACCATCAGCATGATGCAGATGCCGGGGAACACCGTGAGCCACCAGTAGCCCACCATCAGGCCCTTCTTGCCGTCGGCCATCATCAGGCCCCAGGCGGGCTTGGGCGGCGGCACGCCGACGCCGAGGAACGACAGCGACGCCTCGGTGACGATCACGACGCCCAGCATCAGTGTGGCCAGCACGACGGCGGAGTTGATGACGTTGGGCAGGATGTGGCGCCACATGATCAGCGACTTGGAGCAGCCGGCGACGATGGCGAGCCGCACGAACTCACGCTGCTTCAGGGACAGCACCTCGCCACGGATGACGCGGGCGTAGCGCGTCCAGTAGACCAGGCCGAGGATGAGGATGATGTTGAGCTCGCTCGGACCGACGATGGCGGCGAGGAAGATGGCGAAGGTGAGCGCCGGCAGGGCGAGCCAGGTGTCGGTGATGCGCATCACAACCTGGTCGGCCCAGCCGCCGAGATAGCCCGACACGATGCCGAGCAAGGTGCCGATGCTGCCCGCGACCAGCACGGCGGTGATGCCGACGACCATGGAAACCCGCGCACCGAAGATCAGGCGCGACAGCACATCCCGCCCGACATGGTCGGTGCCCAGCGGATAGGCCAGGCTGCCGCCTTCCAGCCAGAACGGCGGCTTGAAGCGGCGCGCCAGGCTGCCGATCTGCGGATCGTGCGGCGCCAGCACGTCGGCGAACACGGCGACGAAGGCGATGAACAGCAGGATCGACACCGGGATCACCGGGAAGCCCTTGAGCCGCCAGAACGGCGCGGACGAGGCGACGGTTTCGGTCGTGACGGGGGTGATGACAGTCATGGCCGTCAGCTCTCCAGGCGGATGCGGGGATCGATCAGGGCGTAGAGGATGTCGACCATGAGGTTGACCAGCACGATCATGGCGCCACCGATCACCACGACGCCCTGGACGACGGGGAAATCGCGGAAGGTGATGCCCTCGTAGAGCAGCCGGCCGATGCCGGGCCAGGCGAACACCGTCTCGACCACCACCGCGACGTTGATCATGACGACGAGGTTGATGCCGGCCAGCGTGATCACCGGAATCAGGGCGTTCTTCAGCGCATGCTTGCCGATCACCAGCGCCTCCGGCAGGCCTTTCAGCCGCGCCAGCTTGATGTATTCGGAGCCCAGCACGTCCAGCATGGAGGAGCGCGTGAGCCGCATGTGGGCGGCGGCAAAGTACCAGCCGAGGGTGAAGGCGGGCATCAGCAGGTGCGCCACGCTGCCGGAGCCGGAGGAGGGCAGCCAGCCGAGATAGACCGAGAAGAACAGGATCAGCACCAGGCCGACCCAGAACTGCGGCAGCGACAGGCCCAGCAACGAGAAGATCTTGCCCGCGCTGTCCCAGAACCCGTCGACGCGCACGGCGGCCAGGATGCCGCTCGGGATGCCGATCAGCAGTGACAAGGCCATGGCCACTCCCGCCAGGAGCAGCGAGTTCGGCAGGCGCTGGAAATACAGCTCCAGCACCGGCGTGCGATAGTAGAAGGACAGGCCGAGATCGCCGGTGACGAAACTGGCCACGAAATGCCCGTACTGCACCCAGAGCGGTTGATCGAGGCCGAGCTGGCGACGCATGGTCTCGATATCGTCCGGGCTGGCGCCGGGCTCCACGAGCAGGCTCACCGGGTCTCCGGTCACGCGCACGAACAGGAAGATCGTCAGCGACAGCAGGAACAGCGACAGCAGGGAATAGCCGACGCGGCGAACGATGTACTGTTTCATGGCAGGTGCTTTCGATTTCCTCCCCTTCGCGGAGTCCGCGAAGGGGAGGTGTCGCCGTCATACGGCGACGGAGGGGTCATGAGTCGGAGAGTCACTGTTGCCCATGACCCCTCCGCCCGCTGCGCGGGCACCTCCCCACGCGTAGCGTGGGGAGGAAAACGCTTTGATGGCGCAGCCCGTTTCATGACTTACGCCTTGCCCTTCAGTGTCAGGTCTTCATAAGGCGCCGTGTAGGGAAAGCCCCTGATCAGCCCAAAGCCCGATTGCCCGACCTTCGGGCCGACGCCGGAGATGAACGCGAGCTGCCAGATCGGCGCATAGATCGACTTCTCGTGCACCAGCTGCTGCAGGCGATGCAGGATCGCCTCGCGCTTGGCGCGGTCCATCTCGGCGGCCTGCTCGGCGAACAGCGCATCGATGTCGGGATAGTTGCCGTATACATAGGTGCCGCCCTTCACCACGAAGGCCTCGGCGCGCGTCGCGCAGTTGCCGAAGGCACCGGAGGCGCCCTGCACGATGTTCTTCAGCTTCTTCTCCGAGTAGGCCTTGAAGAAGGCGGCGCGCTCGAGCGGGCGGAGCTTCACCTGGATGCCGACTTCCCGCAGGTTGTTCAACACGACCTCGCCGATATTGGCGTAGGACGTATCGCAGTAGTAATCCCCGGCATCGAAGCCGCGTGCGCGGCCGGCTTCCGCCAGGAGCTTGCGGGCGCGTCCCGGATCGTACACCGGTGCCGGCGGCTGCCAGTAGAATTCGAAATTCTCCGGGAAGATGCTGCCCGTCAGGCGCGAGTTGCCGAGGGTCAACGCCTGGTCCATCGTCTTGAGGTCCAACGCCAGGCTTGCCGCCAGGCGCACGCGCGGATCGTGCCACGGCGACTGGGGGTCCCATTGTTCCGGGAAGTAGAGCCAGAACGGCGCCGATCCCACCGCTGACTTGATCGTCAGCCCGGGTGTGCGCACCAGCTCGTCGGCCAGCTCGCCGCGGATCGAATAGGCGATATCGATCTCGCCGCGCTGCAGGGCCGCCAGCCGCGTCGCTTCGTCGGGGATCACCTTGAAGACCAGCCGCTTGATGACCGGCGCCTTGCGCCAGTAACTTTCGAACGCCTCGCACACCAGCTCGACGCCGGGCGTGAACGACACGAACTTGTACGGCCCCGCGCCGATCGGCGCCTTCTTGAAGCCATCGTCACCGACCTGCTGGAGGTATTTCCTGGGCACGATCCAGCCGGCGCCGCTGGCGGCGGCATAGAAGGTCAGGAAATCCGGCCACGGCTCGTTCAGCCGGATCGTCAAGCGGTGTGGATCGTGGATGTCCACGCCGGCCACGCGCTCCTTCAGCGTCTTGCTCGCGGCGCCGCGATAACGCTCCAGGGAAAATTTTACGTCCTCTGCCGTCAACGCGTCTCCGTTGTGGAACAGCACGCCCTTGCGCAGCGTGAAGGCATAGCTCAGCCCATCGCGTGCCATGGTCCAGGATTCGGTGAGGCAGGGAGTCACGGGATCGCCGGGCATCGCCTTCATCATCGCGTCATGCATGGCGTACATCAGCAGGAAGGGCGTGATGATGCCGGGCGTCTCCGCCGGATCGAACCAGGTCGGCGCCAGCGAAACATGCACGCCGATACGCAGCTCCCCGTCCGGTGCCGCGTTGGCTGCGCGCAGGGTGGCGCCGATCATGGCAGCCGCGGAAAGGCCGAGAGCGCCGCGGCGCGTGGTGGAAAGAGAGGGCGAGACCATGGCTGCGTCTCCCGCTAAGCGCCGTTTTTCAGGCGAACGTCTTCGTAGGGCGCGGAATACGGGTGTCCGCTGATCAGGCCGAAAGCGGATTCGCCGACCCGCGGGCCCTGGCCGTTCAGGAAAGCGAGCTGCCACAGCGGCGCGTACACCGTGCGCTCATGCACCAGCTGCTGCATGCGGTGCAGGATCGCCGTGCGTTTGGCGCGATCGATTTCCGCCGCCTGCTGGGCGAACAGGTCATCGATGTCGGGGTAGCTGCCGTAGACATAGGCACCGCCCTTGACGACGAAGGTCTCCATCCGCGTGGCGGCGTTGCCGAACGCGCCGCTGCCGCCCTGGATGATGTTGCGATACTTCTTCTCGGAGTATCCCTTGGTGAACGCGGCCCGCTCGATCGGGCGCAGCTTCAGGCGGATGCCGACCTCCGCCAGGCCGTTCAATGCGGCCTCGCCGAGGTTGGCGTAGGAGGAGTCGCAGTAGTACTCCCCGGCATCGAAGCCGCCGCGGAAGCCCGCTTCCGCCAGCAGCCGGCGCGCCGTCGCCGGATCGTGCGGAATCTTGGGTGGCTGCCAGTAGAACTCATAGTCCTTCGGCACGATGCTGCCGGTGAGCAGCGAATGGCCGAGCGTGATGGCCTGGTTGATGCCGTCGCGATCGAGCGCCAGCGTCACCGCCTTGCGCACCCGCGCGTCGTGCCAGGGTGATTTCGGATCCCACTGGTCGGCGAAGTAGATCCAGAACGGCGAGTTGATCAGCACCGGCTTCAGCTCGAGCCCCGGCGCGCGCTGAAGCTCCTCGGCCAGCTCGCCGCGGATCGAGTAGGCGAGGTCGACCTCGCCGCGCTTCAACGCCGCGAGCCGCGTGGTCTCGTCGGGAATCACCTTCCAGACCAGCTTCTTCACGGTGGGCACCTTGCGCCAGTAGCCGTCGAACGCCTCCATCACCAATTCGACGCCCGGGATGAAGGAGGCGAACTTGTACGGTCCTGCGCCGATGGGCTCCTTCTTGAAGCCGTCCTCGCCCACGCTCTCGACGTATTTCTTCGGCACGATCCAGCCCGCGCCGGTGACGCTCGAATAGTAGAGCAGGAAATCGGGCCACGGCTGGTGCAGACGGAAGACCACGCGCCGCGGATCGGGTGTTTCGACGGCCGCCACCTTCTCCTTGATGAAGCCCGCGGCGTTGCCGCGATAGCGCTCGAAGGAGAACTTCACGTCCTCCGCCGTCACCGGCGCGCCATTGTGGAACGTCACGCCGGCGCGCAGCACGAAGCTGTGGCTCAGCCCGTCGGCAGAGGCGGTGTAGGATTCCGCCAGACACGGTTCCGCCTGATTGCCCGGCATCGGCTTCACCAGGCCGTCATGCAGGGCGTAGAGCAGCATGAAGGGCGTGACGATGCCCGGCGTTTCCGCCGGATCGAACCAGGTCGGCGCCAGCGAGATATGCGAGGCATAGACAAGCTGGCCGTTCGCTGCCCTGGCCAGTGTCGTGCCGGCGGCGAGGACGCCGAGCGCGGCCAGGCCCAGCAGCTCGCGACGCGTCGCGCGCGGGTAGGGCACGCTGGCGGTGGGAACTTCATGGTGACGTTGGGACGAACGCATGGGTCACTCCCTGTTACGTCGTGTCAGGCCTGCTTGATGGTCACGTCCTCATACGGTGCGGAATAGGCATGGCCCTTGATCAAGCCGAGGGCGGATTCGCCCACGCGCTTTCCCTGGCCATTGATGAAGGCGAGCTGCCAGATCGGCGCGTACACGCTCTTTTCATGCATGATCTGCTGGATCCGGTGCAGCATGGCGGTGCGCTTGGCGACATCGAGCTCGTTGGCCTGCTCGGCGAACAGCGAATCGATCTCGGGATAGTTGCCATAGGCGTAGGCGCCGCCCTTGACCACGAACGCGTCCAGCCGCGTCGCCGCGTTGCCGAACGCACCGGACGAGCCCTGTATGATGTTCTTCAGCTTCTTCTCGGAGTAGGCGCTGAAGAAGGCGGCGCGCTCCAGCGGGCGCAGCTTCACGCGGATGCCGGCTTCCTGCAGGTTGTTGATCACCGCCTCGGCGAGATTGGAATAGGAAGAATCGCAGTAGTAGTCGCCGGCGTCGAAGCCGTTGCGGAAGCCCGCGTCGGCCAAGAGCTTCTTGGCCTTTGCAAGGTCGTACACCGCCGCCGGCGCCTTCCAGTAGAAGTCGAAACCGTCGGGGATGATGTTGTTGGTGACCGGCGAGTAGCCAAGCGTCAGCGCCTCGGAGATGGACTTGTAGTCGATCGCCAGCCGCGCCGCCTCGCGGACCCGCTGGTCGTGCCAGGGCGATTTCGGGTCCCATTGCTCGGGGAAATAGAGCCAGAAGGTGCCCTGGATCACCACCGGCTTCAGGGTCAGTCCTGGGCTCTGGCGCAGTTCCTCGGCCAGCTCGCCGCGGATGGAGTAGGCAATGTCGACTTCGCCGCGCTTCAGGGCCGCCAGCCGCGTCGCCTCCTCGGGCACCACCTTGAAGACCAGCCGCTTCACGGCGGGCATCTTGCGCCAGTAGCCCTCGAAGGCTTCGAACACCAGCTCCACCCCGGGGGTGAAGGAGACGAAGCGGTACGGCCCCGCTCCGATCGGCGCCTTCTTGAACCCGTCCTCGCCCACCTGCTGGACGTATTTCTTCGGCACGATCCAGCCCGCTCCGGTGGCGGAGCTGTAGAACGTCAGGAAATCCGGCCAGGGTTGCGCCAGCACGAAGCGCACTCGGCGCTCATCCGGCGTCTCCACGGCCTTCACCCGCTCCTTCATCAGCGCCGCCGAGGTGCCGCGGTAGCGCTCGAAGGAGAACTTCACGTCCTCCGCCGTCACCGGCTCGCCGTTGTGGAACTTCGCCCCGGCGCGCACGGTGAACTCGTAGCTGAGCCCGTCGGGCGCCATCTTGAAGGCCTCCGCCAGGCACGGCTCGGCGGGGTTGCCAGGCATCGGCTTCACCATCGCGTCGTGCAGCGCATACATCAGCAGAAAGGGCGTGATCATGCCCGGCGTCTCGGCCGGGTCGAACCAGGTGGGTGCCAGCGAGAAATGCACCGCCCAGGTGAGTTGTCCCTGCGGGCTGGCGGCAAAGGCCGGGCGCTCGGCGCCCGCAACAAGGCCCAATGCCGAGAGAACCAGCAGTTCCCGGCGGCCAAACGCGTCTCGTCTTGCCTTCCCGTCCATTGTTGCCTCCCAGGCGGCCCCTTTTGGATGGAGCCTTGGTGCAATGTCGGAATCGTAACGACGCGACTGTTGGGATCATGGCCGTACCGCGATGCGTGGCGCGCGGTCGCGCGAACGGCATCCGATCCCCGTGGTACTCTTTTAAACGCCTCCCTGATCTCGTTGCCCGCTTTGCGCAGGATCTTTCCGAGAACGTTAAGGGCAAGGCCGGGACCGGGCAACGGAATTCCGCGCGCCAGGATGCACGCTCTGGCTTGCCCCTTGCACGAGCGCGTGATCAGAGTCCGTGGGACAGGGAGTTGAAGAAGCATGAACCGCTTTACGCGGCGGGCCGCCCTCGTTGGCGCGTCCGCCTTGCCATTCGCAGCGGCCGGCGCCGCGCGGGCGCAGGCAAAGTTTCCGGACCGGCCGATCCGGCTGATCATCCCCTGGGCGGCGGGCGGACCGGCCGATGCCGGGTTCCGCATCCTGGCGCAGTCGGTCTCCAAGAAACTCGGCCAGCAGGTCATCGTCGACAACAAGGCGGGCGCCTCGGGCATCATGGGCGCGATGGCGCTGCAGGAAGCCAAGCCCGACGGCTACACGATCTCGCAGATGCACATGAGCGTGCTGCGCCAGCCGCTGTTGAACAAGCAGCTGACGTACAATCCGATCAACGATCTCACCTATATCCTGCAGATCACCGGCTTCATCATGGGCGTGGTGGTGAAGGCCGATGCGCCGTGGAAGACGCTGCCCGAGCTTTTGGCCTACGCCAAAGCCAATCCCGGCAAGCTGAACTGGGGCACCCTCGGCATCGGCTCGACCCAGCATCTCGCCATGGAGCGGGTCGGGATCGCCCAGGGCGGGCTCAGCTGGACACATGCGCCTTATCGCGGCACGGCCGACACGCTGCGCGCCTTGCTCGGCGGCGAGATCGACTTCGCCTCGGAGTCCTCGGGCTGGGCGCCGATGGTCCAGGCCGGACAGTTGCGGCTGCTGGCCGTCTTCACCGCTGAGCGAGCCAAGCGCTTCCCCGACGTGCCGACGGTGAGGGAGCTCGGCATCGACGTGGTCATCGACAGTCCGGGCGGCCTGATCGGTCCCAAGGGCATGGATCCAGCCGTGGTCGCCGTGCTGGCCGACGCTTTTCGCGCCGCCGCGCAGGAACCCGAGCATCTGAGATTCCTTGAAACCATGGATCAGCCGCTGATCCTGCTCGATGGGCCCGCCTACAAGGCGGCGATGGCCAAGACCTACGAGGAGGAGAAGGAACTGCTGCGTCGTCTGAACCTGCTGCCTGCATAACAACGATCGGGAGGTCAGCCATGTCGGAAGAACGCAAGAGGGTGATGCAGCGCTTCGAGGAACGTCTGGCCCGGCTCGAGGCGTTGCGCCACGAGATGCCGGCACGCTGGCAGATCTTTCACCTGCACAATGCGCTGAGCGCCCTGCCACACGACCACAGCACCGCCGACTTGCATCTCGACGAGTTCGACCGCCACGACCTCGCCAAGGAGTATCCCGAGCTCGAGGCCGACAAGGTGCCGACGGTCGACGAGATCAGGTCGAAGTTCGACAATCTCGCCGGCGGGATGCTTTAGCCCTTCGTTCCTCCCCATCGCGGATTCCGCGATGGGGAGGTGTCGCCGTCATACGGCGACGGAGGGGTCATGAGCATCAACGCTGAAGCCCATGACCCCTCCGTCGGCGTAAGACGCCGACACCTCCCCAGCTTCGCTGGGGAGGAAGGACTATCGAGACGGCCGCCGCAACGCGGCGGAGCGGTAGCGTAGTCAGGCGTCCGCTGTGACCGGGTCGGTGTTGCCGCAGTGGTTGCAGCTCAGGCTGTTGCTGGCGCGCAAGCCATCGCAGCCGAGGCAATAGCCGATGCCGACCGCCAGCGGCTTTCGCGCCTCCGATGCGGCGGGTTCGAAAAGGCCCTGCAGCCAGTCCAAGCGCAGTCTCATGGAGCCAGTCTATCCCCGGATCCAGCCGGTCGATAGCGGCCTTCGCCTGGCTTATGCTGGGCCGGCATGCTGACGCTGCGCCAGATCGAAGTCATCAGGGCCATCATGGTGACCGGAACCGTGGGCGGCGCGGCGCGCCTGCTCAATGTCTCCTCGCCGGGCATCAGCCGGGTGATGAAACATGCCGAGGGCATCCTCGGCCTGAAACTGTTCAGCCGCCGGCACGGCCGCTACACGCCGAGCCCCGAGGCGCGCGACATCTTCAATCAGGTCAACGCCGTCTACGACAAGGTCGGCGACCTGCAATACGTCATCCGCCGCCTGTCGCAGGGCGCGGACTCCGAGCTTAGGATCGGCTCGGTGCCCAGTATCTCCAACGTCATGGTGCCGCGCGCCGTCGAGGGCGTGCGCAAGCGCTTCCCCAATCTCCTGATCGACCTGGACGTGCTCAAGTTCGAGGAGGCGCTCGACTACATCCTGCTGGGCAAGGGCGAGGCCGTGGCCATGAGTTCGCGCTTCGACCATCCCATGATGACCTTCGAGCCGCTGGCCAAGGGCCGCCTGTTCTGCATCGTGCCCGAGGGCCACGCACTGGCGCGGCGCAACCGCATCTCGGCCGCCGACATCGTGCGCCATCCGCTGATCGGCATCGATCCCAACGATCCCTACGGCCGCATCATGGCCGGCATCTTCGCCCGCCTCGGCCTCACCTACGAGGTCACGATCAAGGCGCGCTTTGGCACCACGGTGTGCGCCCTGGTGGGACGCGGGCTGGGCATCGCCGTGATCGACGAGTTCACACTGGCCGCCGGCACCTGGCCCAACATCATCGCCTTGCCGATCATCGAATCGACGGAGTTCCAGACCTATATCGCCTTCCGTCGCGACGCCATCCTGTCGAGCTACTGCGAACACTTCATCGCGTTGCTGCGCCGGGAGATGGAAGCGCTCCACGGTGGCAGAACCGGCTCCGGCAGAAAAGTAACATCAGGTTTGCGCAAACCGAAGTCTTGATCATGGACGTTACTTTTCTCCTGCGGCATCAATCCGCCGGGGAGCAGTAACTGAAGACCAAGAACGGAGGAAACATGCTGCGCAAGACACTGGCATTGGCAGGTCTCGCCATCGGCGGCCTGTGGGCGCCCGCGGGCTTTGCCCAGGACATCGTCATTCCCAACATCATCGAGCTTTCCGGCGGCGGCGCCACCGTCGGCGCCATGTGGAAGAACGGTTCCAGCATGGCCGTCGAGGAGATCAACGCCTCGGGCGGAATCCTCGGCAAGAAGATCAAGCTCGAGTTCATCGACACCGCGAGCGATCCCGGCAAGGCCCGCGCCGCCATGCAGCGTGCGCTTGACGACAAGCCGGTCGCGATCTTCGGGCCGATTTACTCCGGCTCGGTCAGCGCCACCCTGAAGATGACGGCCGACGCCGAGGTGCCGCAGGTGATCGGCGGCGAGGCCGGCAACCTCACGGCCCAGGGCTCCAAGTACATCTTCCGCACCTCGTTCGGCCAGAACGTGTCGATGCCCAAGATCGCCAACTACCTGCGCGACATCGTGAAGGCCAAGAACGTCGCCGTCGTCTTCGTGAACAACGACTTCGGCAAGGGCGGCCGCGACGCCATCGTCAAGGAGCTGGCGGCGCGCGACATCAAGGTCGTGGCCGACATCTCGACCGAGGCGGGCCAGGCCGACTTCGCCGCCGACGTCATCAAGCTCAAGGGCGCCAATGCCGACGCGATCTTCGTTTACCTGAACGAGGAGGAGAGCGCCCGCTTCCTGCGCGAGGCCAGGAAGCAGGGCCTGAACAAGCCCCTGATCGGCGAGACCACGCTGCTCGGCCAGAAGGTGATCGATCTCGCGGGCGATGCGGCCAACGGCGTGAAGGGCCATGTCGGCCTCACCGTCGACGCGCCGGTGCCGGCCATCCAGGAGTTCGGCAAGAAGTACGAGGCCAAGTACAAGACCAAGCCCGACCACAACGGCGTGAAGGGTTATATCGCGCCTTATATGATCAAGGCGGCGGCCGAGAAGGCCGGCAAGCTCGACGGCAAGGCGATCGCCGCGGCGCTGCGCGGCATGACCATCACCCCCGACAAGGTGCCCGGCATCCTGATCGAGGCGACCTGGGACGACACCGGCGAGATCGACCGAATCTCGTTCCTGGGCGAGGTCAAGGACGGCAAGCAGGTCATCACCGAGACACTGCCGAAGCTGAAGAAGTGACTGCCGCAACTCATGTTCCTCTCCCCCGCTAGGGGGAGAGGCTAGGTGAGGGGGCTTCGACAGCTCGTGCAACCCCCTCACCCAACCTCTCCCCCTAGCGGGGGAGAGGAGCCTGAAGTGTTGTTTCCAAGAACATGACCGACTTCCTCCAACTCCTGATCTCCGGCCTGGCGACCGGCGCGATCTATGCCCTGGCGGCGATCGGCTTCACGCTGCTCTGGCAGACCTCGCAGACCATCAACTTCGCGCAGGGCGAGTTCGTCATGGTGCCGGCCTTCCTGGCGCTGATCGCCATGCGCTGGTTCGGCGTGCCCTTCGTGGCCTCGCTGGTGCTGGCCATCCTGGCCTCGATGCTGTTGCTGGGCGTGGCCTTCCGCTACGTCGTCGTCGGTCCCCTGATCCGCCGTGGCGTGCTGCCGCTCGTGATCTCGACCATCGCCCTCAGCATCCTGCTGAAGGAATCGGTGAAGGATTTTTATAGCGCCGAGGCCCAGACTTTCCCGACCCTGTTGCCCGACACGCTGATCACCGTGGCGGGCGTGTCGGTATCGCTGGCCCAGCTCGGCGTGCTTGCCGTGGCCCTGGTCACCATCGTCCTGCTGCAGTGGTTCCTGGCCGGCACGCGCACCGGCCGGCAGATGCAGGCGACGGCCCAGAACCCGACCGTGGCCCGCATCCTGGGCGTGCCGGTCGAGCGCATGATCCTCTACACCTTCCTGATCAACGCCGCGCTCGCCGCCATGGCCTCGCTGCTGGTCTCGCCGATTTACCTCGCCAAGTTCTCCAATGGCGAGACGCTCGGCCTGATCGCCTTCGTGGCGGCGATCGTCGGTGGCTTCAACCAGGTGCGCGGCGCCATCGCCGGCGGCCTTTTAATTGGCGTCCTGGACAACCTGGCCGCCGCTTACGTTTCGACGGCGTACCGGCAGGCCATCCCCCTGATCCTGCTGGTGCTGGTCATCCTGTTCCGACCGCAGGGCCTGCTGGGCCGCCGCGAGGAGCGGGCGGTATGAGTGCGCGCAACTCGCTGCTGATCGGGTTGGCATTGCTGGTGCTGCTGGCGTTGGCGCCGGTCGACCTGAACGATATCGGCGTGCCCTATCCCGGCCTGCGCCGCTACGGCACCTACATCCTCACCCTGTGGCTGGTGACGGCGATCGCCGCCATGGGCGTCAACCTGATCGTGGGCTATGCCGGCCAGGAGACGCTGGCCCAGGCCGCTTTCGTCGGCATCGGCGCCTATCTCACCGCCATCGTCACCAAGGCCGGCGTGCCGTTCGGTGTCGCGTTCGCGGCGTCGGGCCTTTTGACCTTCGTCATCGGTATCGCCCTCGGCTTCCCGGCGCTGCGTGTGCAGAAGCACTACCTCGCCTTCGTCACCCTGGCCTTCTCGGTCCTGTGCTGGCTGGTGTTCCGCAACGAGCAGTGGATCACGGGCGGCGTCATGGGTATCCGCGACATCGAGCGGCCGTCGTTCCTGGGTTGGCCCCTGCGCAACCACATCCGCTTCTACTGGTTCGTCCTCGGCATCACTTCGATCATGACCTTCGTGCTGTGGTGGATCGTGCGCTCGCCGTGGGGCCGGGCCTTCACCGCGCTGCGCGAGAACCCCTTGCGCGCCGAGAGCCTGGGCGTCGATGTCCGGCTCTACACGCTGCTCGCCTTTGCCCTGGGCTCGGCCTATGGCGGCATGGCGGGCAGCCTCTATGCGCCGTTGGTCGAATTCATCGACCCCAGCCCGTTCGCGCTGGGCCCCTCGCTGCTCTTCATGCTGATGGTGGTGATCGGCGGCAGCGGTACCTTCCTCGGACCCTTCGTCGGCGCCGGCATCGCCGTGCTGCTGCCCGAATGGCTGCGCGCCTGGGAGACCTGGTACCTGCTGATCTATGCCGTGCTGGTGATGGTCATGATGGCGTTCTTCCCGAGCGGCATCGTCGGCTTGGCGACGCGCCTGCTCGCAAGAAAGGCACGCTCATGACCGCGCTCCTGGAAGTCCGCGACATCGAAAAGTCCTTCGGCGGCGTACAAGCCGTCTGTGGCGTCTCCTTCGATGTGCACGAAGGCGAGATCCTGGGCGTCATCGGCCCCAACGGCTCGGGCAAGTCGACGTTGTTCAACTGCATCCTGGGCCAGCTCGTACCCGATCGCGGCACTGTCCGGGTCAATGGCCGCAACGTGACGGCGCTCCGGCCCTCGCGCCTCAATCGCCTCGGCGTCAGCCGCACCTTCCAGCTCCTACAAGTCTTTCCCGAGCTGACGGTGCGCGAGAACCTGATCCTGGCCGGCCAGGAGCATCGCGGCTCGCGGCTCACGCGGCTGTTCGGCGCGCGTGACGCGGGCCTGGGCAGCGAGGCCGACCGCATGCTCGATTTCTTCCGCCTGCGCAGGCTCGAAGGCGAGAAGGCCGGCAGCCTGTCCTATGGCCAGCAGAAGCTTCTGGACGCCGCGATGGCCTTCATGTCGGGCTCGCGCCTGGTCCTGCTCGATGAGCCGGCCGGCGGCGTCAACCTCACCATGCTGGCTGACCTGCGCGAGCGGCTGGAGGCGATCAACCGCGAGACGGGCGTCACTTTCGTCGTGATCGAGCACAACATGGAGTTCGTCATGGCGCTGTGCACACGGCTGATCGTGCTGGCCGAGGGGCGTATCATCGCCGAAGGTGCGCCCGCCGACGTGCGGCGCGACCCGGCGGTGATCGAAGCCTACTTGGGACACTGACATGGCCCCTGATGCCATCCTCACCCTCGACAGCGTCGTCGCCGGCTACGGCAAGATGACGATCCTGAACGGAGTCAGCGCTGCCATCCATCGCGGCGCCATCACCACGGTGATCGGCCCCAACGGCGCCGGCAAGTCGACCCTGTTCAAGACGGTGTTCGGGCTTTTGGGCGTGCGGACCGGTCGCGTGACCTTCAACGGCGCCGACACCACCTCGTTCGAGCCGCGCCGCATGCTCGATGCCGGTGTGTGCTACGTGCCGCAGGGCCGCAATCTCTTCCCCGAGCTGTCGGTGCGTCACAATCTCGAGTTGGGTGGCGTGGCGCTCAGCGACACCTCGCGGCTGGCCGGCCGTATGGAAGAGATGATGGCGCGCTTCCCCATGCTGCGCGAGAAGGCCAATGCCCAGGCCTCGACCCTGTCGGGCGGCCAGCAGAAGCTTTTGGAGGTCGCCCGCGGCCTCTTGCTCGAGCCCAAGCTGATGCTGATCGACGAGCCCTCGATCGGCCTCTCGCCGCTGATGGTCCAGGAAGTCTTCTCGATCCTGAAGGACTTGCGCAGCGCCGGTGTGTCGATCCTGATGATCGAGCAGAATGCCCGCCAGGCGCTGGCCATTTCCGACTACGGCCTGGTGCTGGAGCAGGGACAGACGCGCATCGAGGACACCGCACAGAATATTCTCGCCGATCCCCGCATCGCCCAGCTCTTCCTGGGCGGCGGCCTGGCCCCGGCGGCATAGGAGACATCGCGATGACGTCACGCATGCTCATCGGCCTGATCGGCACCAACATCCAGAAGTCGCTGGCGCCGGCGCTGCATGAGGATGCGTTCGCGGCGGCAGGGGTCTCAGGCCACTATCATCTGATGGACGTCTCGACCCTCCAGGGTCGCCGTCTGGAAGACTTGCTGGCGGCAGCCCGCACCGCAGGTTTCGCCGGCGTCAACATCACCCATCCGTTCAAGGAGGCGGTGATCCCATTGCTCGACGCCGTCTCGACCGAGGCGACGGAGATCGGTGCGGTCAACACGGTGGTGTTCGACAAGAGCGGCCGCACCATCGGCCACAACACCGACTGCTCGGGCTTCCGCCAGGCCTTCATCGAGACTTTTGGCGCGGAGGCCGTGCGTGGCCAGCCGGTGCTGCTGCTGGGGGCCGGCGGGGCAGGGCGCGCGGTCGCCGTGGCGCTGATGGCGCTGGGCGCCTCGACGGTGCGGATCTACGACCAGGACCAGGCGCGCGCCACCGGGCTCTGCGCCGATCTCATCATGCGCTTCGGCGCCGATCGCTGCGAGCTGTTGACCGATCCGGAAACCGCGGCCGAGCAGGTAGCGGGCATCGTCAACGCAACACCGGTCGGCATGACGGGCTACCCCGGCCTGCCGCTACCGGTGCGCCTGGTCCAAAAGCATCATTTCGTCGCCGACGTGATCTACACGCCGATCGACACCAAGTTCGTGCTGGCCGCCCAGAAGAAGGGCTGCCGGACCATGAATGGCGGCGGCATGTGCGTGCACCAGGCCGTCGATGCATTCCGCCATTTCACCGGCCTCGTGCCCGACGTCGCGCGCATGAAGCAGACCTTCGAGACGGCTTGTGCTGCCCGCGACGCGGCTTCATCGACGGGAGGACCGAAATGAAGACAGCCATCGCCACGGTCTGCCTGAGCGGCGCGCTCGACGACAAGCTCGAAGCCATCGCCAACGCGGGCTTCGAGCGCGTCGAACTGTTCGAGAACGACCTTCTGTCGTTCAACGGCTCGCCCGCCGACGTGCGGCGCATGATCGAGGATTACAGGCTTCAAACCATCACCTTCCAGCCGTTCCGCGACTTCGAGGGCATGCCCCCGGCCTTGCGCGAGCGCGCGCTGACCCGCGCCGAGCGCAAGTTCGACGTCATGGAGGCGCTGGGCTGCGATCTCCTGATGGTGTGCTCCAACGTCTCGCCCGACAGCCTGGGCGGCATCGACCGCGCCGCCGCCGACCTGCGCGAGCTGGGCGACCGCGCGCGGCGCCGCGGCATGCGGGTCGCCTTTGAGGCGCTGGCCTGGGGCCGGCACATCAACGACTACCGCGACGCCTGGGAGGCGGTGCGCCGCGCCGACCATCCCGCGGTCGGCCTGGTGCTCGACACCTTCCATATCTTCGCGCGTGGCACCGACCTGTCCGCCATCCGCGCCATCCCGCGCGACCGCATCTTCCTCGTTCAGGCTGCCGACGCGCCCAAGCTCGACATGGATTACCTGTCGTGGAGCCGGCACTTCCGCAATTTCCCCGGCCAGGGCGACTTCCCCCTCGACGACTTCATGGACGCGCTGGCCGCCACCGGCTTCGACGGCCTGTTCTCCCTGGAGATCTTCAACGACCAGTTCCGCAGCGGCTCGACGCGCCAGGTCGCAGTCGACGGCCATCGATCGCTGATCTACCTGCTCGATCGGCTGCACGCGCGCTCCGGCCACACCGTCGCCGGCCTGACGCCGATGCCGCCACGGGCGAAGTGCCTGGGCGTGGAGTTCATCGAGTTCGCCCTGGACGATCAGGCCGCCGTCGACTTTGAACGGCTGTTGCTGGGCCTGGGCTTCCGTCGGGCCGGCCAGCACATCTCCAAGCAGGTCACGCGATGGTGCCAGGGCGACATCAACATCGTCGTGAACACCGAGAAGGAGGGCTTCGCCCACTCCTACAACATCACCCACGGCACGGCGGTCTGCGCGCTCGGCCTGCGCGTCGACGATGCCGCTGCCACACTCGACCGCGCCCAGCTTCTGCTCGACATGCCGTTCCGCCAGGCCGTTGGGCCGGGCGAGCTTGAAATCCCCGCGGTGCGTGGCCTCGGCGGCAGCCTGGTCTATTTCATCGATCCCAAGACCGATCTCGGCCGCGTCTGGGACATCGAATTCCGCGCTGTGACGGACGACTCGGCGAAAGGCGACGCCGGCCTGCAGCGGGTCGATCATCTCCAACAGGTGATGCTTTACGACGAGATGCTGAGCTGGCTCCTGTTCTACACCTCGCTGCTCGAGGTCGAGAAGACGCCCGCGCAGGACGTGCTCGATCCCGGCGGACTGGTGAAGAGCCAGGTGGTGCAATCCGACGACGGCCGGCTGCGCCTGGTCTTGAACGGCTCGCAGTCCGGACGCACGCAGACTTCGCGCTTCCTGTCGGAGGCCTTCGGCTCGGGTGTGCAGCACATCGCACTCGCGACCGACGACCTTCTGGCAACGGTGCGCCAGCTCGAGGCGAACGGCATGAAGCTCTTGCCGGTGCCGGAAAACTACTACGACGACCTCGAAGCCAAGAGCGAGCTCTCGATGGAGCTGATCGACATGCTCAAGGCGCACAACATCTTCTACGACCGCGAGGGCGACGCCGAGTACTTCCAGGTCTACACGGCCACCATCGAGGATCGCTTCTTCTTCGAGATCGTCGAACGCCGTGGCTATCGCGGCTACGGCGCGGTCAACGCGCCCATCCGGCTGGCGGCGCAGGCGAGGCTCGCCGCGTCGCCCCTCTAGTCGTAGAACTGCGGCGAGCGCTTCTGCGCCTGGCTCTGCGGCTTGTCGTGGTTGATCCACAGCTGCGCCTTCTTCTCGGCCATCAGCGCCTCGAGCTTCTTGTACGAAGCCTGTGTCTGGTCGGCGCTGGTATTCATCGAGGCCACGCGCTTGTTGTCCCAGTTGTCCTTGAAGTGGGTGGCGTCGCCCGAAAGGATCAGCCAGCCGGTCTTGGGCAAGCGCACCAGCAGCGACTGGTGGCCGGGCGTGTGGCCCGGCGTCGAGATGATGGTGACGCTGCCGTCGCCAAACACGTCGAGGTCGCCCTCGAGCTTGCGGATCGGCCGCTCGGCCTTGAACGGCGGCTTCTTGTCGGGAGCGAAGGCGAAGTCGAACTCGGCCTTCTGCATCAGCAAGGTCGAATCGGGGAACATGTCGACGTTGCCGATGTGATCGCCATGATGATGCGAGACCGCGAGGTACTTGATGTCGGCCGGCTTGACCCCGACCTCGGCCAGCTGGGCCGCCAAGGTCTTGGCGCGCGTCGCCGTGCCGACCGGGCCGGTGATGGGCTTCTCGGCAATGGCGTCGGGGTAGCCGGTGTCCCACAACAGCCAGTCCGAGCCGTGGCGGATCAGGTAGCAGTTGTCGGAAAGCTCGATCGGCTTGCCGACATTGACGCCGGGCGACCAGCGCGACTGGTCGGTCGCGGCATTGTGGCCGCAATCCATGACATAAAGCCGATCGACCGTACCGGTCTGGGCGAACACAGGTGCTGCAAGGCCAATCAAGGCCGCCAAGGTCGAGCCGACAAGTTTCGTCTTCAGCATCTTTGCCTCCTCAGTCGACCGGGCGGTAGCGGCGCACCGCGGCGACGCCCATGATGATGAACAGGATCAGCACGATACCCTGCGTTACCGCAAAGGGCGGTTCCGAGCCCGTCGGCGCGAACTTGTTCAGATAGGCAAACTTGTTGAACGACTGCACGATCGCCACGAAGAAGTTGAGCCAGAGTGCGGCGACGGCGGAGGCGACATAGATCGCGCGCCAGCGGCCTGCGAGCTTCTTGCTGTAGAGGGCAAACAGCGCCACGGCCAGGATCACCAGCGAGATCGCGCCGACGACATGCGCCGGGGTCAGCCCCTTGATGGGAAAGAAGTAGCCCGTGACGCTGGTCAGGATGGTCGAGACCAGGAAGAAAGCGTTCCATCCCGCGATCGGCGCACTCTGCAGCATCAACGCCACAACGATGAAGCCGGTCATGATGCCGACCAGACTGATGACAACGTGCACGAACGTGAACGTCTCGACCGACATACCCAGGACCATGGCGTACTCCACTGTAGTGTTCGTGAGCTTAGCGCATGGACGCTGCAACGGATAAGCCCTTCCCGCGCCACAATGCTCCGCCACGCAGGCATTCCCCTCAAATAATGGAGAGAACATGCCTGCTTCGATTGCGCGCCGCGGTTTCCTTGCTGCTCCGCTGCTGGCCCTCCCAGCCTTCGCAAACGATGCAAAATCGCAGCTTGCCGAGCTCGAACGCCGCAATGGCGGACGGCTGGGCGTGGTGGCGCTCGATACGGCAAGCGGCCTTCGTATCGGCCATCGCGCCGAAGAGCTGTTCCCGCTGTGCAGCACCTTCAAGTTCCTGGCCGCGGCCTTCGTCCTGGCGCGCGTCGATCGCGGCGAAGAGAAGCTCGATCGCCGCGTCGTCTTCTCCGGCAAGGATCTCGTGACCTATTCGCCGGTGACCAAGGAGCATGCCGGTCCCGTCGGCATGTCGATGGCGGAGATCTGTGACGCAGCCGTGACGCTCAGCGACAACACGGCGGGCAACCTGATGTTTACAAGCTTCGGCAGTCCGGCCGGGTTGACCAACTATGCGCGCTCGCTGGGCGATCGGGCGACGCGCCTCGATCGCATCGAGACCGAGCTCAACGAGGCCAAGCCCGGCGATCCGCGCGACACCACGACGCCGGTCGCCATGCTGGGCACCATGCAGCGCTTGCTGATCGAGGACGCTTGTCGGCGTCGTCACGCGACCGCCTGATCGGCTGGCTGCTGGCCAGCAAGACAGGCGGCAAGCGACTGCGCGCCGGCCTGCCGGCGGACTGGCGGGGCGGCGACAAGACCGGCACCGGCAACAACGGAACCGTCAACGACGTCGCCATCGCCTTTCCGCCCGGCCGCGCGCCGATCCTGATCGCGGCGTATTACACGGAATCGACGGCCATCTCAGACGATGCCCGCAACACGGTCATTGCGGAGGCAGGCCGGATCGCCGTCGCGGGTCTCAGCTAGACGCCGACATAGCGCTCCCACAGGCCGCGGTTGGCGGCAAGCTCAGCCGAGGCGCCGGCCCAGGCGACCCGACCGCGCTCCAGGATGGTGTGGTGCTCGCAGAGCTTCACCAGACGGTCGACATACTTGTCGATCGCCAGAATGGCGAGGCCGGTGCGGCGCAGCTCGGCGAGCACGCGCCAGATCTCTTCGCGCAGCAGCGGCGCCAAGCCCTCCGTCGCCTCATCGAGAATGAGGAGCTTGGGGTTGGTCATCAGGGCACGACCGATGGCCAGCATCTGCTGTTCGCCGCCGGAAAGCTGCGCGCCCATGTTGTCGGCGCGCTCTGCGAGCCGCGGAAACAGGGTGTAGACGCGCTCCAGCGTCCACGGCGTGGCGCCGCCGCGGTCGGCGGCGAAAGCGACCAGATTTTCGCGCACGCTGAGATTGGGGAAGATCCGCCGGCCTTCGGGAACGAGCGCGATGCCGGCACGGCCGATGCGGTCCGCCGTCCACCCGTCGATGCGCCGGCCCTCGAAGCGGATCATGCCGGAGGTCGGGTTCAACAGGCCGACGACGCAGCGCACGGTCGTGGTCTTGCCCATGCCGTTGCGGCCGAGCAGCGTCACCGCCTCGCCCGGCTCGATCGCAAGGTCGACGCCGAACAGGACGGGCAGCGTGCCGTAACCTGCCTGCACTCCCTCGATCTCGAGCAGCGCCGTCACTGCGGCGCCTCCTCGCCGAGATACGCCCGGCGCACCTCGGGATGGCGGCGGATCTCCTCGGGCGCTCCGCTGGCGATGACGCGCCCGTCGACCAGGGTCGTGATGCGGTCGGCGAGCCGGAACACGGCATCCATGTCGTGCTCGACCAGCAGGATGGTCCGCTTGCGCTTGAGCGCCGAGAGCAGATCCACGATGCGGGCCGCTTCCTCAGGCCCCATGCCCGCCATCGGCTCGTCGAGCAGCAGGAGGCGTGCGCCGGTCGCCAGCGCGAGGCCAAGCTCGAGCCGCCGCCGCTCACCATGCGCCAGCGCGCCGGCGAGGTCGTCGGCGCGCGCGCCGAGCCCGACGGCACCGAGCTCGGTGCGCGCGCGGTCGCGGTCGTCGCGGCCGCTCGCTCCCTGGACGGCGAGGGCCAGGTTCTCCAGCACCGTGATGTTCGGGAACACGCTGGTGATCTGGTAGGAGCGCGCAAGCCCCAGCCGGACGCGTCGATGCATGGCAAGGCGGGTGACGTCGCGTCCATCGAGCACGATCACGCCGGCGTCGGCCTTGAGCGCACCTGACAGCAGATGGATCAGCGTCGTCTTTCCGGCACCGTTCGGTCCGATGACGGCATGCAGCTCGCCCTCGGCCAGCTCCAGGTCGACATCGTCGACCGCTAGCACGCCGCCGAAATGCTTCTGCAGTCCCCCGACCCTGAGCATCGTCATGCCCGCCGCCGCATCAGGCCGGACAGTCCTTGCGGCGCGAACAGCACAACGGCCAGCAGCACCACGCCGATGACGAGCGGCCAATGGATCGTGTGCTCGGCGATCGCCTCCTCGACGACCAGCAGGAGGACGGCGCCCAGCGCGCCGCCCAGCAGCCGGCCGGCGCCGCCCAGGATCACCATGATCATCAGCAGGCCGGACTGGGTCCAGTTCAGCAGGTTGGGCCCGACCAGCCCGTTGAGGCTGACCAGGAGTCCGCCGCCCAGGCCCGCGGCAGCGCCGGCGATCACGAAGACGAGCAGCTTCAGGCGATAGGTGGCAAAGCCTATCGCCTCCATGCGCGTCTCGTTGTCGCGAATGCCCTGCAGAGCACGACCCAACGGCGCATTGAGCAGGACGCGCATGCCCGCGAGCGCTGCCAGCAGGATCGCAAGCGCCGCGTAATAGAAGGTCGTGTCGCGATTGAGATCGACAAGGCCGAGCGATGGGCGGTTGCTCAGGGTCAGGCCGTCGTCGCTGCCCAGGACGCGCAGCGACAGCACCAGGTAGTAGGCCATCTGCGCGAAGGCGAGCGTGATCATGATGAAGTAGACACCCCGGGTGCGCAGGCTCACCGCGCCAACCAGGAAGGCGAAGCCCGCGCCAGCCAACAGCGCCGCGGGCCACAGCAGCCACGCCGAGGCGACGCCGGCCGGCATCAGCATGGCGACCGCGTAGGCGCCGGCGCCGACGAAGGCGGCATGGCCGAAGCTCACCATGCCGCCATAGCCGATCAGGAGATTGAGGCTTGTAGCGATCAGGGCATAGATCAGCACGCGCGTGGCGAACACCACGTAGAACGGCTGGCCGAGCGTGGCTGCGGCGAGCGGCAGCAGCGCGAGCGCTGCGACGACACCGAGCGTCGGCCAGGGCCGCAAGGGGATGTAAAGCGTGTCGCGCATCAGCCGCGCGCCGGAAAGAGCCCGGTGGGCCGGAAATAGAGCACGGCCGCCATCAGCACATAGATCAGCATCGAGGCCACGGCCGGCCCCGCCTCGGCCGCGATCACGGCCGGGAACATCTGGCGAAAGAGATACGGCAGGAAGGCGCGGCCGGCGGTGTCCACGAGCCCGACCAGCAGCGAGGCCAGCAGCGCGCCGCGGATCGAGCCGATGCCGCCGATGGTGATGACGACGAAGGCGAGGATCAGGACGTTCTCGCCCATGCCGACCTGGACCGCGAGCAGGGGGCCCAGCAATGCGCCGGCCACGGCCGCGAGGGCCGCACCGATCGCGAACACCAGGGTGAACAGCCGGCGCGTGTCGACGCCCATCACTTCGGCCATCTCGCGGTCCGAGGCGCCGGCGCGCACCCACATGCCGGCGCGCGTCCTGGCCACCAGCAGGTAAAGCAGCACCGCCGTGGCGAGGCCGACGCCGATCACCACCAGGCGATAGGCGGGATAGCGCAGGCCCAAAAGCTCGACCGGGCCCGACAGGGCGGGCGGCATGTTGAGCAGGATCGGCTGGCTGCCCCAGATCATGCGCACGATCTCGTTGGCGATCAGGATCACGGCGAAGGTCGCCAGCACCTGCGAGAGATGCGAGCGCCGGTAGAGCCGGCGCAACAGCGCCATCTCGAGCGCCACGCCGACCAGCGCCGTGCCGGCGATCGCGGCCGCGATGCCGAGCAGGAACGAGCCCGACGCCTCGATCACCGACGCCGCGATATAGGCGCCGATCATGTAGAGCGAGCCGTGCGCCAGGTTGATCGTGTCCATGATGCCGAACACGAGTGTGAGGCCTGCCGCCAGCAGGAACAGCATCAGGCCGAGCTGCAGGCCGTTCAGCAGCTGCTCGGCGATCAGGGAGGGAGGCAAGAGGAACTCCCCTTCCTCCCCAAGCGGAGCTTGGGGAGGTGCCGCCGTCTCACGGCGGCGGAGGGGTCATGGACCCTTGCACGAAGATGCATGACCCCTCCGTCCGCTTCGCGGACACCTCCCCAACTTCGTTGGGGAGGAAATATGTTCTACTTCATCTTGCACTTTTCGGCGTGGACGTCCTGGAAGTCGCTGAACACCTTGCCGATGGTCTTGTTGGTGATGCGGCCGCCGGCATCCTTGTAGACCTCACGCAGGTAGTAGTCCTGGATCGGGAAGTTGTTCTTGTTGAAGCGGAACTTGCCGCGCGTGGCGTCGAACTTCGCCTCGGTGAGGGCCTTGCGCAGCGCCTCCTTGTCCTCGACCTTGCCGCCGATCTGCTTGACCGCGGCGTCGACCAGCAGCGCCACGTCGTAGGCTTGTGAGGCGTACATGGTGGGTGGACGCCCGTATTCCTTCTGGAATTCGGCCACGAACTTCTTGTTGGCCGGATTGTCGAGGTCGGCCGCCCATTGCGAGGTGTTGAGGATGCCGATCATCGGCTCGCCGACCGCCTTGATCGTGTCCTCGTCGGCCGAGAAGCCGGGCGTGAAGAGCTTGGCATCCTTGTCGGCACCGGCCGCCACGTACTGCTTCACGAAGTTGATGCCCATGCCACCCGGCAGGAAGAAGAACACCGCGTCCGGCTTGGCGGCGCGGATGTTGGCGATTTCCGCGGCGAAGTCGAGCTGGCCCAGCTTGACGTAGACCTCGTCGGCGATCTTGCCCTTGTAGAAGCGCTTGAAGCCCGCCAGCGTCTCGCGCCCGCCGGGGTAGTTGGGGGCGATCAGGTAGACGTTCTTCAGGCCACGCTGGTTCATCACCTCGCCCATGGCGCCGGGGATGTCCTCGTTCTGCCAGGCCACGGCGAAGAAGTTGGGATTGCACTTCTCGCCCGCATAGTCCTCGGGGCCGGTGTTGGTGCTGAGGTAGATCGTGCCAGTGTTGAGGATCGCGGGCATCACCGGCAGCAGCACGTTGGAAAACACCATGCCGGTAATCAGGTCGACATTGTCGCGTTTGGTGAAGCGCTCGATCGCCTCGCGCGCGACATCGGGCTTCTGTTGATCGTCGACGACATTCACTTCAGCCGGCAATCCGCCGAGCTTGCCGCCATTCAGCTTCACCGCCAGCAGGAGGGCGTCGCGCATGTCCACGCCGAGCGCCCCGCCAGGACCCGACAACGTGCTCAGGAACCCGACCTTGACCTTGTCAGCCGCGCGGGCCGTGGCCAGCGCCGGCAGAACCGCCACGGCCGACAGCAGCAGCGCCGATATCAGTCTCCTCATGACGACCTCCCCGACTTTTCATGTTCCTCTCCTCCGCTAGGGGGAGAGGTTAGGTGAGGGGGTTGCACGAGCTTTCGATGCCCCCTCACCCAGCCTCTCCCCCTAGCGGGGGAGAGGAGGAAAACGGAAAAAATCAAACCCAAGCCTGCAACACGTATTCGTAAAGCCCCTGACCGTTCACCATGTCGACGCGCTGGAGCTTGATGCGATGGCCGTGCTTCGTCTTCTTGAGATGATGGACGTACGAGCCGGCGAAATGGCGGGTCGCGTCGTTGCGGAACTCCATCATATGGAAGCGCGAGCGGACGATGAGATCGCCGCTTCTTGCGTCCTCATTCTCGATGGTGACGTTGCCGACGACGTGATTGGTGCCCCATGCCGTCTTCTGCGACCAGGCGCGCGGGTGGGTGAGCCGCTTCAGGCGCACGGCCATCAGGTCGCGGTCTTCCCAGAAGATCGACGGCACGCCGTCACCGGTGGTCTGCTCGGGGGCCGCCGGCATCCAGTAAGTGCCGTCCTCGGTGAACAGATCGATGAAATCCTGCCAGCGCTTGCCGTCGAGGCATTCGGCCTGGCGGTAGAGGAGCTGCTCGACGTCACGCAGCGTATCGCCTGTCCTGAGCGAAGCCGAAGGATCTTTTCTGCTCTTCTTCTTCGCCATCAGTTCGTCCCGCTCATGTACTGGGTCCAGGCCTTGAACTGGTTGCGCATCGGCTGTTCGGAGGTGCCGATGACCGAGGTCGTCACGTCGTCGGTCTCGAGGTCCTGCCCGGCGTTGCGGTGGAAGCTGACCCAATCGCCGCCCTGCGATTCGAGGCCCTTGTGGGACTTCCAGAAGTTCCACAGGTCGTCGGCATTGACCAGCGTCGACGGCGAGTTGACGAGGTTGTAGTAGCCGAGGGCGCGGCGGTAGATCGCCTCGGGTGCGCCCTTGAGACGGAAATGCCAGATCTCGGTCAGCGTCTTGTCGACGCCGAGCGGCCGCACGGCGCGCAGCTGCTGCAGCGGCGACTGCACCGAGAGGCCGGGATAGAGCAGCACATGGTGGATATTGACGCCGAGGA
>JAKFVH010000091.1 GCA_021732285.1 Reyranella sp. | reverse complement strand
TCTCGAAACCCATAGTGTGGCGGCCCAAGCGCCGACCACGGACAGAAGCACGTACCCGGCGACAGGATGATCCCTCAGAGGCATTGACTTCCCAAGGCCCGTTACAGAAGTGGCGCGCTCCCAGCAAAGAAGAAGGCGCGCCACCGACGTGGCGCGCCCTCTCTGAAAAGCTCAGCTCTTACTTGGGCTGCGGCACGATGCGCAGGTAGGGCTTGGGCGACTTCCAGCCGCCCGGGAACTTGGCCTTGGCCTGCTCGTCGGACACCGCCGGGACGATGATCACGTCCTCGCCGTTCTTCCAGTTGACCGGTGTCGCCACCTGGTGCTTGGCCGTGAGCTGGCAGGATTCGAGCAGACGCAGCACCTCGTCGAAGTTGCGGCCGGTGCTCATCGGATAGGTGAGCATCGCCTTGATCTTCTTGTCCGGGCCGATGATGAACACCGAGCGCACGGTGGCGTTGTCGGCGGCGGTGCGGCCTTCCGAGGTCGTGCCGACGCCTTCCGGCAGCATGTCGTAGGCGGTGGCGACCTTGAGCTCGGGATCGCCGATCATCGGATAGGTGATCTTGTGGCCCTGGGTCTCCTCGATGTCCTTCGACCACTTTTCGTGGTTGCCGACCGGATCGACCGACAGGCCGACGATCTTGGTGTTGCGCTTGTCGAACTCGGGCTTCAGCCCGGCCATGTAGCCGAGCTCGGTGGTGCAGACCGGCGTGAAGTCCTTGGGATGCGAGAACAGGATCGCCCAGCCGTCGCCGATCCACTTGTGGAACTCGATCGGGCCCTGGGTCGTCTCGGCCTTGAAGTCAGGCGCCGTGGAATTGATGCGAAGCGTCATAATGAACCCCCTCGGGCGTTTGGTAGTCGTCTCCCAGTTGCGTAGATAGACCTTCCGGGCGTCCGGTCAAGCCTTGGCAGGAATCCAGCTTATCAGGCCGATGCCGCCATCAACTTCTACCGTCGTTCCCACGACATAACGGCCAAATCTTTCTGACAAGACCGCGACAGCGACCTGGGCAATGTCGTCGGGCGTGCCGGCGCGGCCGATCGGGATCTGCGCCACCAGGGCGCCGAGATTGTCGGCGACGAAGCCGCCGCCCGGGATGGCGCCGGGCGCGATGGCGTTCACGCGGATGCCGTCGGGCGCCAGCGTGCGCGCCAGCTCCTTCATCACCATGGTCATGCCGGCCTTGGAGGCGCTGTAGTGCGGCAGGTTGCGCGCCGTCTCGCGATGCTGCGAGGTGATCAGCAGGATGCGGCCCTTGATCTTGTTGTCGCGCATGTGCCGGCCGACCTCGCGCGACAGGAAGAAGCCGGTGCGCAGGTTGATGTCGGTCATGGCGTCCCAGGCGGCCTCCGACACCGAGAGCGGCGTGTCGGCCTCGAGCCGGCGCGGGCTGGCGGAATGAACGAACAGGGAGATGGTGCCGAGCTTCCTGAGCGCGCCGTCGAGCAGGCCCTTCCAGCCGTCGCGCTTGCCGAGGTCGGCCGCCAGGAAGTCGATACCGTCCTCGACCGGCGGCGCGTTGATGTCGCTGCCCAGCACCGTGGCGCCCTCGGCCAAAAGCGCCTTGGCGATGCCGCGGCCGATGCCGCCCGCGCAGCCCGTGACCAGGGCGCGTTCGCCCTCCAGAAGCTTCGTGCTCATGCTAAGTGTTTCTTCCCTTGAGATGTGGAGTGAGCCCATGGACCAGACACGGCCGACGCTCAATCAGCTGAACATTGTAAGCGGCAATATCGATGCATCCATCGCCTTCTATCGCCGGCTGGGTGTCGAGATTCCCGAGCCGCGGATCTGGCGCACCGCCACCGGCGCGCATCACGTCAGCGCCATCGAGGGCATGGCACCCGACGCGGCAACCCTCGATCTCGACAGCGCCGCCTTCGCCCAGATCTGGAACAAGGGATGGGCCGGCCGCAAGGACCTCGCCGGCCGCGTGGTCGTGGGCTTCAGCGTCAGCTCGCGCGACGAGGTCGATCGCCTTTACAGCGAGATGACCGCGGCCGGCCATCGCGGCCTGCAGGCGCCATGGGATGCCTTCTGGGGCGCGCGCTACGCCATTGTCGAGGATCCCGACGGTATTGCCGTCGGCCTCATGAGCCCGATCTCGGCCAAGCATCGCGCGCCGCCGCCGCAAGTCTGATGGCCAAGACGCGACTGGACGTGGCGCTGGTGGAGCGCGGCCTCGCCGAGACGCGCGCTGCCGCGCAGCGCCTGGTCATGGCTGGCCTGGTGTTCTCGGGAGAGCGGCGGCTCGACAAGCCGGGCCACGGCGTTGCCGCCGATACGCCGATCGAGGTGCGCGGCCAGCCGCATCCTTATGTCTCGCGCGGCGGGCTGAAGCTCGAGAAGGGGCTGGATCATTTCGCCATTCCCGTCGAAGGTCGCATCGCCCTCGATGTCGGCGCTTCGACCGGCGGCTTCACCGACCTGCTGTTGCAGCGTGGCGCGGCCAAGGTCTATGCCATCGACGTCGGCACCAACCAGCTCGCCTGGAAACTGCGCTCCGATCCGCGCGTGATCTCCATGGAGAGGACCAACATTCGCGAGGTCACGCGCAGCGAAGTGCCTGAGCCGATCGACCTGATCGTCTGCGATGCCTCTTTCATCAGCTTGCGCACGGCGCTGCCGGCAGCGTTGGCCTTGGCTGTGCCCGACACTCACCTCGTGGCCCTGATCAAGCCGCAGTTCGAGGTCGGCAAGGGCCGGGTGGGAAAGGGTGGCATCGTGCGCGAACCGGCGCTGCATGAAGAGGTCTGCAAGACGATCACGGAGTGGCTGGCGGCACAGCCAGGTTGGACGGTGCTCGGCGTCACCGAGAGTCCGATCGAAGGCGCCGAAGGCAACAAAGAGTTCCTGATCGCCGGCCGGTTCAGCGGATAGCGCGCGACACCCTGAACTTGTTGTTGTCGGCCAACGTCTCGAACGACGTGAAGTTCGCCTTCAGCAACGGCCCATACGGCAGTCCCCGATTGGCGACCATGTAGAAGCGGCCACCGGGCCGCAGCGCACGCGCCGCGGCAGCGATGACGTTCTGGCCAAGCCCCGGCTCGGCGGCGCGGCCGGCGTGGAAGGGCGGATTACAAAAAATCGCATCGTAGGTTGACGGCGCTGTTTCCTGGGTGAGGTCGAGCCAATGGAACGAGGCGCGCGCATCGGCGACGTTGGCGCGTGCCGCTTCGATGGCGCGGTGCTCGGCGTCTACAAGGTCGATCTTCGCAATGCTTGGCGACCGAGCGAGCGCTTCGCGCGAGAGATAGCCCCAGCCGCAGCCGAAATCGGCGACATGACCGTTGAGGTCTGTCGGCAGATGGATCGCCAGCAATGCCGAGCCGTCGTCGATGCGATCCCAGGAGAAAATGCCGGGTTGGCTGATCCACGAGCCGTCGCCGACTGGCCGCAGCAACGCGAGCTCGCGCCAGTAGTCGGGAGGGCTCCTGTCAGCGCGTGTCAGCCAGAAGACGCGGCAGTGGAACTTCGAGAGCGTGCCGTCGAGGCCGAACGCCTTGCCGACCTGCTTCTCCAGGCTGGCGGCGCCATCGTCGTTGGAGCCCGAGCAGACGAGGGTGCCGCCCTCGGCGAGCAATGACCAGGCGCGCGCGATGTTGGCGAAGTTCTCCTCCTTGTGCTTGGTCAGCAGGAGTTGGCCCAGCCGGTACGTGCCGCTCTCGATGCGCGGCACGACCGACCAGCCGGCCTTCTTCAGGCGGAGATATTCCGGCCGGAACGACTGCTCGGCGTCGATGTCCCTGAACGGCGCCAATTCGGCACGCAGGAAGAAGGCGCGCTGTGGTTTCAGCGCGCCCGTCTCGAAGGCGTGGACGAGGGCGCGACTGGCCTGGCTCACGGCACCAGGACGGCGCGTCCCATGATCAGGCCCTTGCGCAGCTCCTGCAGCGTGGCGTCAGCCTCGTCGAGCTTGCGCTTGATGATCGGCACCGGCGTCACCTTGCCTCCGGTGACGAGGTCCATCATCTCCTTCATCTCGGCCGGGCTGCCGGTCACCGAGCCTACGATCTGGCAGCCGGTGAAGGCGAACATCGGCAGGGGAATCGAGAAGGTGCCGCCGAACAGGCCAACGATGACCAATCGTCCGCCGCGACCCAATGCGCGCAGGCCAAACTGGGCACTTGCCTCTGCGCCAACGAAGTCGATGGCCGCGCCCACGCCGGTGCCGCCGGTCAGGTCCTGCACCTGCTTGCGGGCTTCCTTGTCGCGTGGGTCGATGGCGGCGACGGCGCCGTTCTCGAGGGCAAGCTTGCGCTTGTTCTCGTCGATGTCGGCCACGATCGGCTCGCGGCCCAGCACCGACTTCGCGAAGCGCACGCCCATCAGGCCGACGCCGCCGGCGCCGATCACCAGGATCGGCTTGCCGCCGTCCTGGCCGACCGTCTTCTTGACCGCGCCGAAGGCGGTGATGCCCGAGCAGGCATAGAGGCAGGCGAGCTCCACGGGGAGGTTGCCGTAGGGGTAGAGGTACTTGGGCGCCGGCACCACGACGTGGTCGGCGTAGCCGCCGTCGTTGTTGACGCCGAGCGCACGCGGCGTCGGGCAGAGATGCTCTATGCCGCTGTTGCAGTACCAGCACTTGCCGCAGCCGATCCAGGGATAGACGACGGCCTTGTCGCCGGCCTTGGCACCCTTGGCGTCGGGGCCGAGCGCCACCACCTCGCCCACGATCTCATGGCCCATGGTGCGCGGCGGATTCATGGTCTTCTGGGTGGACACCTTGTTGCCGCCGCCCATGTCGAAATAGCCTTCCCACAGATGGACGTCGCTGTGGCAGACGCCGGCCGCCGTGATGCGCACCAGCACCTCGGTGCCCTGCGGGGCCGGGTTGGCCTCCTCGACCTTCTGCAACGGCTGGCCGAATTCGACGACCTTGTAGCTCTTCATGGGCTGCTCCCGGGTTTTGTGGCGGGAGCATAGAGCATCCCGTAGATTTTTGTGCTAGTAGTTCGCAAAAGAGATTGTTGGGAGGGCAAACAAATGATCAGACGTGAACTTTTGATTGCGGCTGCGTTCTCTGTGGTCTCTTCAGCGGCCTTCGCCCAGGACACGGTGAAGATCGGCCTGATCCTGCCGATGACCGGCCAGCAGGCCTCGACCGGCAAGCAGATCGATGCCGCGGTAAAACTCTACCAGGCGCGCAACGGCACGACCGTCGCCGGCAAGAAGGTCGAGGTCATTTTGAAGGACGACACCGGCGTGCCCGATGTCGCCAAGCGGCTGGCGCAGGAGCTGGTCGTCAACGACAAGGTCGCGGTGCTGGCGGGCTTTGGCCTCACCCCGATCGCGCTCGCGGTGGCGCCGATCGCGACGCAGGCCAAGGTGCCGGAAGTGGTGATGGCGGCGGGCACGTCGTCGATCACCGAGGCATCGCCCTTCGTCGTGCGCACCAGCTTCACGCTGGCGCAGTCGGCGGTGCCGATGGCCGAATGGGCGGTCAAGAACGGCATCAAGAAGGTCGTCACCCTGGTCACCGAATTCGGGCCCGGCCTCGACGCCGAGAAGTCGTTCAGCGATAAGTTCAAGGCCGACGGCGGCACCATCGTCGAGAATCTCAAGGTGCCGCTGCGCAGCCCCGATTTCTCGCCGGTCCTGCAGAAGGCGGCCGATATCAAGCCCGATGCGCTGTTCGTCTTCGTGCCGTCGGGGCAGGGTGCGCAGTTCGTGAAACAGTTCGTCGAGCGCGGGCTCGACAAGTCGGGCATCAAGCTGATCGCCACCGGCGACGTCACCGACGACGACCAGCTGAACGGCATGGGCGACGTGGTGATCGGTGTCATCAACACCCACAACTACTCGGCCAACCACAACAGTGCGGCCAACAAGGCCTATGTCGAGGCCTTCAAGAAGGCCAATGGCGGGCTCAGGCCAAACTTCATGTCGGTCGGCGGCTATGACGGCATGCACATGATCTACGAGGCGCTGAAGAAGACCGGCGGCTCGACCGACGGCGAGAAGCTCGTCGCCGCCATGAAGGGCATGGCCTGGGAGAGCCCGCGCGGCCCGATCTCGATCGATCCCGAGACGCGCGACATCATCCAGAACATCTACGTGCGCAAGGTCGATAAGGTCGACGGCGAGCTCTACAACGTCGAGTTCGCGACGATCCCGAACGTCAAGGATCCGGTGAAGGCTGCGAAGAAGTAGGCGACGCGACTCGAATCTCCTCCCCCGTCATACGGGGGAGGCCGGGAGGGGGAAAGCCTCAGTCGAGGCGCTTCGTGTTGCAGATCATGATCATCATATTTCAGGCGTCGCCTTTGGGGCCTTCCCCCTCCCGGCCTCCCCCGTATGACGGGGGAGGTGGTTTGTACTAGCCATGGCAACCATCCTCTTCGACGGCGTGGCCTACGGCATGCTGCTGTTCGTGCTGGCCTGCGGACTGGCCGTCACGCTCGGCCTGATGAACTTCGTCAACCTGGCGCACGGCGCCTTCGCCATGGCGGGCGGCTACGTCACGGTGATCCTGATGGACCGCTGGGGCGTGCCGTTCCTCGCCTGCCTGCCGGTGGCGTTCATCGTCGCGGCGGCGCTGGGCTTCGTGCTGGAGCGCACGCTCTACGTCCACATGTACGGCCGCTCCCATCTCGACCAGGTGCTGTTCACCATCGGCCTGGTGTTCATGGCCGTGACCGCGGTCGATTGGGCCATGGGCTCCAGCCAGCAGAACATCAAGCTGCCCGCGTGGCTCCAAGGCCGCCGCGAGATTTTAGGCGTGCAGGTCGGCATCTACCGCTCCTTCATCATCGTGATCTGCGGCACCTTGGCGATCGGCCTGCAGCTTGCCCTGATGCGCACGCGCTTCGGCAGCCGCCTGCGCGCCGCCGTCGACGATGCCCGCGTGGCGCGCGGCCTCGGCATCCCGGTCGGCACGGTGTTCGCCGTCACCTTCGCCGTGGGCTCAGGCCTGGCCGGTCTGGGCGGTGCGCTGGGCGCCGAACTTCTGGGCCTCGATCCCAACTTCCCGTTGAAGTTCATGATCTACTTTTTGATCGTGGTCACGGTCGGCGGCACCTCGGGCATCACCGGACCGTTCGTCGCCTCGCTGCTGCTCGGCGTCGCCGACATCGCGGGCAAGTACTACGTGCCGGCGCTCGGCGCCTTCATGATCTACCTCGTCATGATCGTCGTGCTGGTGCTGCGCCCGCACGGCCTGTTCGCGCGAGCACGATGAAGGGGGCACGATGAGCGCTGCCCAAGGTCTCGAACGACGCGCGCGCTGGCGCTGGCCCGAGATCGTCTTCTGGCTGGTGGCCTTCGGCGCCCTGCTGATGCCGTCGGGCAAGTACCTGATCCTGAACGAGATCGCGATCCTCGCCCTGTTCGCGCTCTCCCTCGACCTGATCCTGGGCTATGCCGGCATCGTCTCGCTGGGCCACGCCGCCTTCTTCGGTGTCGGCGCCTACACCGCGGGCCTTTTGGCCAAGCACGTCACCGGCGATCCGCTGGTCGGGCTCGCCGCAGCGATCGCTGTCGCCACGGTCGTGGGCTTCCTCACCAGCTTCCTGGTGCTGCGCGGCAGCGACCTGACGCGCCTGATGGTGACGCTCGGCGTGGCGCTGGTGCTGGGGGAGATCGCCAACGCCTTCCCGCGCATCACCGGCGGCGCCGACGGCCTGCAGGGCGTCGTCATGGGCAAGCTGCTAGGCCACTTCGAGTTCGACCTGTTCGGCCGCACCGCCTACGCCTACAGCCTCGCGACATTGTTCGTGCTGATGCTGCTGGCGCGGCGCGTTGTGCAGTCGCCGTTCGGCCTGTCGCTGATGTCGATCCGCCGCAACCCGTTGCGCGCGGCGGCGCTCGGCGTGCCGGTGCATGCGCGCCTGATCGCGGCCTACACCCTCGCCGCCGCCTATGCGGGTGCAGCCGGCGCGCTGCTGGCCCAGACGACGGCCTTCGTCTCGCTCGATGTCTTCGAGTTCCACCGCTCGGCCGATCTTCTGCTGGTGCTGATCATCGGCGGGGCGGGCTGGCTCTATGGCGGCATCGCCGGCGCGCTGATCTACAAGATGCTGCAGGACGGCATCGCGACGCTGACGCCACAGTACTGGCAGTTCTGGATCGGCCTGTTCCTGGTCGTCTTCGTGATGGTCGGCCGCCAACGCCTGATGGGCGGCCTCTACGGCCTTCTGGCCATGGCGCGCCGGCGATGAGCACCGTCCTCGAAACCCGCGGCCTCAGCAAACGCTTCGGCGGCCTTCTGGCGACCAGCGACGTCACCTTCCAGCTCGAGCGTGGCGCGCGCCAAGCGCTGATCGGTCCCAACGGCGCGGGCAAGACCACCTTCGTCAATCTCCTGACCGGCGTGCTGCCGCCTTCGGCGGGTCAGGTGATGCTTTTGGGCGAGGACGTCACCAGCCTGAAACCCGAGGCGCGCGTGCGGCGCGGCCTGGTGCGCACCTTCCAGATCAACCAGCTGTTCGGCGAGCTGACACCGCTCGAAACGCTCGCGCTCGCGGTCGGCGAGCGGCTGGGACAGGGCGGCGACTGGCGACGCCGTGTCGGTGCTGGCAACGCCGTTGCCGACGAGGTCACTGAGGTCGCCGACCGGTTCGGCCTCGCCGACGTGCTCGAGCGGCGCACCGACACCTTGCCCTACGGCAAGCAGCGCCTGCTCGAGATCGCCGCGGCTTTCGCCTGCGCGCCCAAGGTGCTGCTGCTCGACGAGCCGGCGGCCGGCGTCCCCGAAGCCGAGCGGCGTGACATCCTGAACGCCATCGCTGCGCTGCCCGACGACGTCTCGGTTCTGCTGATCGAGCACGACATGGACCTGGTGTTCTCCTTTGCGCGGCGCATCTCGGTGCTGGTCGACGGCGGCCTGCTGGTCGAAGGCGAGCCGGCGGCGATCGCCGCCGATCCCCGCGTGCGCGCCGTCTATCTCGGCGAGAGCCGCGATGGCTGACCTTCTATCCGTTGAGAATCTGTCCGCAGGCTACGGCCGCGCCGTCGTGCTGTTCGACGTGGCCTTCCGCCTGGGCGAAGGCGAGGCGCTGGCGGTGCTGGGCCGCAACGGCGTCGGCAAGACGACGCTTTTGGACACGCTGGTCGGCGTCACACGCCGCTTCACCGGGTCGATTGCGCTCGCCGGCCGCGAGGTCGGCACGCTGGCGCCCGAGATGCGCGCCGTGCTGGGCGTGGGCTGGGTGCCGCAGGAGCGCAACATCTTCCGCTCGCTAAGCGTCGAGGAGAATCTCACAGCCGTTGCGCGGCCCGGGCCGTGGACCATCGAGCGCGTGTTCGGATTGTTCCCGCGACTGAAGGAGCGTGCCCAGCAGTCCGGCGGCTCGTTGTCTGGCGGTGAGCAGCAGATGTTGGCGATCGGCCGCGCGCTCGCGACCAATCCGCGCCTGCTGTTGCTCGACGAGCCGACCGAGGGACTGGCGCCGATCATCGTGCAGGAACTTCTCGGCGCGCTGACGCGCCTGCTTCGCGAGGAGAAACTGGCCGCCATCATCGTCGAGCAGCATGCGCAGAAGATCCTGCCCATCACCCAGCGCGCGCTGATCCTGGAGCGTGGCCGCATCGTGCATCAGAGCGACAGTGCCGCGCTGCTCGCCGATCCGGCGCCACTCGAACGGTTCCTCGGAGTCACCGGCCGGTAACGATCTTCGAAAGTTTCGAAACTTTCGAAAATACGTTTACAGCGCCGCGGCGTTGTCCCAACATGCCGACAACGGCGCTCGACGCAACAACGCGCCGCGGTGTGGAGGAAACAATGAATCACAGGATGGGTGCGTGGCGCCGTCGCCACGTGTTGGGAGGATTTGTCGGGCTGGCGGCACTCGGTGCGCCGGCGATCCTGCGGGCGGCGCCCTCGGGGCAGCCGGTAAAAGTCGGCGGCACGCTGTCGTTGACCGGATTCCTCGCGCAGACCGCGGTGATCCACAAGATCGGCGCCGAGATCATGGTCGAGGACATCAACAGCCGGAACGGCTTTTTGGGCCGGCCCGTCGAATACATCATGCTCGACGACCAGTCCAAGCCCGACGTGGCGCGCAGCCTCTACGAGAAGCTGATAACCGTCGACAAGGTCGACCTTATCATGGGCCCTTACGCCACGGCGCCGATCCTGGCGGCGATGGGCGTGGCTCAGCGCTACGGCAAGGTGATGATCCAGAGCAGCATGGGCATCCCGAAGCTGCAGACCTACGACATGGCGTTCCCGGCGACTCCCTTCGGCTCGGAGCCGGACAAGACCTATCCCAACGTCCTCCTCGATTGCATGGCGACTCTGCCGGCGCCGCCCAAGACCATGGTGATCGTCACCAGCAAGTTCCCCTCGGCGCAGTTCATGGCCCAGGGCATGCGCACCGAGGCCGAGAAGCGCGGCGTCAAGGTGCCGCTCTATCTCGAGTACGAGGCGGGCAACCGCGACTTCGGCGCCATCGCCGCCCGCGTGAAGGAGGCCAATGCCGACTTCCTGTGGGTGGGCTCGCTCGGCCTCGAGAGCAACCAGATCCTCGAATCGCTGCGCAAGCTCGACTACACGCCCAAGACCAGCTTCCACCTCTATCCCGCACCGGGGCCGCTGGCGCTGTCGCCCGACGGCAACCTCGTCTGGTCGTCGACCTTCCTCGAGCCCGACGAGCCGTTCATGAGCCGGCCCGGCATGAAGAAGATCGCCGAGCTCTACAAGGAGCGCGCCACCAAGGCGAACCTGCCGTACGCCATCATCGATGCGCAGGCGGCCGGCATGGTCGCGGCCTGGCAGATCCTCGAGGCGGGCGTGAATGGGGCTAAAAGCCTGGAGGACAAGCAGATCGCCGCCTGGCTGAAGAAGAACGTCGTGACCACGGTCTATGGTCCGACCAAATTCGACGGCCTCTACAATCACGGCGAACCGGCGCAGCTGATTCGCCAGGTGCAGGACAAGCAGTGGAAGGTCATCTGGCCGAAGCAGTTTGTCGCGCCGGGAGTGAAGCTCATTGCGACGTGATCCCTCTTTTCCTCCCCACGCTTCGCGTGGGGAGGTGCCCGCGAAGCGGGCGGAGGGGTCATGGGCATCAGTGCGGACGCTCATGACCCCTCCGTCGCCGTATGACGGCGCCACCTCCCCAGCTTCGCTGGGGAGGGAGTAGTGCCTTCCGCCACGCTTCTCGGCCAGGCGCTGATCTCCGGCGTCCTGGCGGGTGGGATGTATGGCCTGTTGGCGCTCGGCCTCAGCCTGAGCTGGGGCCTGCTGCGGCTGGTCAATCTCAGCCACTTCGCGCTCGCCTTCCTCGCCGCCTACCTGACTTACGAGCTCGGCACGACCTATCACGTGGCGCCGTGGTGGGCGGCGGCGATGATCGTGCCGGTGATGTTCCTGATCGGCCTGGCGCAACACTGGCTGTTCGACCGCTTCAAGGTGAACGAGCTCGCCTCGCTGCTCATCACCTTCAGCTTCGCCGTCATCCTCGAAGTCGCGATCCAGCTCTACTGGACCGCCGACTACCGGCGCTTCGAGACGCACTACTCGACCATGTCGATCAAGGTGGGCGGGTTCTACATCCCCGTGCTCGAGCTCGTGCTCTGCATGGTCGCGGGGCTGCTGGCCTGGGGCACCTGGCTGTGGCTGCGCAAGACCTACGTCGGCAAGGCGCTGCGCGCCGCCGCCGAGGACGCCGACATCGCCGCGGCCTACGGCGTCGACCACAAGAAGCTCGCCTATCTCCTGTCGGGCATGGGGGCGGCCTACGCCGCGATCGCCGGCACCTTCATCGCGTTGATCGCCACCCTCGCTCCGACGCAGATCTGGGCCTGGCTGGGCGTGGTGTTCGCCGTCGTCATCATCGGCCGGCTGGGCAATCCGCTGGGCGCTCTGCTGGCCGGCATGCTGATCGGCGCCAGCGAATCGATCGCCATGGCGGTCTTCGAGCCGGCCTGGGCGCCGGTCGTGTCGTTCTCGGTGCTGATCGCCATCCTGCTGTGGGATCCGGAATGGCTGTGAACGCCGCCCGCGACCTGCCGAAGGCAGCGGCGGCCGCCGCCATCGTCGCGCTCGCCTTCCTGCCGATGGCGAAGATGCCGGCGTTCTACGAGTCCTTCATCTATCTCATCTTCTTCTGGGTCTCGCTGTCGACGAGCTGGGCGCTGCTGAGCGGCTTTGCCGGCTACTTCAGCCTGGGCCATGCCGCCTTCTTCGGCGTCGGCGTCTACACGACGGCGGCCCTCACCACCAAGTTCGGCGTGCCTTTCCTGATCACCGTGCCGATCGCGGCCGCGTTGGCCGCCTTGCTGGCGGCCGGCATCGGCGCCGTGGTGTTCCGCCTGCGCCGGCTGCGCGGCGAATTGTTCGCGCTGCTCACCCTCGCGGTGACCTTCGTCATCGCCACCATCATCCTCAACACGCCGATCGACGGCGGCGGCGGCGTCTTCATGAGCGCCGTGCCGCTGCCCGACCTCATGCCGACGCAGACCGGCACGATCTACATCCTGGGCTTCGCAATGTGCGTGCTCACGATCGCCACGGCGTGGTGGGTCGCCCATGCGCGTCTTGGCCTCGGCCTGTTTGCCATCCATGACGATGAGGATGTCGCCGAGGCCAAGGGCGTGCCGACCTTCCGCTACAAGATCGCGGCCTTCGCGCTGTCGGCCGGTATCGCCGGCGCCGTCGGCGGCATCCATGCCATGTATGTCGGCTTCATCACCGTGGCCGGCACCTTCGAGCTCACGGTGGGTCTCTATGTCGTGCTGATGAGCGTGCTGGGCGGGGCGCGCCACTGGCTCGGGCCGGCGATCGGTGCCACCGCCATCACCGCCTTGCTCTATGCCTTCATCAGCGGCGGCGAGGCGATCATGGGTCGCGCCATCGTCGGTCTGATCCTGATCGCCGCCATCCTGTGGTTGCCCGATGGCGTCATTCCCGCCATTCAGGCCTGGTTGAAGCGTCGTCGAGCGGCGCCCGTGGCGACACGAGCGGAAGTGGTCCCGGTCGTCCCGACCACTGCACCGCAGATCAGCGAGCGCTCGATCCTGCAGGTGAGGGGCGTGACCAAGCGCTTCGGCGGCCTGCAGGCACTGGCCGGCGTCGACCTCGACGTTCACGAGGGCGAGATCTTCGGCCTGGTCGGGCCCAACGGCTCGGGCAAGACGACGCTGATCAACGTGATCTCGGGCTTCTATCCGCTCACCAGCGGCGCCATCACGCTCGACGGCGCGGAAATCGGCCGCGACCCGGCGCACGAGATCGCCCGCCGTGGCGTGGCGCGCACCTATCAGATCCCGCGGCCGTTCGCCAACATGACCGTTTTAGACAACGTGGCGCTCTGCGCCACCTTCGGCGGGCCGCGGCGCTCCAAGGCCGAGATGCGCGACGAGGCGCTGCACTGGATCGGCTTCACGGGACTGGGCGGCAAGGAAGAGGTGCTGCCGGCCGGCCTGAACCTGCACGAGCGCAAGTTCCTCGAGCTGGCGAGGGCACTCGCCGCGCGACCCAAGCTCCTGCTGCTCGACGAGGTCCTGTCGGGCCTCAATCCGGCCGAGATCGACAATGCCATCCGCCTGGTGCGCGCCATTCGCGCCCAGGGCGCCACCATCGTGTTCGTCGAGCACCTGATGCGCGCCGTCGTCGAACTGTCCGACCGTGTCGCCGTGCTGAACGAAGGCAAGCTCTTTGCACTGGGCAAGCCGCGCGAGGTCATGCGCGATCCGCGCGTCGTCAGCATCTATCTGGGCAAAGCCTATGCTGCTTGAAGCCCGCAACCTGCACGTCGGTTACGGCGATGCCACGGCCATCTGGGACGTCTCGCTCGACGTCGATGCCGGCGAGATCGTGGCGGTGATCGGTCCTAACGGTGCCGGAAAGACCACGCTGATCAATGCCATGGCAGGCCTGTTGCGTTGCCGCAAGGGCGATCTGCGCTTCGATGGCGCCGACATGACAGGCGTGCGCGCCCACGACTATTGCAGCCACGGCATCGCCCTCGTGCCGGAGGGCCGGCGACTGTTCGTCAAGATGTCGGTCGAGGAGAACCTCGAGCTCGGCTGCTACCTGGCCTCGGCACGCGCGCATCGCCAGGAATCGCTCGAGCGCGTCTACGGCCTGTTCCCGATCCTGCGCGACAAGCGCCGCCAGCCCGCCGGCGAGCTGTCGGGCGGCCAGCAGCAGATGGTGGCGATCGGCCGCGCGCTGATGGCGCGCCCGCGCATCGTGCTGTTCGACGAGCCGTCGCTCGGTCTGGCGCCGACCATCGTCGACGACATGTTCGACATCATCGCCCGCGTACGCCAGGACGGCGCCGCCGTGCTGCTGGTCGAGCAGAACGTGCTAAAGGCGCTCGATGTCGCCGACCGCGCCTATGTGCTGGAGCAGGGGCGCATCGTCAGCACCGGCCTGCCGGCCGATCTCTTGCAGCAACCCCACATCCGCGAAGCCTATCTCGGCGTTTGAGGACACCATGGCCAAGATCCTGAAGATGCCCCTCGACATCACCGACCGCGCCGCTGCCACGACGGCGCCGCAGGACGTGCGGGCGGAGGATGCCGCCACCTTCGACGTGCTGCGCCGCATGCGCGAGGACATCTTGTGCTGCGTCCTGAAACCCGACCAGCGCCTGCGCTTCGGCGAACTGCGCCAGCGCTACGACACCTCGGTCGGCACCTTGCGTGAGGCGCTGTCGCATCTGGTGTCGGAGGGGCTCGCGCGCACCGAGGCCGGCCGCGGCTTCAGCGTGGCGCCGATTTCGCTGGCGGACTTCCTCGATCTCTCGGAGCTGCGCGTCTACCTCGAGACGCGGACGCTTACCGACGCGATCCGCCATGGCACCGACGCCTGGGAGGCCGAGATCGTCAGCTCCTACTTCCTGCTGAACAAGCTGGCGCCGCCCAAGGTGAACGATCCGGTCAGCGTCAAGCGAGAGTGGGACAAGCGGCACAAGCGCTTCCATGATTCCCTGGTGGCGACCTGCACCTCGCCGTGGTCGCTGCATTTCCGCAGCGAGCTGTTCGACCAGGCGCGCCGCTACCACTGGCTGAAGGTGATTCACGCTCGCTCGCGCCGCCAGAATGAGCACCTCGAGTTGCGCGACGCGGTGCTGGCGCGCGACGTCGGCCTTTCCTGCGCCCTGATCGAGAAACACATCCGCACCACCGTCGAGCAGGTGGCGTCGGAAGTGCCGGGCCTCACCATGGATGGCGTACGCACGGCGAAGCGGAGGAAGGCATGAAGGTCTTTGCTGGGGGCGCGCCACTCCAGTGGCGCGTCATGCTCTTCGGGACCGCGGGCCGCTGGCCTGCTCATGAGGCGGGCGGGACGACCGCGGTCCGACTTATGAGAAGACGCGCCACTGGAGTGGCGCGCCCCCAGCGATGAGGTCACCATGAAACGCCGGACACTTCTCTTGTCGGCAGCGACGCTAGCTGCGCCATCGATCGTGCGGGCACAGGCTTGGCCGGCCAACCCCATCCGCGTGATCCACGGCTACGACGCCGGCTCCAATCCCGACACCATCGCGCGCCATCTCTCGGTGCCGCTGACCGAGATTTTGGGCGTGCAGATCATGGTCGAGCCCAAGCCCGGCGCCGCCGAGCGGCTGGCGGCGTCACAGATCGCGCGCATGAAGCCCGACGGCAGCGTGCTCTACGTGATGACCGGCGGGCAGGCGGTGGTCTCGGCGACCGACCGTACGCTCTCCTACGACGTGCTGCGTGACTTCGACTTCGTCGCCATCGTCACGCGCTTTCCCTTCGTCTTCACTGTGGCGCCCGAGTCGCGCTTCAAGACCATTCAGGCCTACCTCGACGAGGCCAAGCGTCGGCCGGGCGAGATCACCTACGGGACCTCGGGAATCGGCTCGACCCTGCACATGGCGATGGAACTGCTGCTGTCACAGACCGGCGCCAAGATGACCCATGTGCCGTACAGAGGCGGCCTGCAGGCTCCCTACAACGACCTTATAGGCGGCCGGCTCGACATGCAGGTCATCACCTTCTCCAACGCCCAGCCCATGCTGAAGACCGACAAGCTGCGGGCGCTCGCCGTCACCTCCAAGGAACGCCATCCGGGCTTCCCCAACGTGCCGACGGTCGCCGAGACATTGGTGCCTGATTACGACGTCGTTTCGTGGCTGGGCTTCGCCACGCCGGCGGGCCTGCCCCCTGCGCTGCGCGATCGCCTGAACGATGCGCTTCGCCAGGCGATGGCAAAGCCGGAGATCAAGGCCAAGCTCGAGGAGCTGGGCAACGACACGCGGGTCAGCACACCGAGTGAATTCCGCGCCCGCGTCGAGCAGGACATGGCGCGCTGGCGGCCGCTCGCCCATGTCGTCAACCAGTCGTAAAGTGCGCGCAGTACGGGGAATATCATGAGCAAGTACGGTATCGGTCAGCCAGTCCTGCGTTTCGAGGATCCGCGCCTGCTGCGCGGCCAGGGTCGCTACATCAACGACGTCAATCTGCCCGGGCAGGCCTACGCAGTGTTCGTGCGCTCGCCGCACGCGCACGCAAAGATCAAGTCGATCGACATCGAGGAAGCGAAGAAGGCGCCCGGTGTCGCCGCGGTCCTGACCGGCCACGATGTGGTGGCCGACGGGCTCGGCATGCCCAAGGCCAACATGCCGCGCAAGCGGCCCGACGGTAAGCCGATGTACGCGCCGCAGCGGCCGCCGCTGGTGACCGACCGCGTGCGCTATGTCGGCGATCCGGTGGTGATGGTGGTCGCCGACACGCTGGCTGAAGCCAAGGACGCGGCCGAGCTGGTCGTCATCGACTACGAGGCGATCCCGTCGGTCACCAGCACCGAGGACACGGTGAAGCCCGGCGCGCCCGCGGTGTGGGACGACTGCCCGGACAACATCTCCAACAACGTCGAGCGCGGCAACAAGGCCGCCACCGACGAGGCGATCAAGGGCGCGGCCAAGGTCATCAAGCGGCGCTACGTGATCACGCGCGTGCATGCCCAGTACATGGAGCCGCGCGGCACGCTTGGCGTCTACGACCAGGGCGAGGATCGCCTGATCCTCTACGCCGACGTCCAGTATCCCCATCGCGTGCGCAACATGCTGGCGCAGAACGTCTTCAAGGTGCCCGAGAGCAAGATGCGGGTGATCGCCCAGGATGTCGGCGGCGGCTTCGGCACCAAGGGCTGGCAGTACATCGAGCACCGCCTGACCCTGTGGGCCGCACGCAAGCTCCTGCGTCCGGTGAAGTGGACGTGTGAGCGCAGCGAGGCCGTGATGGCCGACGAGCACGGCCGCGACAATATCGGCGAGATCGAGCTGGCGCTCGACAAGGACAACAAGTTCGTCGCGCTGCGCCTCAACATGCTGGCCAACATCGGCGCCTATGTCGGCTCCGACCGCAATCTCCTGTCGCCGTTCGGCATGATCGGCACGGTGCTGGGCGTCTATCTGATCCCCAAGGCCTACATCAACGTCGTGGGCGTGCTGTCCAACACCAACCCGACGGCGCCCTATCGCGGCGCCGGGCGGCCGGAGGCGATCTACCTGATCGAGCGGCTGATCGACGATGCGGCGCGCGAGCTCGGCATTGATCGCATCGAGCTCAGACGCAAGAACATGCTGCCGGAATCGGCTCTGCCCTATCAGAGTCCGGTCGGGCCGTTCTACGATTGCGGCAAGTTCGAGGAGAACCTGGACATGGCGCTGAAGCTTGCCGACGTTGCAGGCTTCGCGGCGCGCAAGGCGGAGTCGCAGAAGCACGGCAAGCTGCGCGGGCTTGGCATCGTCAACGCCATCGAGCAGGCGGCCGGGACGGCGCAGCCCGAGTATGCCGAAATCCGCTTCAATCCCAGCGGCACCGCAGCCTTGCTGATGGGTACCAAGGCCCAGGGGCAGGGCCACGAGACCATGTTCAAGCAGATCCTGAACGAGCGGCTGGGCATCGACCCCAAGGACGTGCAGTACATCGACGGCGACACCGACCGCGTGGCCTTCGGCATGGGCACCAACGGCTCGCGCTCGACGGTGCTGGGCGGCTCGGCCCTGTTCATGGCCGCGGGCAAGGTGATCGACAAGGGCAAGAAGCTCGCCGGTCACCTGCTCGAGGCGGGCGAGCAGGACATCGAGTTCACGGACGGCAACTTCACGGTCAAGGGCACCGACAAGACCGTGTCGCTGAAGCAGGTGGCGATGGCGGCGTTCAATCCGACCAAGTGGCCGAAAGGAGGCTTCGAGGGCGGGCTGTACGAGAACGCGACCTTCCTCGGCCAAAAGGACACCTTCCCCAACGGCTGCCACATCTGTGAGGCCGAGGTCGATCCGGAGACGGGCACCGTCACCGTCGACCGCTACGCCGTGGTCGACGATGTCGGCACGGTGATGAACCCGATCGGGCTGAAGGGCCAGATCCATGGCGGCGTCGCCCAGGGCATCGGCCAGATCCTGAGCGAACAGGTGGTGTGGGACCGCGAAAGCGGCCAGCTGCTGACGGCAAGCTTCCTCGATTACGCCATGCCGACTGCCCAGATGATCCCGAGCATGGAGATCAAGAGCAACCCGGTGCCCACGCAATACAATCCGCTGGGCGCCAAGGGCGCGGGCGAGGCGGGCACCGTCGGCGCCATGCCGGTGGTGATGAACGCCATCATGGATGCGCTGGCGCCGCTCGGCGTCAAGGACGTGGCCATGCCCGCCACGGCGCAGAACGTGTGGCGCGCGATCCAGGAGGCGAAGGGCGGATGATCGTGCGCGCCGTCCTCCTGGCCCTGCTGCTGGTCGCGTCGGCGCTGCCGGCGTGGGCGGCCGAGAGCGTGCTCACACTGACGCCGCGGCCCGGCGCCACGCTGCGCGTGCTGGTCGACCGACCGGCAGCGCCGGTCGGCAGCATCGTGCTGATGGCGGGCGGCGATGGCGTGCTCGACCTCGATGCCCAGGGCAATATCGGCAGCGGCCTGCGCGAGAACCACCTGGTGCGCACCCGCGCTGCCTACGTCAAGGCAGGTTACGCGGTGTTCGTGCCTGACATTGCAAGCGACCAGCGCGGCACGCGCGGCTATCGCTTCACGGCTGCTTACGCCAGCGACGTTGCCGCGGTGATCGCCGAGGCGCGCAAGGTGGCGCCTCCGGTCGCCATCGTCGGCACCAGCCGCGGCTCGCTGCCGGTGGTGGCCGTTTTCGCCAAGCAGTCGGCCGTGCGGCCCGATGCAGCGGTGATCTCCTCGGGCACGCTGATGGGCAGCGAAGGCGGCGGCAGTGCCAGTAGCGTGGGCGATCTCGGCCGCATCAACGTGCCGGTGATGCTGCTGCGCCACAGGCTCGATTCCTGCCGCGTGTCGACGCCGGCCGATGCCGACCGCTTCAAGGCGCTGCTGACCGGCGCGCCCAAGGTCGACATCGTCACCCTCGATGGCGGTGGCCCCAAGAGCAGCTCGGCCGAGCCCTGCGGGGCGTCACACTATCACGGTTTCTACGGCATCGACGACCAGGCGGTGGCAGCCACCGTCCAGTGGTTGCGCGCCAACATGCGTTGAAGGGGAGATTGGTCAGATGAGCGTGCTTGAAGGTCCGCGCAAGGAAGTGCGGCATGTGGTGAAGGACGGCAGCGAGTACTGGGTCGAGTTCAAGGACGGCCGCATCGTGTTCTCCGACGGCCGCACCTGCTCCGAGGACGAGGTCGTGCACCTGCCACCCTGCACGCCGACCAAGATCATCTGCGTGCACGTGAACTACATCTCGCGCTACTTCGAGTTCAATAACAGCCGCACGCCGCCCAAATCGCCGACCTATTTCCAGAAGCCACTGACGGCGCTCAACGCCCACAAGGGCGAGCTGATCAAGCCCAAGGGTTACAAGTACGTGAACTATGAGGGCGAGATGGCCGTCGTGTTCGGCAAGGTCACACGCAACGTCTCGGCCGAGGAGGCCTGGGACTGCATCGCGGGCTTCGCGCCCTCCAATGATTTCGGCTGCCACGACTTCCGCGACACCGATGCGGGCTCGATGCTGCGGGTGAAGGGCATGGACGGCTTCTGCCCGATCGGCCCGGGCCTGGTCTCGGGCGTCGATGTGCGCAAGTCGACCCTGCGGTCCTACAAGAACGGCAAGATGGTGCAGGAAGGCGCCATCAGCGAGCAGATCTTCGACTGCGGCTACCTGATCGCCGACCTCGCGCGCCACATGACCTTCCTGCCGGGCGATATCCTGCTGACCGGCACGCCCGCCAACTCCCGCCCGCTCGAGACGGGCGACACGATCGATGTCGAGGTGACCGGCGTCGGCCGCCTCTCCAACAAGGTGGTCGAGGTGCCCGCGCCGCGCTCCGCGGTCGGCTTCCCGGCCAGCCCCGACAGCGACGGCGTCCGCCGCGTCGCTCTCGGCAACGAGGAACGCCTGCCCGACAAGTTCAAGACACCAGCCTAAGTACAGGAGGAAACCATGGTCGCAATCAAAGCTGCCGAATTCGCCTTCCCACGCATGGAAGCGCCCGACCTCGACGAGATGGAGGAGTTTCTCACCCATTTCGGCCTGATCCGCGCCGAGCGCACGCCTGACTCGCTCTATATGCGCGGCGTCGACGGCCATCATCACCTGCATGCCGTGCACAAGGGTGGTACCAAGTTCATCGGCTTCGCCTATCACGCGGCGAGCGAGGACGATCTCAAGCGGCTCGCCAAGCTGCCGGGCGCCTCGGGCATAGAAACCCTGAACGAGCCGGGCGGCGGCAAGCGCGTTCGCTTGAAGGAACCCAACGGCTACCAGATCGAGGTGATCCACGGCATGTCGACCGTGCCGCCGACCAAGGTGGAACGCGACCCGGTAAATACCGGCAGCGATCCGCTGCGCCGCAAGGGCCGGCTGATGCGGCTCAGCAAGTCGCCGACGGCGATCCAGCGCATCGGGCACGGCGTGCTGTCGACGCCCAAGGTCAAGGAGACGGTGACCTGGTTCCGCGAGACGCTGGGCATGATCCGATCGGACGACGTCTATGCCGGCGACAAGGAGAACGTCATCGGCGCCTTCAGCCGGCTCGATCGCGGCGACGAGTATGTCGACCATCACGTGCTGTTCTGCGTGCACAACGAGAAGACCGGCCTGAACCACGTTTCCTACGAGGCGCAGGACATCGACGCCATTTTCCAGGACCACGAGCACATCAAGAAGGTCGGCAAGTACGAGCACATGTGGGGCATCGGCCGCCACCTGCTGGGCAGCCAGGTCTACGACTACTGGTCCGACCCGTGGGGCCGCGTGCACGAGCGCTGGGCCGACACCGACCGCCTGAACGCGGCCAACGGCGGCCATCTGCTGAGCGCGGAGGAGGGCTTCCAGTCGCAATGGGGCGAGCGTCCGCCCGAGCGCTTCATCGGCCACGCCAGCCCCTGATCCAGGAGTTCCAAGTAGAGGAGGGAAGAAACATGTCCAAGCGACCCGCCGATTCGTCGGCTGCCCGCGATGCGCTGCGCGCGTTTGCGCCCAAACTGGTCGACCTGACCGACAACGTGCTGTTCGGCGACGTCTGGGAGAGGCCCGGCCTCTCCAAGCGCGACCGCAGCCTGATCACCTGCGCCGCCCTGGTGGCGCTCAATCGCACCGAGCAGCAGACCGGCCACTTCCAGCGCGCCATCAACAACGGCGTCAAGAAGGAAGAGCTGCTCGAGCTCATAACCCATCTCGCCTTCTACGGCGGATGGCCCGTGGCCATGTCGGCGGCCAATGTCGCCAAGAAGGTATTCGAAGGAGACCAGAAGTGAAGCTCTGCTATTTCAACGACTATCGCCTGGGCGTCATCAAGGGCGACGCCGTCGTCGACGTCACCGACGCGGTAAAAGACATCCCGCATATCGACACGCGCGACCTGATCATCGGACTGATCGCCAAGTGGGACAGCCACAAGGCCAAGGTCGAGAAGGCCGCCGCGGACGGCAAGGGCGTGCCCTTGAAGGACGTGCGCCTGCGTCCGCCCGTGCCGAAGCCCGGTAACATCGTCTGCATGGCCGTGAACTACATGGAAGACGGCACGCTGAAGGAGAAGCCGCAGATCAACGCCTTCCACAAGGCGGCCTCGGCGGTGATCGGCGACGGCGACACCATGGTGCTGCCCGACGTGCCGGCCAGCATCTTCGAGGGCGAGGCCGAGCTTGCGCTGGTGATGGGCAAGCCCGCGACGCGCGTCAGCCAGGCCGACGCCATGAAGCACATCTTCGGCTATACCTGCTTCATCGACGGCTCGGCGCGCGGCCTGCCGCCGCCGGGCAACGTCTTCTTCCAGATGAAGTCGCGCGACACCTTCGCGCCGATCGGGCCGTGGATCGTCACCGCCGACGAGATTTCCGATCCGCAGAATCTAAACATCACCCTCACCAACAACGGGCAGGTGATGCAGAAGTTCAACACCAACGACATGGCGCATCAGATTCCGCGCTCGATCGAATGGGCAAGCTCGATCCACACGCTCAATCCCGGCGACATCCTGGCCACCGGCACCAACCACCGCGGGCTCAACTCCTTCATGGACGGCGACAAGATCGAGCTCACCATCGAGAAGGTCGGCACGCTCAAGTTCAACGTGAAGGACGAGCTCAAGCGCACCTGGGCGCGCACCACACGCTCGCAGCACAAGGACAAGGGCGGTGAGGGCCCGCACACGCCGCAGACCGGCGGCAAGTACGCGAAGTAGAAGCTTCCTCCCCAGCGAAGCTGGGTGGGCGTTCTGGCGCTTCGCGCCAAAAGCGCCTTGGTGGCCCGAAGGGCCGGAGGGGTCATGGGCAACGCTGTTGATGCTCATGACCCCTCCGCCCCCTGCGGGGGCACCTCCCCGCGCTACGCGCTGGGAGGAAGAGCTATCGCGCGTCGAGCTTTGCCTGGATGTCTTGCATCCATGCCTCGCGCGTCATGAAGCGTGGTCGGCTGCGGCACATGGCTTCGGTGCGGCGTAAAATCTCGTCGTTGGGCTGGTCGAGGTCGAGCGGCTCGCCGCAGGGCTGCGGCGTATAAAAGGGCGAATCGACATAGAGCTCGACCGGATTGCCCTCGGGATCCTTGAAGTAGAGCGCCCAGGCGTTGCCGTGGTCGGTCACGCGGTGCTCGGTGATACCTTCCTTGATCAGTGTCCGGCGGTAGCCCTTCAGCGTGTCGAGCGAATCGAGCCGGTAGGAGATCTGGTTCACCGGGTTGTAGGGCAGGTCCGCGGGCTTGCCGTCGAACAGCACGAACTGGTGATGGCATTCCGGGTTCTGGGTCATGAACACCACGCGCGCGCCGGAGCGGCCGGTGCCCTGATCGCTGATCACGAAGCCCATGATGCGCGTATAGAAGTCGACCATGCGGTCGAGATCGGTCGTGTGGACGCCGAAATGGGTGAGCTGGGCGGATAGGGTCATGGCGGCATTGTCCGGCTCGTTTCGGACCGCCGCAACGAAAAAGGCGCTGCGGTTGCCCGCAACGCCTTCCTCACTTGAGCAACTGACGGTCAGTGCGTCAGTGCCGGCTTGGCCGCCTCGACGGGGATCGCTCGGGGCTTCTTCTCCTCCGGGATCTCGCGCTGCAGCTCGATCGTCAGCAGGCCGTTGGCGAGCTTCGCACCGACGACCTTCACATGGTCGGCGAGCTGGAAGCGGCGCTCGAAGTTACGGCCGGCGATGCCGCGATAGAGATACTGTTTCTCGTCCTGGCCGTTCTGCGCGGTCTGGCCGGTGACCAAAAGCTCGTTCTCCTTCTGGGTCACGTTCAGCTCGGCCTCGGCGAAGCCCGCCACCGCCATCACGATCTTGTAGGCGTTGTCGCCTGACTTTTCGATGTTGTACGGCGGATAGCCGTTGGAGCCGGACTGGCTGGCCACCGAATCGAGCAGGTCGAAGACCCGGTCGAAGCCAACGGTGGCGCGATAGAACGGGGAATAGTCAAAGGTTCGCATGATCATCATCCTCCAGTGAGCGATGTGCTTGACGCCCCCGCCCCGGGATGGGCACGGGGGACGGCCTTGATTTAGGCAGGGTCTCCCGGGGGTCAAGGGGAGGAAAAATTTCTTCTCCGATCCAGCTGGCGGCAAGAAATGCTCGTTCTCGCCGGACCTTCGGTAATTCAAGTCATGGCGAATATGCGAAGACACGCCAGATCGAGAAGATCAGGCGGGAGTCCTGCGTATGTCCCAGTTTTTCGACCGTTATCCGGGCGCCAAGCCCTGGGTGTTCGCCGCAAGTCAGGCCGCCGCCATGCTGGGCTTCAACGTCCTGCTGCGGGTCGCCGTGCTGTGAAGCACCTGCCGTTGTTCTTCGATCTTTTGGGCCGCAGGGTCGTGGTGGTGGGCGAGGGGCCTGCCGCCGACCGTCGCGCGGCCCTGGCGCGCTCGGCTGGTGCCGAGGTGCGGCAGCTTCCCGACGTCCGGGTCGACGATCTGCGCGGCGCGGCCGCGGTCTTCATTGCCACCGGCGATCTCGAGCACGACACGATCGCCCAACGGGTCGCCAAGTCGCTCGGCGTGCCGGTGAACGTGGCCGACCGGCCGGCGCTCTGCGATTTCATCCTGCCGGCGATCGTCGACCGCGACGACGTCGTGGTGGCGATCTCGACCGGCGGCGCTTCGCCGACGCTCGCGGCTACGCTGCGCGGCCGCATCGAGGCGGTCCTGCCCGAGCGCATCGGCAACCTGGCCAGGCTGGCCGCGACCTTCCGCGCCCAGGTCAACGCGCTGATCGTCGATCCCGCCCGCCGCCGCACCTTCTGGCGCCGGCTGGTCGAGGGACCGGCGGCGCGCCTGGTCCTGGCCGGCGACGATGCCGGCGCTCGCCGTACCGCCCTTGGCGAACTGGATGATGCCCGCCGCCGCCTGGCATCCGTGGGCATCGCCCACATCGTCGGCGCCGGCCCCGGCGATCCCGATCTTCTGACGCTCAAGGCCGCACAGCTGCTGCGCGAGGCCGACGCCATCCTGCACGACGATCTCGTGCCGCCGGCGGTTCTGGCGCGTGCGCGCCGCGACGCCGAGCTCGTCGCGGTGGGCAAGCGCAAAGGCCACGCCCGCTGGACGCAGGACGAGATCAACGTCGAGCTGGTCCGCCGCGTGCGCGCCGGCGAGACGGTGGTGCGCCTGAAGGCGGGCGATCCCTTCATCTTCGGCCGCGGCGGCGAGGAGGTCGAGGCGTTGCGCCAGGCAGGCCTGCCGGTTGCGATCGTGCCGGGCGTCACTGCGGCGCTGGGCTGCGCGGCATCGGTCGGCATTCCGCTGACGCATCGCAAGCTCGCCTCGGCCGTCACCTTCGTCTCGGGTCACAGCGCTGAAGGCAGCCGCGAGGCCACGTGGCCGGCGCTCGCCGCGCAGGGCCACACGCTGGCCATCTACATGGGCGCCACGGAGGCTGCCTCCGTGCGCGATCGTCTGCTGGGCGCCGGTGCTGATCCCACCACACCGGTTGCCATCGTCGAGAACGGCACGCGACCCGACGAACGGGTCTCGACCGGCCGTCTCTCCGACCTGGCGCGGCTCGCCGCCCCCCATTCCCATGGCGACGCCGGCCCCAGCCTCATCATCGTCGGCGAGGTGGCCGCCCTGGCCGCAGCCGATTTCCCCGAAGAGGGGCAACAGCCTTTGGCAAAGGTGTCCTGATGGCCAAGAACCTGAGCGGCGACCTCACGGTCGCCTCCGCCAACCGCCTGGTCGACGGCATCGTCGTGTTCCTCGACGATGCCGGCCAGTGGACGCCGAGGCTCGAGCGCGCTGCCGTGGCGCGCGACAAGCGTGCCGGCGAGATCCTGCTGGAGCGCGCTCGCGTAGAAGCCTTCGGCGTGATCGATCCCTTCCTGGTGGCGGTGAGCGAGGACGACGACGGCCGCATCGAGCCTATAAGCCTGCGCGAGAAGATCCGCGCCTCGGGGCTCACCTTCGACGCCATCGCCGCCGAGGCGGTGCGTTATGCCTGATACCCATTTCTACCGTTACGACGACTACGATCGCACGCTGGTCGGCGAGCGCGTCGAACAGTTCCGAGACCAGGTGCGCCGTCGCATCGCGGGCGAGCTCACCGAGGAGCAGTTCAAGCCGCTTCGGCTGACCAACGGGCTCTACCTGCAGCTCCACGCCTACATGCTGCGCATTGCCATTCCCTACGGCACGCTGTCGTCGCATCAGCTGCGCAAGCTCGCCGACATCTCGCGCAAGTACGACCGCGGCTACGGCCACTTCACGACGCGCCAGAACCTTCAGCTCAACTGGATCAAGCTCGAGGACGCGCCGGATGCGCTGGCCGCCCTGGCCGAAGTCGACATGCATGCCATGCAGACGTCGGGCAACTGCATCCGCAACGTCACCGCCGACCACTATGCCGGCGCCGCCATCGACGAGATCGAGGACCCGCGCATCTGGTGCGAGATCGTGCGCCAGTGGTCGACGCTGCATCCCGAATTCAGTTTCCTGCCGCGCAAGTTCAAGATCGCCATCACCGGCTCGCCCAACGACCGCGCCGCCGTGCGCGTGCACGACATCGGCCTGCGCCTGTGGGCGAACGAGGCGGGCGAGGTCGGCTTCGAGGTGATCGTGGGCGGTGGCCTCGGCCGCACGCCGATGATCGGCAAGACCTTGCGCGAGTTCCTGCCGCGCGACGAGCTTCTGGCCTATCTCGAGGCGACGCTGCGCGTCTACAACCGCTACGGTCGTCGCGACAACCTCTACAAGGCGCGCATAAAAATTCTGGTGCACGAGATCGGCGCCGAGAAGATGCGCGAAGAAGTCGAGGCCGAGTACGCCGCGATCAAGGACGGCGCACTGAAGTTGCCGGCCGAGACCATCGAGGCGATTGCCCGCCAGTTCGCGCCGCCGCCCTTGCCGCATCGGCCGGCCGTCGTGGCCGAGGTCGAGGGGCTGAAGCTGGAAGACCGCGAGTTCGCGCTGTGGCTGAAATCGAACGTGGCGCCGCACCGCATGGCGGGCTACCGCATCGTCACGGCGTCGCTAAAACCTGCCGGCGCGCCGCCGGGTGATGCCAGCGCGGTGCAGATGGAAGGCGTGGCTGACATCGCCGACGCCTACAGCCAGGGCGAGATCCGCGTCAGCCACGAGCAGAACCTGATCCTGCCGCATGTCGCGGTCGAGGAGCTGCCGGCGGTGTGGCGCGCGCTGGGTCGGCTGGGTTTCGCCGAGGCCAATGTCGGCAAGATCACCGACATCATCGCCTGCCCGGGGCTCGACTATTGCGCGCTCGCCAATGCGCGCTCGATCCCGGTGGCGCAGCGCATTTCCAACCATTTCGCGGAGCTCGCGCGCCAGCACGACATCGGCGACCTGAAGATCAAGATCTCGGGCTGCATCAACGCCTGCGGCCATCATCACGTCGGCCATATCGGCATCCTCGGCGTCGACAAGAACGGCGTCGAGCTCTACCAGCTGAGCCTGGGCGGTGATGTCGACTTCGGCAAGACGGCGATCGGCGCCATCCTCGGGCCGGCCGTGACCGCCGACAAGGTGGTCGAGGCGGTCGATGCCATGGTGCACACCTATCTCGACAATCGCGGCGACGGCGAGCGCTTCGTCGACACTTATAGGCGCATCGGCGCCCAGCCGTTCAAGGAGCGAGTCTATGCCGCTGTTTAGCGAGAAGGGGAGCGCCACCATCCTCGAGCCGCTGCCGTTCGCCGAGTGGCAGCAGCGGCCGGCCTGGCCCGCGGTGTCGCTCGCCAACACCGATCCGGTCGAGGACCTGGCGCCGCATGTCGGACGGCTGCGCCTGATCGTTCTCAACTTCCCCAAGTTCAGCGA
>JAKFVH010000300.1 GCA_021732285.1 Reyranella sp. | reverse complement strand
GGTCTGCTGGGGGCGCGCCACTCCAGTGGCGCGTCTTCTCATGCTCTTCTGGACCGCGCGCGTCCCGCGCGCTCATGAGCGCGCCAGGAGGCGCGCGGTCCGGAAGATTTATGACGCGCCACTGGAGTGGCGCGCCCCCAGCAGGCCGGAACATTGACTCCCTGCCCCCCGACGCTATGGTCCGGCGGCATTTTTCGAGAGGAACGATGAGCAAGCAGCTTGAAGCCGCCATCGATGCGGCGTGGGAGAAGCGCGACGGCATCAACAGCGCCACCAAGGGCGAGGTGCGCGACGCCATCGAGGCCGCAATCGCCGGCCTCGACGACGGCAGCTTCCGTACGGCGGAGAAAGTCGGCGGCGAATGGATCGTCAATCAGTGGCTGAAGAAGGCCGTGCTGCTCTCCTTCCGGCTCTTTGACTCGGTGCCGATGGACGGCGGTGCCGCGTTCCCGGGCATGGGCGCCGCCCCCTGGTTCGACAAGGTGCCGCTCAAGACCACGGGCTGGGACGCCAAGCGCTTCGCCAAGGCGAACTTCCGTTCGGTGCCGGGCTCGGTGATCCGCCGCGGCTCCTACGTGGCGCCGTCGGTCGTGGTGATGCCCGCCTTCATCAACCTCGGCGCCTATGTCGACACCGGCACCATGGTCGACACCTGGGCGACCGTCGGCTCGTGCGCCCAGATCGGCAAGAACTGCCACCTGTCGGGCGGCGTCGGCATCGGCGGCGTGCTCGAGCCATTGCAGGCCAACCCGGTGATCGTCGAGGACAACTGCTTCATCGGCGCGCGCTCGGAAGTCGTCGAGGGCGTGATCGTCGGCACCGGCGCGGTGCTGTCGATGGGCGTGTTCATCTCGGCGACGACGAAGGTGGTCGATCGCGCCACCGGCCAGATCCATGTCGGCAAGGTGCCGCCCTATTCGGTGGTGGTGCCGGGCAATATCGGCGGCGGTCCGGACCGGCCCTCGACCTATTGCGCGGTGATCGTGAAGACGGTCGACGAGCGCACGCGCTCGAAGACTTCTATCAACGAGCTTCTGCGCGACTGAGCCGATGCTGGGCCAGACGCTCCCGCAACGGCTGCTGTGGCGCGGCGACACGCTGCCCGTCGACGCCGGACGCGTCGCGCTGCCGGCCGAGGTCGAGAGAGAACTGGACGAGCTCGTGGCGGCGCTCGATCGCGAACCCCTGCCGCTGTTGCTGCTGCGACCGGACGACTTCGCGCTCGACGCCTCGCGCGCCTTCATGCGCGAGGTCAAACGCACGATCGACGACGGGCCGGGCTTCGCCATCGTCGATCGCCTGCCGGTCGAACGCTGGTCGGCAGACGGCGCGCGGGCGGTGTGGTGGCTGCTCGCCTCGCTGGTGGCTCGGCCAGTGGCGCAGAAATGGGACGGCACCTCGATCTACGACGTCACCGATCTCGGCCGCCCGCCCGGCAATGGTGTGCGGCCCGACGTCACCAACGCCGAGCAGAACTTCCATACCGACAACAGTTATAACCACGTGCCGCCGCACTATGTCGGGCTGATGTGCCTGCGCACGGCGATGGAAGGCGGCGTGAGCGGCATCGTGAGCTTCGCCACGGCGCACGCCGAGATGCAGCGCCGCCATCCCGACCTGCTGCCGCGGCTCTATCAGCCGTTCTATTTCGATCGCCAGCGCGAGCATGCGCCCGGTGATGTCATGACCACGCACCATCCGATGCTCGAAGCCAAGGACGGCCGGCTGGTCGCCCGGCTGTCGCACTTCCAGGTGAAGAACGGCCAGAAGCTCGCGGGCGTGGAGCTCGACCCGCAAGGCGCGGCGGCACTTCAAGCCTTCGAGGCGATCCTGAACGAGCCCGGCATGTCGGCGCGCTTCCAGTTCCAGCCAGGGCAGATGCAGATCATCGACAACCGCGCGCTGGGCCACAAGCGCACGGCGTTCCGCGACTGGCCCGAGGCCGAGCGCAAGCGCCTGCTGGTGCGCCTGTGGCTGCGCGATTCCGGCAGCCGGGCTTACGACGGCTGATCGTTCGAGACGTCCTCAGTCCAGGAGCGCGGCGAAGTTGGGGCACGCACCGCCGCCTGTCAGGCCAACAACCGACGGCAAAGCCTTCCCGGCGCGATAGCCCTTCGCCAACATGCCGAACACGTAGGCATTCCACGTGTAGCCGCAGTGTGCGGTGTCGGGGCGCTCGACATAATTGAAGTAGGTGGTGTCGTTCGACACGATCACGTTGATGACGCGGAAGTCCCTCAAGTCGCCGCCAAGATGGCCCGGCACGAGCCGGTAGCTGAGAAGATCGTTGGGATCGGAGAAGGCAACCACGGTCATCGGCCCGCTGGTCGGCGGGGCGTGTAGGCGGGCGCGCGAGAACAGGGCGAAGACGTCACGCGCGTTGCCGCGTGGCGGCGGCCCTTCCGACGCGGCTGCCCAGGCGCGCTCTGCCGCCGAGGTGCCGGCGGCGTCGAGCAACGGCAACTGATTGGCCACCATGTACATCATCCTGGTGGCGGCCAGGCTGGTCGCCACCCGGTCGACCGCCGTCTTGTCGGTGCTCCTCTGTGCGTCCATCCAGACGTTCAGGATGGCATCGAAGACGAGCTTGCTGCCCAGGCTCTCGGTGATGAAGGCAAGGGCGGCAGGCGAACCACCGACGGGAACGTTGCAGCTCCCGCCTTCGAGGCGACCGCCCATGGCCTCGCAGACCGCGTCTTCCGCCGCGCGACGGATGTTCACCCCGTTGGCGCCGCCATAGACCACGACGTCGGTCATGCAGTCGTTGACCAGCCCGTGCTTCAGTTCGCGGTTCAGCGTCGCCCGGGTGTAGGGAAAGTCGCCGCCGTGCTGCTTGGAATGATCGTACGCCAGCGCCGCCTTGTACGGCGCGGTCAACGGCGACCAGGTCAGGAACAACACGTCGATCGTCGTCGACTGGAACTTGATCCGCTCGGTGCGCAACATGGCGCCATGGCTGCCGATCGGCCGCACGCTGAGCGTCTGGGGCGAGCCGCCGATCGAGACGACCAGCCGCCTCATGCGATCGTCGACCCAGCTCGCCGGATGGGTGCACATGCCGTGGGTCCACAGGACCTTGACCGAGGACGACGGCGGCAGGGACTCGGCCAGGCTCAGCAGGCCGTCGAACGTGCCGGCGTCGTCTGCGGTCGGCTTCTCGACGATCGGCGTGGAGTACGGTGAATCGTAAGCAATGGAGTGAGGCAGCATGCCACTGGATGCGGCGGTGGTCAGGAGACCCACCCCCACGGCCCACGACGCAACGCTCTTCATTGGCTCCTCCCCCGAGAAACCGAATGGCACCACTCCCGCTTGCATATGCAAGCATGGAAGCCCCACGCGTCCAAGGCGAAGAGGCCGACAGTTTTGCAGACCTCGCCGACGTTTTTCGGCGGATCGGAAGAGGAACGTTCAGCCGAACAATCGCGCTCGGCTACAAGTGCATGGCATCCGCCACTGGCCCGAACGCCACCGCCTGCTGGTGCGCGTGTAGCTGCGTGATACGGGAAGCCGGGCGTACAACGGCTGAACTTGTCGTCATTCAGCCGCCTCGGCCGCGGTTGCGGCCCCCGGGGGGCGAGGGGTAGGCTGTGGCCATGGATCAGCCAATCATATCGCGCGCGCCGGATGTGATGGGTGGCGCTGCGGTTTTCCACGGGACGAGGGTACCCGTGCAGACATTGCTCGACTATCTGGAAGCGGGTGAGTCGATTGACGACTTCCTCGCGGGCTTCCCATCGGTAACGCGGGAGCAGGTGACCGCATTCCTAGAAGCAGCAAAGGCTGTTGATCACCGACCTGGCGGCCGCGATCGAATCGGCGCTGGGGCTCTTTGTCTTCCGGACCGCGCGCTTCCAGCGCGCTCATGAGCGCGCAAGATGCGCGCGGTCCGGATGACTATGAGACGTGGCGCTTGAACTCCGCCTGCTTCTTCAGGTGCGCGCCTTCCTTGGCCAAAATCTTGGCGGTGCGCTCGGGCGCGAAGCCCAGGTCGATGAAGGCCGGTCCGACATTGGCGACCTCGCTGTAGTCGGCGATCTTGCCGTCTGAAAGCTTCATCATCGACACGCCCTCGAAGCCGACGCGCTTGCCGTTGGCCTCGGGCAGCAGCGAGACGTAGCTGAACGTGTAGTAGGCGTAGAGCATGCGGCCGTCGCTCACCGGCCGATGCATGTCCCAGCGGAAGTCGCGGGCGGTGCGGTGGAACCAGTCGTCGATCATCTCGGCGATCTTCTGGCGCCCCTTGAAGTCGCCGTAGAACACGTCGTGATAGACGCCGTCCACGGTGAACAGGCTGGCGAAGGCCTTGCCATCGCGGCGTTCGACGGCCGAGCAGAATTCCTTCAGTAGGGCTGTCGCGTCCATGATTAGTCCTCCCGATATGGCCGCAATCATGACTAAACTGCAGATTGCGGCAAGGAGGCTAAAAATGAGTTTCTGGATTGTCGTCGGCGTTCTCGTGGTGATCGCGCTATGGCTGATCGCCGTCTACAACGGGCTGGTCAGCGGCCGGAACCAGGCGCAGACCGCGTGGAGCCAGATCGACGTGCAGCTCAAGCGCCGGCACGACCTGATCCCCAACCTGGTGCAGGTGGTGAAGGACGCCATGGGCTACGAGCAGGAGACGCTCACCAAAGTGGTCCAGGCGCGCAACGCTGCCGTCGCCGCCAGCGGCAGTCCCGCGCAGGCGGGACCGGCCGAGGCGTTGCTGACACAGGCGACGCGCGGACTTTTCGCCCTGGTCGAGAGCTATCCGCAGCTCAAGGCCAACGACAACATCAAGCAGCTGCAGGAAGAGCTGACGACGACCGAGAACAAGATCGCTTTCTCGCGCCAGTTCTACAACGACTCGGTCAACGCCTATAACAACCGGCGGCAAAGCTTCCCCGCGGTGCTGGCGGCGGCGTCGCTGGGCTTCGGCGCCATAGACCTCTTCAGCATGCCCGAGACCGAGCGCGAGGTGCCCAAGGTCGCCCTGCGCTGACGCAATGGCCGCCACCACCGACTTCGTCAGCGCGCAGAAGGTCAACCGGCGCAACACGATGGTGCTGCTGGCCGCGCTGACGGCGCTGGCCGCACTGCTCGGCTACCTGATCGGCTGGGTGCTGGAAACCGAGTCGTCGAACACCGTGCCGCTCTTGAGCAAGGGCGGCGTGGCGGCCGCCGGGCTGATGGCCGCCGTGAGCGTTGGCTGGAGCACCATCTCGCTCGCCTTCGGCGACAAGATGGTGCTAGCCATGGCCAACGCCAAGCAGATCGACAAGGCCGACGCGCCGCAGCTCTACAACGTGGTCGAGGAGATGGCGATCGCTGCCGGCGTGCCCATGCCCAAGGTCATGGTGCTGGAGACCGATGCGCTGAACGCCTTCGCCACCGGCAACAAGCCGGGCAACGGCACCATCGCTGTCACGCGTGGGCTCCTGAACGCGCTCAATCGCGACGAACTGCAGGGCGTGGTGGCGCACGAGATGTCCCATCTCGCCAACCTCGACACGCGCTACATGGTGGTGGTCGGCGTCACCGTCGGCCTGATCGCGCTGGTCTGCGACATGCTTTTACGCAGCCTGGCCTGGGGCCGCGGCAACCGCAGCTCGAGCAGCGACAAGAAGGGCGGCGGGGCGGTCATCCTGATCATCCTGCTGATCGTCGTCGCCATCCTGGCGCCGATCGCCGCCAAGTTCGTGCAGATGGCGGTGTCGCGCCAGCGCGAGTATCTTGCCGACGCCACGTCGGTGCAGTTCACGCGCAACCCCACTGGACTGATATCGGCGCTGGGCAAGCTCGCCGAGAAGGCCGAGCCCTTTCCCGGAGTGAGTCGTGCGACGCAGCATCTCTTCATCGTCAACCCGGTGCAGACCTTCACGAGCAAAAGCTCGGCGCTGCTGGCCACGCATCCCGACATCGAGGATCGCATCGCTCGCCTGCGCAATCTGGGCGCTTAGCCTTCCCGCCAATGCCTTCGACCTGCAGGGCCATCGCGGCGCGCGGGGCCTGGCGCCGGAGAACACGTTGGCGGCTTTCCGCGCCGCACTCGACCTCGGCGTGACGACGCTCGAGACCGATCTCGCCGTCACCAAGGACGGCGTTTTGATCATCAGCCACGACCCGTTGCTCAATCCCGACCTGACGCGGCTCGACGGACAATGGATCGCCACCGCTGGCCCCACCATCCAGTCGCTGACGCTCGCCGAGCTCAAGCGCTACGACATCGGCCGGACCAATCCCAACAGCAAGTACGGCCAGCAGTTCGCCGACCAGAAGCCGGCCGACGGCGAGCGCTTCCCGACGATCGAGGAGTTCTTCGCGATGGCCGGGCCGGACGTGCGCTTCAACATCGAGATCAAGACCGATCCGACCAGGCCCGATCTCGCGCCCGACCCCGAGCGCTTCGCCCAGCTCACCGTCGAGGCGATCCGCAAGGCCAAGGCCGGGGCACGCGGCACCATCCAGTCGTTCGATTGGCGCGGGCTGATTGCCACACGCCGGCTGGCGCCCGAGATCGACACGGCGTGTCTCTCGATCGAGACCAACAACTTCGACACCGTCCGCCGCACCAACCAGCCCTCGCCCTGGCTGGGCGGCCTCGACCTCACAGCCCATGGCGGCTCGGTCCCGCGGCTGGCCAAAGCCGCCGGCTGCGCCGTGTGGTCGCCCTTCTGGCGCAACGTCACCGCGGAAAACGTTAAGGAAGCCCAAGGACTTGGACTGAAGGTCATCCCCTGGACCGTGAACAGTCCGGCCGACATGGCAGGACTGATCGATCTCAAAGTTGACGGGCTGATCACCGACTATCCGGACCGGGCGAAGCCGGTCATCGCGGCAAAAGGGCTCAAAATCCGCTGAGCGATTGACTCATGCGATTCCGTGTTCTGTATACAGAGCATGCGCCCATTTTTGCCCGAACCCGATCTCAGCGAACGTGTCCACGACGCCGTTCTGAACGCCATCTGCTCCGGTGAACTGAAATCCGGCGCCCGCATCACCCAGGAGGAACTGGCCAACCAGTTCGGCGTCAGCCGCCAGCCGGTGCTGCAGGCCATGATGCTGCTGCGACGCGAGGGCTTTTTGATCGATGCCGGCCGCAAGGGCGTCTGCGTGGCGCCGCTCGACGTCCAGCAGGCACGCAATCTCTATGTCGTGCGCGGCGCGCTCGACGGCGCGGCGGCGCGGCTGGCCGCGGCCAACTACACGCCGCACCTGGTGCAGCGCGGCCGCAGCCTGCTCGAGGTCGGACGGCGCGCCGTGGCGAGCGGCCATGTGCCGTCGGTCATCGAGGCCGACATCGATTTCCATCTCTTCATCTACGAGGCCTCGGGCAATCCGCTGATCGGCGAGACCGCCCAGCCGCACTGGCAGCATCTGCGCCGCGTCATGGCGGCAGCCCTCGGCGAGAACGACCTGCGCGTCAGCGTGTGGGACGAACACGAGGGCATCCTGCGCGCGCTCGAGGGCGGCTGCGTGCGCGAGGCCGAGGCGCTCTGCCGCGGCCATGCCGAGCAGATGGCCGACATCCTCACCGGACGCCTGAAAGCCGTGATTTCCCGCGCGGCTTGAGCACCGCGCCGCAACAAGCCAGGAGGAACGCCATGAAGCTCACTTCTGAGCAACTGAAGCGCTTCGACGAGCAGGGCTACCTGTTCTTCCCCAACTATTTCTCGGCCGAGGAGACGGCGATCCTGAAGGCCTCGGTGCCCGAGGTCTTCGCCCAGCGCCGCGTCGAGAATGTGCGCGAGAAGACCGGCGACGTGGTGCGCACCGCCTTTGCCGTGCACACCTGGCATCCGGTGTTCGAGGCGCTGATCCATCATCCGCGCTTCGTCGAGCCGGCCGAGCAGCTCTTGAAGGACAAGATCTACATCCATCAGTTCAAGATCAACGGAAAGGCCGCCTTCGACGGCGACGTCTGGCAGTGGCACCAGGACTACGGCACCTGGAAGGCCGATGACGACATGCCCGAGGCGCGCGCCATGAACCTCGCGGTGTTCATCGACGAGGTGAACGAGTTCAATGGTCCGCTGTGGTTCATCCCGCGCAGCCACAAGAAGGGCGCGATCGAGGCCAAGCACGACCTCACGACGACGTCGTACCCGTTGTGGGTGATCGACAACGACACCATCGCCAAGCTGGTCGAGCAGGGCGGCATCGTGGCGCCCAAGGGCGGGCCGGGCTCGGCGATCTTCTTCCACGGCACCCTCGTGCATGGCAGCCCGCCCAACATGTCGCCGTGGGATCGCCAGATCATCTATGTGACCTACAACGCGGTCTCAAACGCCATCCGCCGCTTCAAGCGGCCGGAATACATCGCCCATCGCGACTTCACGCCGATCGATGCGTGGGAGGATGACGCGGTGACGCGCGCGGCGCAACGCAAGGCCGCTGCGGAATAATCGGGGTTTCGGGAGGAAAGTATGAGTCTCCATCGCATGCTGTTGGCGCGCGCGGCCGAGAACAAGCCGCTGCGCATCGGCGTGATCGGCGCCGGCAAGTTCGGCTCCATGTATCTGTCGCAGATTCCGACGACGCCCGGCATTCATCTTTTAGGCATCGCCGATCTGTCGCCGGCGCGGGCGAAGGAGAACCTGTCCCGGCTCGGCTGGAAGCCCGACGTGACGGCGGCGGCTTCGTTCAGCGAGGCGCGCAAGCACGGCAACACGCACCTGACCGACGACTGGCGCGCGCTGGTGAGCCAGCCCGACATCGACATCGTGGTCGAATCGACCGGCGATCCCATCGCCGCGGTCGAGCATGCGCTGGAGGCCTTCCGGAACGGCAAGAGCGTGGTCATGGTCACGGTCGAGGCCGACGCTTTCTGCGGTCCGCTGCTGGCCAAGCGCGCGGCCGAGGCCGGCGTGATCTATAGCCTCGCCTATGGCGACCAGCCGGCGCTGATCTGCGAGCTGGTGGACTGGGCGCGCACCTCGGGCTTCGAGGTGACGGCGGCGGGCCGCGGCCACAAGTGGCTGCCGCACTACGCGCAATCGACGCCGGAGACGGTGTGGAAGTACTGGGGCCTCAACGAGGAGCAGGCCAAGCGCGGCGGGCTGAACCCCAAGATGTTCAACTCCTTCCTCGACGGTTCTAAGCCCGCCATCGAGAGCACGGCGGTGGCCAACGCCACGGGCCTCACCCCGGCGCCGGACGGGCTCGCCTTCCCGCCCTGTTCGGTCGAGGACCTGCCCTTCGTCATGCGCCCGGCTTCCGAGGGCGGCCATCTGCATCACAAGGGCCAGGTCGAGGTCGCGAGCTCGCTGGAGCGCGACGGCCGCGCCATTCCCTACGAGATCCGCAAGGGCGTGTGGGTCGTGTTCGAGGCGGCGACCGAGTACCAGAAGAACTGCTTCGAGGAGTACATGCTGCAGACCGATCCGTCGGGCCGCTACTCCGTGATGTACAAGCGCTGGCACCTGATCGGGCTCGAGGTCGGCATGTCCGTCGCCTCGATCGGCCTGCGCAAGGAGCCGACCGGCTGCGCCATCGGCTTCCACGCCGACGTCATCGCCACCGCCAAGCGCGACCTTTTAGCTGGCGAGATTCTTGACGGCGAGGGCGGCTACACCGTCTATGGCAAGCTCTTCCCGGCCGAGAAGTCGACCGGCCTCGGCAGCCTGCCGCTCGGCCTGGCGCACAACGTAAAACTCCTGAAGCCGATCAAGGCCGGCCAGTCGCTGACCTACGCCGACGTGGCGATGGACGAATCGCTTACGGCTGTGCAGCTGCGCCGCGAGATGGAACAGGCCTTCGCCCCGGCGGCGAGCAAGATCGCGGCTCAGTAGTCATACGCAACAGGGGTAGGGAGCGCCTATTGCCGCGCCCTCCTGCACCAGATGAAGGTCGCCAGCAGTGCGGTGGCGATCAGCATGGCAGTAACAGGGCCGGTGTGCCGCCACACCGAACCGACGGTCCGCACCATCCAGTCATTGGCGCGTCGTGACCAGAACGTCCGCGCCCCATCGAAGTCCGGAGCGGGACAAGTCCAACCAAAATTCTTCGCCCACGCCTGGTAGGCGCCGTTCGCCACGTAGCGGCGATAGAGGGCGTCGGCCCTGGCCTGGTCGCCGCTGTCGATCGCGAAGCGCGCCGCCCAGCACAAGGTCGCGGCATAGGCCTGCGAGCGTTTGGGCAGCAGGTCGGCGGCGGCGGATGCGCGATCGGTGGCGATGACCCGGTAGTGAAACCTGACATTTGGCTTGGGAGCGCTGGCCGCGAAACGCTTCTCCTCATCCGGTCCGAGCAGCTCGCTTTGCGAATCCTCCCAAGGCCATGGCCTGGACATGCCCAGACCATGAGAGAATGCGCCGTCAATGCCCGCCTGATCCGGCACGCCCTCGGTGCCCATCAGCTGCATTCCCCGCCGACGGTCCAGCGTTGCAACCTTGAACAGGGCTTCCGCACGGCCAACCCTTTGCCAAGGCCAGTCGAACGGCCAACCCGGCCGTACCAGCTCGACCGCAGCGAGGTAGTCGCGCGCTTCCTCGGCGGTGCCGTTTCTTTTGTCCGGTATCGCAAGCAGTTCCGCAGGCGGGAAATAGGCGACGGCTTCTTTCAACCGACCCTCCCGGACCAGCCGCCGTGCCAGCAGGAGCCGCAGCCGGTCAGACGGAACGAAGTCGGGACTCCAGAAAACGTAGTCGTCCATCGACTCTGGCATGCGCGGGCTGAGTGGCAGCGGCAGTCCGTCGACGAATGCCCTCAGCTCGTCGACCGTCATCACCCGCTCGGCGATATAGGTGACATCTCCCCAGTATTCGGCGGCCACGGGGAAAAGCAGCCGCAGCGAATCGCTGTACTCGCCCTGACTCAACCTGACTATCGCCGCTTGGCCGCGCAGCCTGGTTCTCGCGCCCTCGTCCAGCGTGACCGCCGCGCCGGCCTGCTCCATCCCGCGAACGGCTGCCATCCAGTCGTGGATTGCGGCCGAGCGATCGTTACGCATCAGCGCCAGCTTGGCTCGCACCCACAAGCCTAGCGGCCGGGTCGTTTGCGACACCAGGTGCTCGGCAACCTCGTACCGACCACCTCGGTAAGCAAGCGCAGCGAGACGATCAAGATCCTCATCGGCGCGTGGAGCTGCCCTGCTTGCAATGGCGTCGATGATGCGCTCGATGTCCTCGAACCTCGGTCCGTCGCTCCAGTGGTCCTCAAGACGCTCGACGGCGTAGGCCACAAGCAGCCGACGGATGAGCGGATCGGCGGCAACGGCCATCAGCGATCGCTCGCGCGCCGCGAGGCGCTTCGCCACCTCATGCAAGGAGAGCAGAGCCATCTTCGATCCCCGCGCCGCCTGATCGGCATAGAGTCGAACAGCACCGATTGTCAGGGTGGCAAATTTCGCGTCGTCGACATCCTCGGCGGGCACCGGCCAGGACACTCGCACCAGACCTGCCTCAACGAGGTATGTCCGCGCTTCCTCACCGAGACTTGCGACCGCGAGTCCCATTGGATCTGGGGCCTCCGCTTGGCCATATCGGCGTGCTGCCTGGAAGGCAGCTCGGGCCTCCACCAATCTGCCCAAGCGCTGCAGTACACGGCCGCGCATGTACGCGGCCGCAACTGCCCGGATGTCCCGCTGCTCCAGCGGAAGGCGCTCGATCGCCTCAAAGTAGCGCATTGCCGTGTCGAGCCGATCGGCACGGAATTCAACGGCACCCGCAATATATGAGAGCACTGCATCAGGCAGGCCGGCGCCGGCGGACAGGACGGCCTCGCCATCAGTTGCCTTGCGTGCCGCCGTGAGTTTCGCGGCAAGAGTACCAGGATCGATGTGTGCACTCATCATGGCACGCCATGCTCCTGAACGAGCTTCCTCTTGCTCGACCGCCACCACTTCCGGCTCGTCCGAGGGATTGCCTGCCCATTCAACTATCGGATCGTAGCTCTCGACGACCCGCAGTCGGTCTTTGGGGGCGGGCACAAGACGCGATGCCTCAAAAGGGAAGCTCAGTTCGACCATCATGACGGCGGTGCCGTCACGATCTTCCAGCAGTGACCATGGGAAGCGCGGGCCGCAAGCAAGTGCCCCGCCGACACATCCGGCAACCAGCAGGGCACCAACAGTGAGCTTGCTGCACGACGCCGACGTCCAGCAAGAGCGCAACACACCAATATTCCTCAAAACCTCAGAGCGATGCACATGATAGTGCGTGTGTCGAAATCAATCAATACAACTGTCAATTGTATTCGTTAGCTTGCGCGCCCCGAAACGGCGGTGCCGAGCATCGTCATCAGCTTCTTCCTTCTGCTCGCCGAGATCCTGCGGGAACAGCGAGCGCACCTCGGGGGCGATCTCGAACAGGCGGTCATAGAAAAGATCGGCGGCGGTGCCGGCGATCGGCACCACCTTCTTGAAGCTCGTTTGGACCAGATCAATCTGTTGCGGCGTCATCGGCGGAGTCTCCCGGGCTGAGACTTCCACGCCGCAATTTCCATGCCGCCCTTCTAAAGGGCGTGCTCGGGGTCCTTCGCCTTGTCCTTGGCCGGCTTGCCCTCGGCCTCGTCGCGCTCCTTCTCCTTCCGGGCCTTGAGGAGCTTGCGCAGGATCATGTTGCGCTTGAGCGCGGAGATGTGGTCGATGAACAGGACGCCGTCGAGATGGTCTATCTCGTGCTGCACGCAGGTCGCCAAAAGGCCCTCGCAGGTCAAGTCCTGCTGCTTGCCGTCGCGGTCGAGGTAGCGAACCGTCACCTTGGCCGGTCGCACCACGTCGGAATAGTGGTCGGGCACCGACAGGCAGCCTTCCTCGTAGCTCACATCCTCGTCCGAGGCCTCGATGATCTCGGGGTTGGCCATGAACAAGGGGCCGGTCTTGACGTCCTCGCGGTCGATGTCGAGCACGATCACGCGCCGGAGCTCGCCGACCTGCGGCGCCGCGAGCCCGATGCCGGGCGCGGCGTACATCGTCTCCAGCATGTCGTCCATCAGCCGGCGCACGCCATCGTCGACCGTCTCGACCGGCTTGGACTTCTTCTTGAGGCGCGGATCGGGCGCCGTGAGGATGGGCAGGAGAGCCATGGTGCCTAAATATGCAGCTAAATCAGGCGATTCAAGGCCGTCAGGAGCGCCTGACCATGGTGCCGAGGCCGGTCTCGGTGAAGACCTCCAGCAGCAGGGCATGGGGCACGCGGCCGTCCAGGATGGTGGCGGCCTCGACGCCCGAGTTCACCGCATCGATGCAGTTCTCGACCTTGGGGATCATGCCGCCCGAGATGGTGCCGTCGGCGATCAGCGAACGGGCGCGCTCGACCGTCATCTCCGAGATGAGCTGGCCGTCCTTGTCGAGGACACCGGGCACGTCGGTCAGGAACAGCAGCCGCTTGGCCCGCATGGCGCCGGCAATGGCGCCGGCCGAGGTGTCGGCATTGATGTTGTAGGTGAGCTCGTCATCGACGCCGAAGCCGATCGGCGCCACCACCGGGATGACGTCGGCGCGGCGCAGCTGCTCCAGCACCATGACGTTGATCTTGGCGGGCTCGCCGACCTGCTTGAGGTCGACCTTTAAAAGCTCGCCGGTCTTGGGGTCGCGCATCTCGGTGACCTTGCGGGCCAGGATCAAATTGCCGTCCTTGCCGCAGATGCCGACAGCGATGCCGCCGCACTCGTTGATGTCGGCCACGATCGCCTTGTTGATCGAGCCGGCCAGGACCATCTCGACGATCTCCATGGTCGCGGCATCGGTGACGCGCAGCCCGTTCACGAAGGTGCTCTTCAGCCCGACGCGCTCCAGCATCTTGTTGATCTGCGGGCCGCCGCCATGGACCACGATCGGGTTCATGCCGACCTGCTTCATCAGCACGACGTCGCGCGCCACCAGATCGCCGAGCTTGGGATCGGTCATGGCGTGGCCGCCATACTTCACGACGAAGGTGGCGTCGTTGTGCCGGCGCATGTAGGGCAGGGCCTTGGAGATGGTCTCCGCCATGCGGATGAGCCGCCTCTGCTCCTTGTCGGTCTGAACCTGAACCGGCTCGGCCATTTCTTCGTTACCCCGAGTTGGCAAAAGCCCCCTCCCGGGCCGGGAGAGGGCTAAGACGGCATCATATATCAAGCGGACTGCGGATAGAAGAAGTGGGCGGGCTGCGCAAGGATATCCAGATGATCGACAGCGACACTTTGGCCTCCCGCGGCTTCGTCGTGGCGCCCGGCCTGATCGACCCGGCCGAGTGCCGGGCGCTGGCCAGGCTGTGGCCGGAAAAGCCCAATTTCCGCAGCCATGTCGTCATGCAGCGGCATGGCTTTGGCCAGGGCGAATACCAGTATTTCGCCTATCCGTTGCCCGAGCGGATCGAGGCGCTGCGCCAGGCGCTCTATCCCGAGCTGGCGGCCGTGGCCAACCGCTGGAACGAGGAACTCGGCCTGGCGAAACGCTTCCCAACCAGCCTGCAGGCCTGGCTGAAGCAATGCCATGCCGGAGGCCAGAAGCGGCCGACGCCGCTGCTGCTGCGCTACGGGCCGGGCGACTACAACTGCCTGCACCGCGACCTCTACGGCGAGCTGGTGTTCCCGCTGCAGGCGACGGTGCTGCTGAGCGATCCGGCCAATGATTTCAGCGGCGGCGAGTTCATGCTGGTCGAGCAGCGGCCGCGCATGCAGTCGCGCGGCGAGGTCGTGCCGCTCCGCCAGGGCGATGCCGTGATCTTCGCGGTCAACGAACGGCCGGTGAAGGGAACCCGCGGCTTCTATCGCACCGCCATGCGCCACGGCGTGTCGAGCCTGCACGAGGGCGAACGCTTCACCCTCGGCATCATCTTTCATGATGCGGCGTAGGAAGGCATGAGATCATGATCACCTCCCCCGTCATACGGGGGAGGCCGGGAGGGGGAAGGCCTCAGCAAAAGTTCTTCCGAGAAAAAGATCGTGATCTGAAATCAGCGGACGACACGACTGTGGCTCGCCCCCTCCCTACCCTCCCCCGTAAGAACGGGGGAGGAGAAGAGGACGGCTGGCCCTAATGCACCAGCTCGCGGGTCGTGAACTCGCGCGTGCGCGTGCCGCGGATCACGGTCCCCTGACGGTCGGGATCGGCCCACCCCTCGGCGGCCGCCTGGGCGACCTTCGCGACCGCGCCGGCAGCGGCCGGGTGAGCCTTGGGGGCGTTCTGGATCTTGGCGACCCAGGCGCGGGCCTCGTGCAGGCTTTTAAACAGGTCGACCGGCCCCTCATGGGCAGTCTGGGTGGCGAACATCCGGGGAAACGGCTGGTTCATGTCGCGCACGACGAAGGCGATCGGCCCGCGGCCGTCGGCGTCGGCGCGCAGGGTCTGCGCCAGGCCGACGATGTCCGCCGGCTCGAAGGTGAAGCTGGCGCTGGCCACCTCGACGATCTTGGCGAACCGGCGCACCCGGGCATCGGCCAGCTTTTGCGCCGTGCCGCGCACTTCATCGCCACTGACGGCGCCCCGGGCGATAATCGTCACCAGGCGGTGGAGCGGCGATATCTCCATGTAGATCGGCATGCGGGTCCACTACACTACCGGGCGGGGAGCTCTGCAACAATCGGCACGGTGGATGGCCGCATGCCGATTTTCCACCGGCGGTAGGTGGCGCAATCTACGGTCTTTACCTACGAATGCGCCGGGGAAGTTGAGGACGAGCGATGAGAACGACAATTCTGCTGTGCCTGCTGGCGCTGCCGGCGTTTGCCCAGGCCCAGACCACCGGCCAGACCCCTGCCCAGCCGACCAGCCCGCCGCCCAGCCAGTCCGCGGGGCCGGCCGCGGTGCCGTTGCCGTCCTGGTTCGTCGAGATCGACACCGCGAAGAAGGGCGAGGTCTCGCGCGCCGACTTCCTGAAATACCGCATGAAGTCGTTCGACGAGCTCGACGGCAACAAGGACAGCAAGGTCTCGCTCGAGGAATTCCTCAAGCTGGCCGAGCCGCCTTACTCGAACGACGTGCCGGGCGGGCCGAGCCTCGAGGAGCGGCGCAGCCGCATCCGGGCCGCCTTCCAGAATCTCGACCTCAATGCCAGCGGCTTCATCGAGCGCGCCGAGGCCGAGGCGCCGATCCAGGTCGAGTTCAACAGCTACGACACCGACCGCGACAACAAGATCACCGAGCCGGAGATCCGGGCGATCATGCAGCGCATAGCGCAGCGGCAGGCGGCCGAGCGCCAGCAGGCGGAGGCCGAGCGCCGCAAGGGGCTGGTGGCGCTGAACGAGCTCATCGACATGCAGATGCGCGACGCCGACAAGCTCGACAAGAACAACGACGGCAAGATCAGCCAGCAGGAATATCTCGTGGCCGCCGGCCCGGCCGACGGCCCGCAGACCCAAGGGCAGCTGCCTTACGACGTCCGCAAGAAGCTGGTCATGATCAAGTTCCAGGAGATCGACACCAACAAGGACGGCATCATCGACCGGGCGGAGCTGGCGGCCTATGCGCTGAAGGAATTTCTCGAGACCGACACCAACAAGGATCGCTTCCTCGACCAGGAGGAGATCAAGAAGTTCCAGGAAGCCGAGCAGAACAAGACGCGCGATCTCATTCCCAAGCTCATGCCGGCACCGGCCGCACCGGCCCAGCCGCGTCCGGCACCGCAGCAGCAGCGCGCGCCGCAGCCCGCGCCGTCCGGCCCGGCGCCGGGACTGCCGCAGCAGACGCGGTAGACGTTGTCGATTCTCCCTTCGCTTCTTCCTCCTCTCCCCGCTAGGGGGAGAGGCTGGGTGAGGGGGTTACACCCGTCGTCGCCCCCTCACCTAACCTCTCCCCCTAGCGGGGGAGAGGAACATGAAGGCGTGAGGGTTAGCCGAGGCCTACCGCCGCAATCTCCGCCCGCAACTCCGGGATTCCGAACCCCGTCTCGCTGCTGGTCGGCAGCACCTCGGGATGTGCCGCACCATGCTTGCGGGCGACCGCCTCGGCGGCCGCCACGGCGCGCGGCACGTCGGCGGCCTTGAGCTGGTCGCACTTGGTCAGCACGAGCTGGTAGGACACCGCGGCCTTGTCGAGGTTCTTCATGGTCTCGCGGTCGGTTTCCTTCACGCCGTGCCGCGAATCGATCAGCAGGCAGACGCGCTTCAGCGTCGGCCGGCCGCGCAGATAGGCCGAGGCCAGGTCCTGCCACGCCTCCTTCATCGAGCGCGAGACCTGGGCGAAGCCGTAGCCCGGCAGGTCGACCAGGAAGAGGCGGCCGGCCAGGTCGAAGAAGTTGATCTGGCGCGTATGGCCCGGGTTGGATGACGTGCGCGCCAAGGTGCGCCGGCCGGTCAGCGCATTGACCAGGCTCGACTTGCCGACATTGGAACGCCCGGCAAAGGCGACCTCGGGCAGCGAGATCGCCAGCATCGACTGGGTCGAGGCGGCCCCCGCCACGAACTCGCACGGGCCGGCGAAGAGCTTGCGCGCCGCCTCGATCTCTTCCGGCGCGCGCTCAGCCATCAGCGCTTCTTGGCCTTGCCGCCCTTCTTGCCGCCGCCCCCGCCGCCTTCGGCAGGCGCAGGCGCTGCGGGCGCCGGCAGCGCGGCGGCCACGGCGGGCTTGCCCTTGCCGCCGCCGATCGGCGTGCCGTGGCGGCGCATGATCGTGTACTGCTGGGCGATCGACAGGATGTTGCTCCACGCCCAGTAGATCACCAGGCCGGCGGCGAACGGCGCCAGCATGAAGGTGAACAGGATCGGCAGGAACTGGAAGACGCGCGCCTGCACCGGATCGGTCGGCTGCGGGTTCAGCTTCTGCTGCAGGTACATCGTCACGCCCATGATGAGGGGCCAGATGCCGATGTTGAAGAAATGCAGGAACTCCGGCACGTGCCAGGGGAACAGGCCGAAGCCGGTCAGGATGGTGAGCGGATCGGGCGCGGCGAGGTCCTTGATCCAGCCGTAGAACGGCTGATGGCGCATCTCGATGGTGGTGTAGAGCACCTTGTAGAGCGCGAAGAACACCGGGATCTGCACCAGGATGGGCAGGCAGCCCGCCGCCGGATTGACCTTCTCGCGGCGATAGAGCTGCATCAGCTCCTGGTTCATGCGCTGGCGGTCCTCGCCGTAGCGCTCCTTGAGCTTCTCCATTTCCGGCTGCAGCGCCTTCATCTTGCTCATCGCCGCATAGGACTTGTTGGCCAGCGGGAAGAACACCGCCTTGACGATCACGGTCAGCACCAGGATCGACAGGCCGAAGTTGCCGAGCTGCACGTAGAGCCACTCGAGCAGCCAGAACAGCGGCCGGGTGAAGAACGAGAACCAGCCCCAGTCGATGGTGAGGTCGAACTTCTCGATGCCGTACTTCTGCTCGTAGTCGGAGATGACGCGCACGATCTTGGCGCCGGCGTACAGCTTGGCGTCGGTCGTGGCGGTGGCGCCCGGAGCGATCGCCTGGCCGGGCGCGATGTAGTCGATCTGGTACTTCAGCTCCTTGCCCGCGCCGGTCTGCTTGAGGGTGACGTCGACCTTCTGCTTCTGGTCGGGCACCAGCGTCGCCATCCAGTACTTGTCGGTGATGCCGACCCAGCCGCCGGTGGTGGCGATCTTCTGCTGCTTGTTGTCCTTGAAGTCGGAGTAGCTGAACTCCTTCAGGCTGCCGTTGAAGACGCCGTAGGGGCCCTCATGCAGGATGTAGATGCCCTCGGCCGGCGGCTCGCCGTAGCGCACCACCAGGCTCCAGGGGTAGAGCGTGACGGGCTTGTCGGTCTTGTTCTCGACGCTCTGCTTCACATCGAACATGAAGAACTCGTCGAGCGACACGTCGAGGGCGAAGATCAGGCCCTGGCCGTTGTCCCAAGTGAGCCGCGCCGGCTTGCCGGGCGCCACCGTGGTCCTGTCGGCGGTCCACAGCGTGTCGGGGCCGGGCACCTTGATCGACGGATCGGCCGGCGACCAGCCGAACTCGGCGTAGTAGGGATGCTCGCTGCCGACCGGCGACAGCACCGGCACGGGATCGCTCTTGGGATCGACCGTGACGCGATACTTGGCGAGACGCACATCGTCGATGCGCGCGCCCTTGAGATTGATCGAGCCGATCAGCTCGGGCGTGTCGAAGGTGACGCGCGGCGAACGGGCGAGCGCCTCGCTGCGGCTCACGATCTGAGCCGGCTGAACGGCCGGTGCGCCGGGCTGCACCGTGCCCTGGGTGCCAGGCGCTCCGGGGGCGCCGCTCGGCGCCTGCGGGGCCGTGCCGTTCTGGGTCGATGCGGTCTGCTGCTGGTTGACCGGCGGCTTGGCCGGCGGGAAGGCGTACTGCCAACCCATGATGATCAGCACCGAGAGCACGATGGCGAGAATGAAATTCTTCTGGTCCATTGGGTCAGACTTCTAGGCGCGCTCGGCGGATTGACAGGAAAGTTTCGGCGGCACGGGATCGAAGCCCGCACCACCCCAGGGCCCGCAGCGGCAGAGCCGATGCGCCGCGAGCCAGCCGCCGCGCAGCGCGCCGTGGCGCGCCACCGCTTCGGCTGCGTAGGCCGAGCAGGACGGCTCATAGCGGCAGGCGCCGACGAAGAAGTACGCCAGCGTCAGCTGATAGAAGCGGATGGCGCCGCGGAGCGCTCCGGTCATCAGGCGGCCAATCATCAGGCTGAAGGTCATGCGGCCCGGAAACTGGCGATTTGCCGGGGCATGCGCAAGGCGTCCGTGCAGGTCATGGCGTCGCGACAGCCAATGCTTTCAGCCGCTTGAGGGCGTCGACCAGCTCCTGGCGCAGGGCCGCGAAGTCGCGGGCGATGGCAGCCTGGCGGCCGACCAGCACATAGTCGAGATCGGGGCGCGCCTGGCCCGGGATCTCCAGGCGGGCGGCTTCGCGCAAACGGCGGCGGACGCGGTTGCGCACCACGGCGTTGCCGACCTTGCGGCTGACGGTGAAGCCGACCCGGATGGCCGGCAGGGCGAGGTCAGAGGGGGCCGGGGCGACCTGCAGGACGAAACCCGGCATGGCACAGCGCCGGCCGGCCTGAACGCGCAGAAAATCGCGGCGGTTCGGCAGCCGCCCGAGGCGCGCCGAGGCCAATTTTGCTGGGCCGCTTAGGCCGAGAGACGCTTGCGGCCCGACCTGCGGCGGCTGGCAATGACCTTGCGGCCGCCAACCGTAGCCATCCGGGACCGGAAGCCGTGCCGGCGCTTGCGCACCAGCTTGCTCGGCTGATAGGTGCATTTCATCACGCAACTCCTTTAAACACAAGACCCCCGCAGGTTACGGCGGGGGCAATTTCTGTGGGCGAGGGTAATAAGCGCGGGAAGGCCTTGAGTCAACGAGGCCTCTTTCATGTTCCTCTTCCCCGCTAGGGGGAGAGGTTAGGTGAGGGGGAACCGAAGACTGTAACCCCCTCACCCAGCCTCTCCCCCTAGCGGGGGAGAGGAGCATGAACATGAGCGGGCCAGAGGCCCGCGCTCCCGGCATAGAATAGCGCCATGTCCCTCGTCCTGCATGGCTACCACTACAGCGTCTATAACCGCATCGCCCGCCTGGCCCTGGCCGAAAAGGGGGTCGCCTACGACCGGGTCGAGGTGAACCCGTTCGCCGACACCCCACCCTCATACCTGGCGCTGCATCCCTTCGGCCGCGTGCCGACCCTGGTCCATGACGGCTTCGTGCTCTACGAAACCGGCGCCATCACCCGCTATGTCGACCGCAGCTTTGCCGGGCCGACGCTGCAGCCGGCCGCGCCGCGTGCGCTTGCCCGCATGGACCAGTCGATCGGCGTCATCGATTCCTACGGTTACTGGCCGATGGTCCGGCAGGTCTTCTCGCATCGCGTCTTCCGGACCGCGGCCGGCCGGCCGGTCGACGAGGCGGAGATCGCAAAAGGTGTCGCCGGCTCGGCCAAGGTCCTGGCAGCTCTCGAGGCGCTGGCATCCGAGCCTTTCCTCACCGGACCCGATCTTACGCTCGCCGATCTGCATGTCGGCGCGATGATCGCCTATTTCACACTTGCGCCCGAAGGAGCGGCCTCGGTGAACAAACACCCACGACTCGCTGCATGGTGGGCGAAAGTCAGACAGCGAGCGAGCTTCACCGCGACCGATCCGGGCCTGCCCCCCTCCGACCATGGCCCCGATCGCGTCACCAATGCGTGAGCGCATTTGCTTTGAGACCTGAGGCTGCCGGGCCAATATCGATCGTGAAGCCACGCGAAGGGCGACATGACCTCCCAGATGTGGCGCCGACTTGCGCCCGCGGCGATCCTGCTGCTGGGACTGGCGCTGTTCCTGCTGTTCGGCCTCGAACGCTACTTCTCTTTCGAGATGTTGAGCCGCAACCACGCCATGCTCACCGCCTGGGTCGCCGCCAACTTCACGCTCGCCGTCGTGACCTTCGTGCTGGCCTATGCCCTGGTCGTGGCCTTCTCGCTGCCGATCGCCATCATCATCACGCCGCTGGGCGGTTTCCTGTTCGGCGTCTGGCTCGGCGCCATCCTGTCGGTGATCGGCGCCACGCTGGGCTCGGTCGCGGTGTTCCTGGCGGCGCGCACCGCCTTCTACGATCTCTTCCACGCCAAGGCAGGCGCGACGCTGGCGCGCTTCGAGGACGGCTTTCGCCGCGACAGCTTCAGCTATCTGTTGTTCCTGCGGCTGGTGCCGGTGTTCCCGTTCTGGCTGGTCAACATCGTGCCGGCGCTGCTCGGCATGAGGCTCGGCCCCTACACGCTGGCGACCTTGATCGGCATCATTCCGGCGGCGTTCGTCTATGCCAGCGTCGGTGCCAGCTTCGGCTCGCTGTTCGATCGCGGCGAGGCGCCGGATCTCGGCATCATCTTCGAATGGCGTTTCCTGCTGCCCCTGCTCGGGCTTGCCGCCCTGGCGCTGGTGCCGGTGCTCTACACGCATTTGCGCAGCCGCAATGACAGTGCTCACTCCTGACGTCTGCATCGTCGGCGCGGGCTCGGCCGGCCTGGTTGCCGCCGCCGGCGCCGCCCAGCTCGGCCTCGACGTGGTGCTGATCGAGCGCGCCGAGATGGGCGGCGATTGCCTCAACCAGGGCTGCATACCGTCCAAGGCGCTGATCGCCGCCGCCAAGATGGCGCAGGCGCAGCGCGACGGTGCCCCCTTCGGCATCGCGCCGGTCGAGCCCACAGTCGATTTCGCCCGCGTCATGGATCACGTGCACCAGGTGATCGCCGCCATCGCCCCCAACGATTCGGTCGAGCGCTTCGAAAAGCTCGGCGTGCGCGTCCTGAAGGAGGAGGCGCGCTTCATCGGCCGCACCGAATTGCAGGCCGGGCCGCATCGCATCAAGAGCCGACGCATCGTGCTGGCGACCGGCTCGCGAGCGACGGCGCCGCCGATCCCGGGCCTGGCCGATGCCGGCTACCTCACCAACGAGACGATCTTCGCCAACCGCACCCTGCCCAGCCATCTGATCGTGATCGGCGGCGGGCCGATCGGCCTCGAGATGGCCCAGGCCCATCGCCGGCTGGGATCGCAAGTCACCGTGCTGGAAGTCGCCGACTTCCTCGCCAAGGACGATCCCGAGCTTGCCGCCATCGTCGTCGCGCGCCTCAGGAGCGAGGGCATCGATCTGCGCGGACGCACCAAGATCGCGCGCGTCGAGCGGACGTCGTCGGGCGTCGCGGTGATCCTGGAGAACGACGAACGCCTCGAAGGCTCGCACCTGCTGGTCGCCGCCGGGCGCGCACCCATCGTGGAAGGCCTCGATCTCGACAAAGCTGGCGTCGCCCATACCGCCAAGGGCATCACCGTCGATGCCTCGTTAAAGACATCCAATCGCAACGTCTGGGCGATCGGCGACTGCAATGGCCTCTATGCCTTCACGCACATGGCGGGCTACGAGGCCTCGCTGTTCATCCGCGGCGCCCTGTTCCGGGCGCCGGCCCGGCTCGATGCCGCGATCGTGCCGTGGGCGACCTACACCGATCCCGAGCTAGCCGAGGTCGGCCTCAGCGAACGCCAGGCCCGCGAGAAGCATGGCGAGGCCATGAAAGTCCTGCGCTGGAAACTCGCCGAGAACGACCGCGCACAGACCGAGCGCACGACCGAGGGCATGGTCAAGGCGATCACCGACGGCCGCGGCCGCATCCTCGGCGCCGCGATCGCCGCACCGCACGCCGGCGAGCTGATCCAACCCTGGTGCCTAGCGATTTCCAAGCGCCTGAAGATTTCTGCGCTGGCGGGCTTCGTGCCGCCCTATCCGACCCTGGGCGAGGCGAGCAAGCGAGCGGCCGGCAGCTATTTCACCGATGCGCTGTTCGGCCCGCGCACGCGCTGGCTGGTGCGCCTGCTGTCCCGTCTGCCGGTATAGTGACTAAAATGGCCCGTCCGCACATCGTCATCGTCGGCGCCGGTTTCGGCGGCTTGAGTGCTGCAGCGGGCCTCGCCGGCGCCGATGCCGACGTCACCGTGATCGACCGGCGCAACTATCATCTCTTCCAACCGCTGCTCTATCAGGTGGCCACCGCGGGCCTGTCGCCGGCGCAGATCGCCCAGCCCATCCGCTCGATACTGCGCAAGGCAACCAACGTGCGGGTGATCCTGGGCCGCGTGACCGGCGTCGACCGCCAGCGTCGCATCGTGCAGCTCGAGGATCGCGAGGTCGGTTACGACGTGCTGGTGCTGGCCACGGGCTCGCGGCATGCCTATTTCGGCCATGACGAATGGGAGAGCGTGGCGCCGGGGCTGAAGAAGATCGACGACGCCACCGGCATCCGCCGCCGCATCCTGTCGGCTTTCGAGCAGGCCGAGCAGACCGACGATCCGCAAGCGCGCCGGCGCTTCCTCACCTTCGTCGTGATCGGCGCCGGCCCGACGGGCGTGGAAATGGCGGGCGCCATCGCCGAGCTCGCCCACGTGGCGCTTCGCTACGACTTCCGCACCATCAATCCGCGCGACGCCCGCATCGTGCTGGTCGAGGCGGGTCCGCGCGTGCTGGCGGCCTTCCCGCCGACCTTGAGCGAATCGGCGCTGCGCTCGCTCGCGCGCCTGCATGTCGAGGTGCGCCTGGGCAAGCCCGTGTCCGAATGCGATGCCATGGGCGTCACCATCGACGACGAACGCCTGGAGGCCGCGACCATCATCTGGGCGGCGGGAGTGGCCTCCTCGTCGGCCGCCAAGTGGCTCGGCGTCGAGAAGGATCGAGTCGGGCGCGTCGTCGTCGGTCCCGACCTCACCGTGCCCGGTCATCCCGAGATCTTCGTCATCGGCGACACCGCCCATGCCGCGGGCGACAACGGCCAGCCCCTGCCCGGACTGGCGCCGGTGGCCAAGCAGCAGGGCGCTTATGTTGCGCGCGTGTTACGGGCGCGGATCGCGAACCGGGCGGCGCCCGGACCTTTCCGCTATCGCAACTATGGCGCCATGGCGACGATCGGCCGGCGCGCCGCGGTCGCCGACTTCGGCTGGCTGAAAGTGGACGGCACCTTGGCCTGGCTGCTGTGGGGCCTGATCCACGTCACGTTCCTGATCGGCTTTCGCAACCGTTTCGTCGTGCTGTTCGACTGGCTGTGGTCCTATGCAACTTTCCAGTCGGGCGCGCGCCTGATCACGGGGCCGGGCTCACACTGATTGCGTCCGCCGCGGAAAATGTCGATCATCCGTCCAGTCTCTGGAGAGTACCGAATGAAGACCACGTTCGTTGCCAGCCTTGCCGTGACGGCATTGTCGATGTCGATGGCCATGGCCCAACAGCCGGCAACACAGGCGCCTGCATCGCCGCCCGATCTAGGATTGAAGGTCGAAATCGAGCCGGCGGCCATGGCGCTGGTCAAGGGCATGGCCGACAAGCTCGCTGCCGCCAAGTCGATGACCTTCACGGCATTCACGATATTCGAGAGCCCCGACCGCACCGGCCTGCCGCTGGCCTACACCACGCTCAGCCAAGTGAGCATGCAGCGTCCGAACAAGCTGAAAGTCATCTCGCCGGGTGATGGGCCGCGCACGGAATTCTACTACGACGGCAAGACCGTCAACGCCTACGAACCGGCCGCCAAGCTGGTGGCGACGGTCGATGCGCCCGACACGATCGACGCCATGCTGCGCGCGGCCTTCCAGCGCGCGGCGATCTACTTTCCCTTTACCGATCTGGTGGTCAGCGATCCGATGAAGGCGATCGGTGAGAACCTGCGCGTTGCCTTCGTTGTCGGCAAGTCGACGGTGGTGGGCGGCGTGAGCACCGACATCGTCGTGCTGGTCGGCAAGTTCGCCCACGTCCAGCTCTGGATCGGCAGCGACGACAAGCTGCCGCGCATGGCCCGCGCCATCTTCCTGGAAGATCCGGCGCGCTATCGCCACACCGTGATGTTCTCGGACTGGAAGATCGATCCGCCATTGGCGGCCGATGCCTTCGCCTTCACCGCCCCGGCCGGCACGGCCCGCATACCGTTCGCGCCGCCGGGCGCGACGGAAAAGGGCAAGTGAGATTTTTAGGAGAGCACGATGAACAGGAAGTTGCTTCTTCTCGCTGCCATCGCCATCGCAACACCGCTCGCGCCCGCCGCCGCCTACTTCCATGCCGGCGGCTGGAGCGGCGGCGGCGATCGCTCATCGTGGTCGGCACATAGTTGGCGTGGCGGCACGGCGTCGGGCGGCGACGGCTCGTGGAGCGCGACCGGCGCCCGCGGCGGCACCGCGTCGGGCGGCGACGGCTCGTGGAACGCCACCGGCTATCGTGGCGGCACGGCGAGCGGCGGCGGCGGCTCGTGGTCGGCGACCGGCACCAACGGCAACCACTATTACGGCGGCCCGGACTACTATCACGGTGGCTACTACGGCGCTTACAACGCGCCGACCGTGGTCAATGCCTATGGCGCCAACTGCTACAACTGCGGCGGCTGGAACACCGGCGGCGCGGTCGCGGCCGGCATGCTGGCCGGCGCCGCCGTCGGCGCCGCTGCGGCCTCGAGCGCCACCAACCAGGCTTACGCGGCGGGGGTCCAGGCCGGCGCGGCCTCGGCCATCATCGCGGCCAATCCGCCGGGCACGCTCTACGGCACGTTGCCGGCCGGCTGCACTTATAAGCCGATCGGCGCCCAAGCCTACTACAGCTGCACCGACGGGCTGTGGTTCATGCCGGCCTACGGCGCCAACGGCGTCTATTATCGTGTCGTTACAGCCCCCTAAGAGTTGAACACCCGCCACCTAGGAGGGGGGTGGCGACTTCGATAGAGTCGGGCCAATGGCCGCCGACGTCACCATCCAGGCCCAGACTACCCAGGCGGTGCGCCGGCGCAGCCCCGCCTTCGGGCTATCGTGGCGCATTCTCGCCCTGGTCGTGGCCGCGGTGATGACGGCCGAGATCGCGATCTTTCTGCCGTCGATCGCCCGCTTCCGCTCGGTCTATCTCAACCAGCTCATCGAAAGCGGCACCTTGGCCGCGCTGGCGCTCGACGCCACGCCCGACAACATGGTGACCGAGGAGGTCAAGCGCACTTTGCTCGACCACGCGCGAGTCGACGCCGTGGTGCTGATCGAGCCCAACAAGCCCAAGCGGGCGCTGATGAACATCGAGCCCAAGCCCAGCATGCCCGCCTTCAACCTCAAGGAAGAAGGCGCGCTGATGATGATCTGGGATGCGCTCAGGGCGATGACCAACGACGGTCCGCTCTATATCCGGATCGGCGGCCAATCGATGCGGCTGCCCAACGCCATGGTGTGGGTCGTGGCCGACGAGCTGCCGATGCGCATCGCCATGTACGGCTACGCCAGCCGCATCCTGGTGCTGTCGATCATCATCGCGCTGTTCACCGCCTTCCTGCTTTACCTGGCGCTGCGCTGGCTGGTGATCCTGCCCCTGCAGGACCTGTCGTCCGACATGATCGCCTTCCGCCGCGCGCCCGAGGAGCCGGGCACCGAGCGGGTGCCGACCAAGCGGCGCGACGAGATCGGCGTGGTCGACCGCGAATTCCAGAACCTGCAGCGCGAATTGCGCGCCTCGTTGCGCCAGAAGTCGCGGCTGGCCGAAGTGGGCGCGGCCACCAACAAGATCAACCACGACCTGCGCAACATGCTGTCGACGGCGCGGCTCTTGTCCGACCGGCTGGCGCGCAGCGACGACGAGCGCACGCGCGCGCTGGCGCCGACCATCCTCAACACCATCGATCGTGCGGCGCGGTTGGCGAGCGACGCCATCGAATATGTGCGCGACCAGCGCACACCCAGGCTCGCCCCGATCGATCTTGCCGACCTGGTCGACGAAGTGGGCGTCGCCCTGCAGGAGCAGGGCGAGGACAGCAATCCCAACAACGTGCGCGACTGGATCAACGAGGTCGCCCACAACCAGCCGGCGCGGGCCGACCGCGACCTGCTCTATCGCGTGTTCATCAATCTCGGGCGTAATGCGTTCGAGGCCGGAGCGACCGCGGTGACCGTACGCGCCCGCGCCAACGGCGCCGACTTGGCTGTCGATGTCTGCGACAACGGCCCCGGCGTGCCGCAGGAGCTGGCGGACGGCGTCTTCCGCCCCTTCGTCACCGGCGGCCGCGCCGGCGGCGCCGGGCTCGGCCTCGCCATCGCCCGCGACCTGGTGCGCGCGCACGGCGGCGACATCGCCATCGCCGATACCGGCAAGCAGGGCACGACGTTCCGCTTCACGCTGCCGCTCTGACCTGGGAGCGCGGGCCTCTGGCCCGCTCATGGTCATGCTCCTCTCCCCCGATAGGGGGAGAGGCTGGGTGAGGGGGTTACAGTCTTCGGTTCCCCCTCACCTAACCTCTCCCCCTATCGGGGGAGAGGAACAGGACGAAGATCATGAGCGGGCCGGAGGCCCGCGCTCCCTTAAGACGCCTTCAGTCGCGCGATGAACTCGCGGATGCGGCGCGC
>JAKFVH010000021.1 GCA_021732285.1 Reyranella sp. | reverse complement strand
GACGAGATCCGCCAGCGCCTGAACCTCGCGGTGCTGTTCATCACCCACGACCTGCGCGTCGCCGCCCAGATCTGCGACTACGTCGCGGTGATGAGCAAGGGCCGCGTCGTCGAGTACGGCTCGGCCGAGCAGGTGTTCGGCTCGCCGCGCGACGACTACACCAAGGCGCTGTTCGCCGCCGCCCCCGGCCGGCACTGGGAGTTCGGCAAGTTTGCGACGGCGTAGCCGTCGTCTCGACCGAGGAGCGCGACGGCGGTGCCACAGCGTGCTAGCCTCGACGGCAAGGAAAGGCCTTTCAGGCTCCGCTGCCGCGCCTCCCCCTGACCCGGCACCGGATGAGACGGTGAAACCGTGTCGAGGGAGGTACCCATGGCCGACAGCGTCTACAAGGTGATCGAGCTCGTAGGCACCAGCAGCGAATCCTGGGAAAAGGCGGCAACGGCGGCGGTGCATCGGGCGGCCAAGTCATTGCGCGACCTGCGCGTCGCCGAGGTCGTCGAGCAGGACCTGGTCATCGAAAAAGGCAAGGTCACGGCCTACCGCACCAAGCTTAAGCTCTCCTTCAAGTACGAAGGCGGCGGCTGACCTCATAGTCTTCCGGACCGCGCGCTGGGTCGCGTCTGACGCGACCTCCCTGCGCGCTCATGAATCATGAGCGAGCCGGAGGCTCGCGGTCCAGAAGAGCATGAGCGGGCCTGGAGGCCCGCGGTCCGGCAAGATAGACTCAGGGCCATGTCCTCCGGCCTGCTCGAAGACGCCTCGTTCAACCAGTCGCCGGCGTTCGGCGACGTCGATCTGTTCAGCGCCGACCGGCCGCTGGCCGATGCGGCGGCGCGGGCCGGGCTCGACCTCGCGAACCTGTCGGCCTGCGGCAAGGACTATGGTGCTGCGGCCACGTTCGATCTCGGCCGCGTCGCCAACGAGAACCCGCCCAAGCTCCACCTCGTGGATGGCAAGGGCAACCGGCTGGACCTGGTCGAGTTCCATCCCGCCTATCACGCCATGATGGCCAAGAGCATCGGCCACGGCATCCATGCCTCGGCGCACGACGGCAGCGACAAGCCCGGCCCGGCCTCGACCCGCGCGGTACGGCTCTATCTCGCGACCCAGGCCGAGAGCGGCCACATGTGCCCCGTCACCATGACCCATGCCTGCATCGGCGCGCTCCGCTCGGAACCGGCGCTGCTCGCCAAGTGGCTGCCCAAGATCCAGACCCGCACCTACGATCCGCGGCCTTTGCCGTGGTGGGAGAAGAACGGCGTCACCCTCGGCATGGGCATGACCGAGCGCCAGGGCGGCACCGATGTGCGCGCCAACATCACCCGCGCCGTGGCCCACGGCGATCATGTCGAGATCACCGGCCACAAGTGGTTCATGTCGGCGCCGATGTGCGACGCCTTCCTGGTGCTGGCGCAAGCGGAAGGCGGTCTCACCTGCTATCTGATGCCGCGCTACCGGCCCGACGGCTCGCAGAACCAGATCCGCTTCCAACGTCTGAAGGACAAGCTCGGCAACAAGTCGAATGCCTCCTCCGAGGTCGAGTTCCACGGCGCCTATGCCGAGCGCGTCGGCGCGGAGGGTGCGGGTGTGCGCACCATCATCGAGATGGTGAACCTCACACGCCTCGACTGCGCCATCGCCTCGGCCGGCCAGTCGCGCATTGCGCTCTCCCAGGCGCTGAACCACATCCGCAATCGCTCGGTCTTCCAGCGCAAGCTTGTAGACCAGCCGTCGATGCGCGCCACCGTCGCCGATCTCGCCCTCGAGCTGGAGGCCCAGGTGGCGCTGGTGTTCCGCCTGTGCCGCGCCTCCGAGCGCGCCCACGACGATCCCGCTGAAGCCGCCTACGTGCGCCTGCTGACGCCGGCGGTGAAGTTCCTGGTGTGCAAGAGCACGCCGCAGCTCGTCTACGAATCCCTCGAATGCCTGGGCGGCAACGGCTACACCGAGGACCTGCCGCTGGCGCGCTACTTCCGCGAATCGCCGCTCAACGCCATCTGGGAAGGCTCGGGCAACGTCATGGCCCTCGACGTCCTGCGCGCCGCCGGCCGCCACCCCGACCAGGCGATGGCGACCGTGAGCGCGCTGGCGAAGACCGCGGCCGCGGCGTTCGATGTGCGGCCGTTGGCCGAGACATTGGCCAAGGTGCTGCAGTCGGGCGACGCCGAACGCCGCGCCCGCTTCCTGTGCGAGGGCCTGGCCAAGATCGCGGCCCTCGCCGCACTCGCCGACGCGAAGTCGGAATTTGCCGCTCTGTACGGCGAGACGCGCCTGAACGGCGCGAAGTTCGCGCAGTTCGGCACGGCCGATCTCGGCGATGCTGAGACGAGGCTCATGGATCGAGCGCTGTCCGCCTGATCCGATGGGCTATTCCTTGTCCTGGCTGGCGGTAAAGGGGCTCGGCAAAGGTGCCGTTTACGATCGCCTCGCGCTTGCCGCGGCAGGCGCTGGTGCGAAGCGGAAACGCGATAGCGGACAGGGCCGGGAGTTGCCGGATGGCTGGGTACTCGTCGTCCTGCCTCGCGTCGAGCATCCTTTGCTGGCCGGGACGCGCTTGGCGAGCCTGTCAACAGGCTGCACGGCCCTGGCGTGCAATGTCGATGAGCACGTAATGTTCAGCTCCTCAGAGCAATGGACGAACGGCCAGCGCCTTTGGCGACTGCAGCACCAGGGCGACAAGGATTTCGAGAACCTCGGCGTGCTGGGCGATCCGCCAGACGGATTTTCCGAAATCGAAAAAGATTGTCGTCACCGCCAGGCAACCGACACCGAGAAGCCGCCGGTCGACTTCATATTCGAGGTCCCTCTCCTGACAGCCAAATCAATCACGACGTTCAAGCACGATGAGTCGGATTGGCAGGGCTTCGAAGCGCTGCAATGGCTGGCGGCCAAGCCATGGTGGCGCTTCTGGTAGACTGCCAGAAACCTTGCGGCAGTCCGGCTGGTCCCCCAAGATCGCCGCCCATGAAAAAGATCTTCACCGCGTGCCTTGGTACCGAGACCAACACCTTCGCTTCCATCCCCACCGGCCATCAGCTCTTCGAGGAGACCTGCCTCTTCCGCAAAGCCAGCTACGGCAAGAACGTCCCGATGTTCGGCGCGCCGCTCGCGGTGTGGCGCGGCCGGGCCGAGGCCAAGGGCTGGCAGGTGGTCGAAAGCCTGTGCGCCTTTGCCCAGCCGGCCGGCAGGACGGTGAAGAAGGTCTACGAAGCCTTCCGTGACGAGATCGTCGCCGACCTGAAGGCCGCCCTGCCGGTCGACGGCGTGTTCCTGTCCATGCACGGCGCCATGGTGGCCGAAGGCTACGACGACTGCGAAAGCGACATCCTGGCCCATGTCCGCAAGGTCGTCGGTCCGAACGTGCCGGTCGGCGTCGAGCTCGACCTGCATTGCAACATCGGCGACGGCACCCTGCGCGACGCCACCGCCCTGGTGCTGTTCAAGGAATACCCGCATGTCGACGTGCCCGAGCGCGCCGATGACCTGTTCAACGTGATGGAAGGCGCCATCGAGGGCCGCACCAAGCCGGTGATGGCGGCGTGGGACTGCAAGATGATCGGCATCTTCCACACCACGCGCCAGCCCATGCGCGGCTTCGTCGACAAGCTGCAGGCGATGGAAGGCAAGGACGGCGTGCTGTCCCTGTCGATCGCCCACGGCTTCCCGTGGTCCGACATCAGCGAGATGGGCAGCAAGCTGATCGCCATTACCGACGGCGACAAGGCCAAGGCCGAGAAGCTGGCGCGCGAGCTTGGCAAGGAATTCTTCGCCATGCGCGAGGCCACCCAGCCGCCCTACGTCTCGCTCGATGCGGCGATGGCGCGCGTTTCCTCGCACAACCTGCCCAAGCCCATGGTGCTGGCCGACGTGTCGGACAACGCCGGCGGGGGTGCGGCTTCCGACTCGACCTTCATCCTGAAGGCGCTGCTCGACAAGAAGGTGAAGGACGCCGCCATCGGCATGTTCTGGGATCCGGGCGCGGTGAAGCTCGCCTTCGAGGTCGGCGAGGGCGCCGAGCTCGACATTCGCCTGGGCGGCAAGCTCGGCCCGCAGTCGGGCCCGCCGGTCGATGCACGCGCCAAGGTGCTGAAGCTCGAGAAGGGCGTCACCATCGAGTTCGGCGGCGAGCGCAAGAGCGTGGGCTCGATCGGCGATGCGGCGGCGCTGCAGATCGACGGCGTCACGGTGATCGTCAACAGCAAGCGCACCCAGTGCCTGAGCCGCGACTGCTTCACCAAGCTCGGTGTCGATCCTTCGACCAAGAAGATCGTCGTGGTGAAGTCGATGCAGCACTTCCACGCCGCCTACGCCCCGATCGCCAGCGAAGTGGTCTATGTGGCGGCGCCTGGCGCGCTGGTGCCCGACTGGTCGCTGCTGCCCTATACCAAGGTCGACAAGGCGCAATGGCCGTTCGTCGCCAATCCGCACGCATGAACTCTTCCGGACCGCGCGCGTCCCGCGCGCTCATGATCATGAGGCGCGCGTGACGCGCGCGGTCCGGAAGACCATGAGCCTCACCTCTTCGCGATGCAGTCGATCTCGATCAGCGCATCGCGCACCAGGTCGGTGACGCCGACGCAGGTCCGGGTCGGCCGCGCATCTTCCGGGAAGAACCCGGCATAGACCTCGTTCATGGCGTCGTAGTCGCGCTTGAAGTGGGTCAAAAACACCCGGACGCTCATCACCTGGCCCATGGTGAGGCCGAGCCCCTCCAGCACGCGCCGCATGTTCAAAAGCGTCCGCTCGGTCTGGGCGCGGATGCCCTCGGGCAAGGGCTTGGCCGGATCGTCGAGGTCGCGGCCGAACTGGCCGGTCAGGAAGACGAAGCCGTCGGCTTCGGTGGCGTGGCTGCTCGGAGAGACCGACTTCGGGAAGCCGTCGAGGACGTGGAATTTGGGAGCGCTCATGGGCTCTTGGATCACACAGGACCTGCATCCGGTCGCGCCAAAACGCGCCATTTCAGGCCGTTTACAGATCGAGGACTCATTGGTATGGTCCGCCGCGTCGCGGCCGGGGAAGGCCATTTTGTCGTTATAGTTCAACGACTTATGATGACCCCGCCCGGCGAGGGGTCCGCGATATGAAGATTCTCACCGGCAACAGCAATCGTCCGCTGGCGGAAGCTATTTCCGCCAAGCTGGCCTTGCCGCTGGTCAAAGCCAACGTCCGCCGCTTCTCCGACAACGAGATCTTCGTCGAGATCCTGGAGAACGTGCGCGGCGAGGACATGTTCGTCCTGCAATCGACGAGCTTCCCGGCCAACGACCATCTGATGGAACTGCTGATCACCATCGATGCGCTGCGCCGCAGCTCGGCGCGCCGCATCACCGCGGTGATCCCCTACTACGGCTACGCCCGCCAGGATCGCCGCACCGGTCCGCGCACGCCGATTTCGGCCAAGCTGGTGGCCAACCTGCTCACCCACGCCGGCGCGAGCCGCGTGCTGACGCTCGACCTGCATGCCGCGCAGATCCAGGGCTTCTTCGACATCCCGGTCGACAACCTGTTCGCCGGGCCATTGTTCGGCAAGGACATCAAGGACACGCTCTCGAACCGCGAGCTCACCGTGGTGTCGCCCGACGTCGGCGGCGTGGTGCGCGCCCGTGCGGTCGCCAAGCGCATTGACGCCGACCTCGCCATCATCGACAAGCGCCGCGAGCAGGCCGGTGTCAGCGAGGTCATGAACGTCATCGGCGACGTCAAGAACCGCGACTGCATCCTGATCGACGACATCGTCGATTCGGCCGGCACGCTGTGCAACGCCGCCGTCGCCCTGATGGACCAGGGGGCGAAGTCGGTGTCGGCCTATGTCACGCACGGCGTGCTGTCGGGCGGCGCAGTGGCCCGCGTCGCGGCCTCGCCGATGGAGAAGATGGTGATCACCGATTCGATCCAGCCGACCGAAGCGGTGCGCGTGTCGCCCAACGTGCGGCCGCTCAGCATCGCCACGCTGATGGCCGAGGCGATCAAGCGGATTTCAGAAGAGACCTCGGTTTCGAGCCTCTTCGATTAGGAGTATTGGAGATCCGGCGATTGGCACCCCTGGAGGCCACGCCGTGAGTGAGAGAGAGAAACAGCAAACCTTAGGAGAAGTTGAAATGGCAGAGACGTCAAAGGTCATCGCGAAGAAGCGGGACCGGGCCGGCAAAGGGGGCGCCCGTTCCAGCCGTCGTGATGGTCTGATTCCCGCCGTGATCTACGGCGACAAGCAGCCCCCCCTGATGATCGCGGTCGAGCCGAAGTCGGTCGAGCGCGAGCTGCACAAGGAGGGCTTCTTCAATCACCAGCTCAAGATCGACGTCGACGGGACGGGCTATGATGTCCTGCCGCGCGACGTGCAGGTCGATCCGGTGACCGACAAGCCTCTGCATCTCGACTTCCTGCGCATCGGGCCCGACTCGATCATCACCGTGCAGGTGCCCGTCCACTTCAGGAACGAAGCGGCGTCGCCCGGCATCAAGCGCGGCGGCGTGCTGAACGTGGTGCTGCACGAGATCACCGTGCGCACCAAGCCCGCCACCATCCCCGAGTACTTCGAGGTCGACCTGACCGGCCTCGAGATCGGCCACTCGGTCCATCTCTCGACGCTCGCGATCCCCGAGGGCGTGCGCGTAGTGAGCCGAGACAAGAACGCCACCGTGGCCTCGATCGCCGCACCCACCGTGGTGCGCGAGGCGGCGGCCCAGGCGGCGGCCGATGCGGCGGCAGCGGCGGCGGCTCCGGCTCCGGCCGAGGGTGCGGCTCCGGCGGCAGGCGCGGCTCCGGCGGCGGGTGCAGCGCCCGCAGCGGGCGCGGCTCCGGCGGCGGGCGCGGCGGCTCCGGCAGCCGGCGGCAAGGCCCCGGCTCCGGCCAAGAAGTAAGCGGCGGGTCAGAAACCCGTTCGTTCGATGCTTCTGCTGGTCGGGCTCGGCAATCCCGGGCCACGCTATGCGGGGCACCGGCACAACGTTGGATTCATGGCGGTGGACGAAATCGTCCGCCGCCGTGTCTTCTCGCCGTGGCGTGCCCGTTTCAACGGCGAGGTGGCCGAAGGCCATCTCGGCGGCGAGCGCACGCTGATCCTGAAGCCCATGACCTTCATGAACGAATCGAGCAAGGCCGTGGGCGAAGCTGTGCGCTTCCTGAAGATCCCGCTCGATCGCGTCGTGGTGTTCCACGACGAGCTCGACCTGGCGCCCGGTCGCATCCGCATGAAGAAGGGCGGCGGCGCCGGCGGCCATAACGGGCTGCGCGACATCGATGCCCATGTCGGCAAGGACTATCGCCGGGTGCGCATCGGCATCGGCCATCCCGGCCACAAGGACCTGGTGCTGCACTGGGTGCTGCGCGACTTCGAGCCCGACGAGCGCGACCCCAAGGATGGCTGGCTGCCCAAGGTCTTGGGCGCGCTGGCCGACGAGTCTGCCTTGCTCGCCGAAGGTGGCGCCAAGGCCGACGAACGCTATATGAGCCGCGTGGCGCATCTCGCGCCGCCGCCACCCTCCCCTCCAAAAGGGGCACCTCCCGAAGAGTCGAAAGCGTAAGATGGGTTTCAACTGTGGAATCGTCGGCCTGCCCAATGTCGGCAAGTCGACCCTGTTCAATGCGCTCACCGCCACCCAGGCGGCGCAGGCGGCCAACTACCCGTTCTGCACCATCGAGCCCAACGTCGGCCGCGTCGCCGTGCCTGATCCGCGGCTCGACAGGCTCGCGGCGATCGCGACCTCGGCCAAGATCATCAACACCCAGCTGGAATTCGTCGACATCGCCGGCCTGGTGAAGGGCGCCTCCAAGGGCGAAGGCCTGGGCAACCAGTTTTTGGCCAACATCCGCGAGGTCGATGCCATCGCCCACGTGTTGCGCTGCTTCGAGGATGGCGACGTGACCCACGTGTCGGGCGGCGTCGACCCGGTGCGCGATGCCGAGATCGTCGAGACCGAGCTGATGCTGGCCGACCTCGACTCCCTCGAAAAGCGCCTGCCCAACCTGGAGAAGCGCGCCAAGGGCGGCGACAAGGAAGCCGCCGCCGAGGCGCCCGTTGTGGCGAAGGCCTTGGCGGCCCTGCGCGAAGGCAAGCCGGCGCGTGAGGCCGACCTGACCGCGGAAGAGCGGCCAGTGTTTGCCCGCCTACAGCTCATCACCGCCAAGCCGATGATGTACGTGCTGAACGTCGAGGAGGCCTCGGCCGCCTCGGGCAACAAGCACAGCGCGGCCGCCGCGGAATACGCCAAGAAGCGCGGCATGCCGTCAGTCGTGATCTCGGCCGCCATCGAGGCCGAGGTGGCGCAGTTGGCACCCGAGGACCAGGGCGACTACCTGGCGTCGCTCGGACTCAAGGAAACCGGCCTGGCTCGCGTCGTCCATGCCGGCTACCAGCTTCTCGACCTCGTGACCTTCTTCACGGTCGGTCCGAAGGAGGCGCGCGCCTGGACGGTGCGCCGCGAGGCCAAGGCCCCGGAAGCCGCCGGTGTGATCCACACCGACTTCGAGAAGGGCTTCATCCGCGCCGAAACCATCGCCTACGACGATTACGTGACGCTGAACGGCGAAGCCGGCGCCCGCGATGCCGGAAAGTTGCGGCTCGAAGGAAAGGAATACGCCGTCAAGGACGGCGACGTCTTCCATTTCCGCTTCAACGTCTGACGACCTTTGGCTAGCTTCGCTTCCCCGCAACAGCAGGGGGAAGCGATGACCTCGGGCAATTCCTGGCCGACGCCGACCTATCTCACCAACAGCACCAGCTTCATCGACTATCGCCCGACCATCGATGCGACGGGCAGCTCCGTGATCTTCGAGCGCACGCCGGTCGGCGGCGGCGTGACGACGCTGCAGATCATCAGCGACATCAGCAATCCCAGTCCCGCGCCGTTCCTTTCGGGAACGTCGCCGGCGTCGCAGACCCGGCCCGACTGGTGTTGGCAGACCGGCAACGTGCTGTTCAACGGGGCGGCAAACAATTCCAGTGCTGTCGCCGTCTGGGGAGTGGTCGGCAGTGGCGCCAATCCCAAGCAGATCCCCAACACCCTGGACGCGTTCTATCCGAGGTGGAATCTCGAGGGCAGCCAGTTCGTCACGGAGAACAGCGGCACGGGGGCAGCTCCCAGTCCCTGCAACACGGTGTTCAGCATCATGGACGGGAGCGTCGTGGCCGCCAATATCGACGGCACCGATTCGGCGGGGGTGGACATGTTCGGCGGCATGCCCGGCGTGTCTCGCAACGACCTGCCCCTGATCGCCTACGCCGGGCAACCGGCGATCGTCGGATGGGCAGTTCCCGCCTACAACGAAAACTACAACTACATCTTCCTCAACAGCTGGACCAACGGCGTGTACACCAGTGCGCCGATGGAGCCGGACGCGCCGATCGGGGCCTACGATCCGGCCTACGAGGGCCGCGCGCCGGACTGGTCGCCGGACGGCAGCACGATCGCCTTCGAGTCCAATCGCTCGGGCGGGGGCTACGCCATCTATCTGTGCAACCTCGCGACCGGCAACCTGGCGCAGGTCACCAATCCCAGCCTGAACGCCCAGCATGCCCGGTTCTTTCCTGACGGCAGCAAGCTGATCCTCTGCCTCGACGTGAGCAGCGGTTCGAAGGCCATGGGCATCGCCTGGGTCGACATTTCCAGCCTGATGAGCAGCCTGGCTCAGCCTTAAGAGAAGGTCAGCGGCCGAACTGCAGCGCCAGCAGCACCAGCACTCCACCTGCCAGCACGAACGACAGCCCCTTCCAGAACAGCAGCGGATTGCGCTCGATCAGGGGCGCCGACGCCGAGCGCATGAAACTCTCGTTGGGATGGCGCAGGTCGAAGATGAACTCGGAGAGCTCGGCGTAACGCTTGTTCGGGTCCGGATGCACTGCCTTGCGCAGCGTGGCGTCGATCCAGGCCGGGATCTCGCTCTCGGCGTCGATGGCCGGGGCATAGGGCGTGCTGCGCTGCTGGGCGCGCGAGCGCGCCGTCGCCATGCGCGCGCCGTAGGGCAGCCGGCCGGTCAGCATCTCGTAGGCGATCACGCCCAGCGAGAACAGGTCCGACGCGGGTGTGCCGCCCTCCCCTAAAAAATACTCCGGCGCGGTGTATTGCGCGGTGCCCTTGATGCGGTCTCGGTCGGCCGGCCGCTCGGTCTCGGCGACGCCGGCAACCCGCACCGCGCCGAAATCGATGATCTTCACCGTCCCGGTCTTGTCGATCATGACGTTCTCGGGCCGCAGGTCCTGGTGCAGCATCTCCATGCGATGGAAGGCGCGCAGCCCGCGGGCGATCTGCTCGACGATGCCGCGCACCGTCTCGAGGTCCGGCTTGCGGTTGTCGATCATCCATTGCCGCAGCGTCTGGCCGTCGACGAACTCGGTGACGACATAGAGGAAGTTGCGCTTGCGCGTGTGCTGCTGCGGCCTGAGCACATGGGCGCTGTTGAGGCGCCGCGCGATCCACTCCTCCATCATGAAGGGTTTTAGATTGGCCGGATCGGCCCTGAGGTCGATCGACGGGATCTTCAGGACCACGGTCTCTTTGCTCTCGCCGTCGACCGCGAGATAGGCATGGCTGCGGCTGCTGCCGTGGATCGTGCGCACAATGCGGTAGCCGTCGAACGCCTGGCGCGGCTCGAGCAGCGGCGGCACCGGCAGGTCGGCCCCGATCCCCAGGCTTTCGCCGGCATCGCCTTCGGGCAGCGCATCGACCCGCACGAGCTGGACGGTGAGGTTGTCGGGGCTGCCGCGCCTGAATGCCTCGGCCACGATCGCCTTGGCGGCGCCGTCGAGGTCGTTCTCGTTGGCGGCAATGGCGTCGGCCACCACGCGGGCGTCGAGATGCTCGCAGACACCGTCCGTTGCCTGCAGGAAAAGGTCGCCCTCCTCGAGCTGGACCGGCCGGTAGTCGATCTCGACCTGCGGGCTCATGCCGAGCGCGCGACCGAGATAGATCTGCTCCGACGACAGCACGACGCGATGGTCGTCGGTGAGCTGCTCCATCGCGGTGCCGGCGACGCGATAGACCCGCGAATCGCCGATATGGAAGATGTGCGCCGTCCGGCCCTTCAGCACCACGACGTTCAGGGTACAGACGTACCCGCGATCGGCGTCCTCGACATGCGAACGGCGCGTCTGCGAATGCAGCCACGAATTCGTGGCATCGATGACGCGCTGCGCTGAGGTTTTGACCGACCAGGCATCCGACGTGCAGTAGTAGTCGGTCAGGAAGCCCTTTACCGCCGATTCGCTCGCCACCCGGCTGACGCTGCTGCTTGAAATCCCGTCGGCCAGCGCCACCGCGACACCCTTCGAGCCGAGCGCCGGCTGCGGAGGCATCATGGCGCCGTGGAAGTCCTGGTTGGACTCCTTGCGGCCCTTGTCGGTGTGCTGGCCGATCGAGATCTTCAGGTCACGCGCCATCCGTCGTTAGTCGGCGTCCGCCATCATGCGCTCGTGCGTGCGCTTGGGCGCCGTGCGCAGGTGCGTGGCGTAGAGGGTGAGGCCGGTGAAGGCGAGACCGCCCACCAGGTTGCCCACCACGGTCGGGATCTCGTTCCAGATCAGGTAGTCCATGACCGAGAACTTGCCGCCGATCAGGAGCGCCGTCGGGAACAGGAACATGTTCACGATGGAATGCTCGAAGGTCATGGCGAAGAACAGCATGATCGGCATCCACATGGCGATCACCTTGCCGCTGACCGAGGTCGAGACCATGGCGCCGACCACGCCGGCCGAGACCATCCAGTTGCACAGCACGCCGCGGATGAAGAGGGTCAGCATGCCGGCCGCCCCGTGCTCCTCGTAGCCCAGGGTGCGGGCGACGCCGATGTTGGCCAGCGCCACGCCCACCTTGTCCGGCGGCGAGGTCCAGCCGAAGGTGAAGACGCACGACATCATCACGGCCACCGTGAAGGCGCCGAGGAAGTTGCCGACGAACACCAGGCCCCAGTTGCGCAGCACGCCTTCGATGGTGACGCCGGGGCGCCGGTCGATCAGGGCGAGCGGCGCCAGCACGAACACGCCGGTCAGCAGGTCGAAGCCGAACAGGTAGAGCATGCAGAAGCCGACCGGGAACAGGATGGCGCCGACGATCGGCACGCCGGTCTGCACCGTGATGGTGACGGCGAAGGCCGCCGCCAGGGCCAGGATGGCGCCCGCCATGTAGGCGCGGATCACCGTGTCGCGGGTCGACATGAAGACCTTGGATTCGCCCGCGTCCACCATCTTGGTGACGAACTCGGAGGGTGCCAGATAGGCCATTATGAAAGTCCTCTTGTTGGTGTTTGGCGTTGGTCGGTGGTCATGGCGCCGTTGCCACGCTCGCTTCGAGATAGACCCGACCCTTGTCGAGCCTGACCGGAAAGCTTCGGGTGCAGCCCTTGTCCGCACCGGTCGCCTCACCGCTCTCGAGACTGATGACCCAGTTGTGCAAGGGACAGGTGACCTTGCGGTCGTGCACGATGCCTTCGCTCAACGGGCCGTTCTTGTGTGGACAGCGATTCTCGAGCGCGAACACCTCGTCGCTCGCCGTCCGAAAGAGTGCGATCTGCATGTGGCGCGTGCGCACGACGCGGCAGCCGCGCAGGGGAATGCTGTCGATCGGGCAGACCTCGATCCAGGGGCTGTCCAGCGCGCTCATTCCGCGGCCTCGTGCAGCGTGAGGTCGGCGACCGGCGTGAACTCGTGCGCGTCCTTGCCCTGGGCGCGCTCGGCCCACGGGTCGTTCTGGGCGAACTGCTGGGAGAACACGAAGCGGCCGTAGAGCGCACGGCGGCGCTCGACGTCCTCCATGATCTGCTGGCGGATGGTGTCGAAGCCGACGCGCTTTGCCCATTTGTGGATGCGCTCGAGGTAGCGGCCCTGCTCGCGATAGAGCTGGGTCAGCGCGCCGATCACCTCGATCGTCTCTTCCTCGGTAGCGACATGGCCCAGAAGCTCGGTGCCCTTGATCTCCAATCCGGCGGCGCCGGCGTAGTGGATGTCGTAGCCCGATTCGATACAGACCACGCCGATGTCCTTGCAGGTCGCCTCGGCGCAGTTGCGCGGGCAGCCCGAGACGGCGAGCTTGACCTTGGCCGGCGTCCACGAGCCCCACATGAACTTCTCGAGCTTGACGCCGAGCCCCGTCGAATCCTGCGTGCCGAAGCGGCACCAGTCCGTGCCGACGCAGGTCTTCACCGTGCGCAGGCCCTTGGCGTAGGCGTGGCCCGAGACCATGCCGGCGGCACTCAGGTCGGCCCACACGCCCGGCAGGTCCTCCTTGGCAACGCCCAGCATGTCGATGCGCTGGCCGCCCGTGACCTTCACTGTCGGGATCTTGTACTTGTCGACGATGTCGGCGATGGCGCGCAGTTCCTTGGCGCTGGTCTGGCCGCCCCACATGCGCGGCACGACCGAATAGGTGCCGTCCTTCTGGATGTTGGCGTGGACCCGCTCGTTGATGAAACGCGACTGGCTGTCGTCTTCATATTCGCCGGGCCAGCTGCAGATCATGTAGTAGTTGAGCGCCGGCCGGCACTTGGCGCAGCCGCACGAGGTCTTCCACTCCAGCTCCTGCATGAGCTGCGGGATGGACTTCAGCTCCTTGGCGACGATCAGCCGGCGCACGTCGTCGTGGCCGAGATCGGTGCAGCCGCACATCGGCTGGACGGCGGCAGGATTGTAGGCGTCGCCGAGCTGGGCCTTCAGAAGCTGCTCGACCAGGCCGGTGCAGGAGCCGCACGAGGCCGAGGCCTTGGTGTGCGCCCGGACCTCATCGAGGCTCTTCAGTCCGAGGCCCGCGATGGCGCCGGTGATCTTGCCCTTGCAGACGCCGTTGCAGCCACAGATCTCGGCATCGTCGGGCAGCGCGGCGACAGCGGCCGCCGGGTCGAGTGGGATGCCGCCCGCGTAGTTCTGGCCGAAGATCAGCGTCTCGCGCATGTCGGCGACGTCGGTGCCGCGCTTCAGCATGTCGAAGAACCACGGGCCGTCCGACGTGTCGCCATACATGACCGCGCCGATGATGCGGTTGTCCTTCAGCACCAAGCGGCGATAGACGCCGCGCGTGGCGTCGCGCAGCACGATCTCCTCGCGGTCCTTGGCCTCGGCAAAGTCGCCGGCGGAGTAGAGGTTGATGCCGGTGACCTTGAGCTTGGTCGCCGTGGCGCTCGACTTGAAGCCGGCCGCAGCATCGCCCACGAGCTGCGCGGCGGCCGTGTTGGCCATCTCGTAGAGCGGTGCCACCAAGCCGAACACCTGGCCATCGGCCTCAGCACACTCGCCCAGGGCGAAGATGTCGGGATCGCTGGTGCGCATGGTGGCGTCGACCACGATGCCGCGGTTGACGGTGATGCCCGCCTCCTTGGCGAGCTGCATGTTGGGGCGGATGCCGACCGCCATCACGATCAGGTCGGCCGGCAGGCGCGTGCCGTTGTCGAGCTCGACGCCCTCGACGCGGCCCGAACCCACGATCGCCTTGGTATTGGCCCGCGTCAGCACCTTGATGCCGCGGGCCTCGATGGCGCGCTGCAGAAGATGGCCGGCCGCGGGATCGAGCTGGCGCTCCATCAGGGTCGGCATCAGATGCACGACCGTGACGTCCATGCCCTGCGCCTGCAGGCCGGCGGCGGCTTCGAGGCCCAACAAGCCACCGCCGATGACGACGGCGCTGCCGCGCGACTTGGCGGCCAGCAGCATCGCCTCGACGTCGTCGAGATCGCGGTAGGTCAGCACGCCCGGCAGGTCATGCCCCGGCACCGGGATGATGATGGGGTTGGAGCCGGTGGCGACGATCAGCTTGTCGTAGGAGACGGTGACCGGCGGCTGCAGCGAGGGCTGGCCGGAGCGCGAGGGCACGAACTCGGCGGTGACGGTGCGCGCCGCACGGTCGATGCGCGTGACCTTGGCGCCCTTGTAGAGGGTGACGCCGTGCTTGACGTACCAGCCGTCGCCATGGATCACGATCTCTTCGAACGACTTGTCGCCCGACAGCACCGGCGACAGCATGATGCGGTCGTAGTTCACCCGCGGCTCGGCGTTGAAGATCGTGACGTCATAGGCATCGGGCGCGGTCTCGAACAGCCGCTCCAGGGCGCGGCCGGGGGCCATGCCGTTGCCGACGACGACGAGTCTTTGCTTCGCGTGAGAGGCCATCGCGTACACCCAACAAACCAAAAGAACGCGCAGGTGATCGCTCTCCCGATTCCCCGAAAGGAGCCGGAAAAGGTCGGCGGCGCTGCCGAATTACCCGTCGTTGGGTGAAGCGCTAGAAATCGGGGCCATCGTTGGCCCCACGGGATAGGCAGCAAGAAGCGGGCCAACCCCAACAGATTGGAATTGTTCGCTTGGCAGGCCCAGGCCGGCGGTGGCTGCCCTAAAAGGCGGCAAGTGGACCAGACTTTGGGCGGCTTGACTCTCCCGTAAGGGGAGACGCTACGGTCCGGCCATGATGCTCCGAATCGGCGAATTCAGCCGCCGCGGCCGGGTGTCGGTCAAGGCGCTGCGCCACTATGAGGCGATCGGCCTCTTGAAGCCGGCCCACGTCGATGCCGCCACCGGCTACCGCTCCTACGCGGCGGACCAGCTCGACGACCTGCACCGGCTGATGGTGCTGCGGGCACTCGGCCTGTCGCTGGAGCGCATCCGCCAGGTCCTGCAGGACGATCCCTCGCCTGAACGCATGCGCCGGCTGCTCGACGAGCGCCGCGCCGCGGTGGCCCGGCGCATCGACGCCGAGCAGGCGCAGCTTGCCGCCATAGAAGCCCGCATCCGCCACCTCGAAGGCGACCGCGATGCAGCCCCCGGCGCCGTGGTGCGCGACGTGCCGGCGGCGTTCGTCGCCAGCCTGCGCCGGGTCGTGCCCGAGTACGGCATCCTCGATTCGCTGTTCGACGAGATCGCGCGCGCCTTGCCCGACAACGCGCGCATCGCCGGGCACGGCGCGGTGTGGCATCACTGCGCGCCGCACAAGCGGCAGATCGATTGCGAGGCGCTGGTGCTGCTGGAGCGGCCGGTGTCGGTGCGCAACGTCAGGCTCTATCAGCTGCCGGCCTGCCGCGCCGCCTGCGTCGTCCATCCCAGCGACGAGGAGGATTTCGCCTCGGCGCGTGCCGCCGCCAAGGCCGCCGTCGCCAACCAGCCATTCGAGATCGAGGGGCCGATGCGCGAGCGCTATTTCTCGAGCGCCGGCGACAGCCGCTTCGACCTCACCGAGATCCAGTTTCCCCTGCGCAACACAGGAGTTTCGCCATGACCGTCACGCTCTCCAGCCCCAAGACCATGCCGCCGCCGACCGGCTATTCGCAGATCGCCGAGGTGACCAAGGGCAAGATCGTGCTGATCGCCGGCCAGGTGGCGCACGACGCCGCCGGCAACCTGGTCGGCGAGAACGATTTCGCCGCCCAGGTCGAGCAGGTCTTCAAGAACCTCGACGCCGCCGTGCGCGCCGCCGGCGGCACCTTCAAGGACATCGTGAAGATCAACAACTACTGCGTAGCCTCGGTCGACCCGGCTCAGCTCGCGACCTTCCGCGAGGTGCGCGACCGCTACGTCAACACCAAGGCGCCGCCGACCAGCACCTTCGTGTTCGTGAGCCGCCTGGTCCGCCCTGGCTGGCTGTTCGAGACCGACGCGATGGCCGTCATCGACTCATAATGGGAGCGCGGGCCTCCGGCCCGCTCATGATGCGGGCCGGAGGCCCGCGCTCCCTTATGACCCGATCGTGCCGCCGTCCTTCTTCACGATGGCGATCACCGCGGGCCGCGGCGGCATGTTGTCCTTGAAGTCCGGCCAGCGCGTCGATGGCTTCTCGAAGGTCGAGCCGGCGTCCTCGCCCGGATGCTGGATGGCCAAAAACACCGTCTTGTCGTCCGGCGCGATGAGCGGCCCGCACACCTCCGCGCCGGTCGGCGCCTGGTAGAAGCAGCGCGTGAGGCCGCGGCCGTAGCCCGCGGTGTCCGCACCATAGAGCCCGTCGGCGATGCCGGCCGCGGTCGGCGCGCCGTCGGTGGCGATCCAGATGCGGCCCTTGCTGTCGAAGGTGCAGTTGTCGACGCAGGACAGCCAGCCATTCTCCGTCACCCCGCGATGGTAGCGGGCGCCCGGATCAATGCCGGGTCGGCCGCCGACCAGGAAGATCGACCAGGTGCCCTCGGTCGCGGCGTGGTCGCCGTCCTTGGGCGTGATCTCGATGACGTGGCCGTGGGCGTTGCGCGCCACCGGGTTGGGCTTGTTGACCTGCTGCTCGGTGCGGCTGGTGTTGTTGGTCAGCATGACATAGACGCGCCCGTTGACCGGGTTGGTCTCGATGTCCTCCGGCCGATCCATCGGCGTGGGCTTCAGGAGGTCGGCGGCGACGCGGGTGTAGATCAGCACGTCGGCCTGGCTGCTAAAACCGTTCTCCGCGGTCAGCGGACCCTGGCCGTGGACCAGCGGCAGCCATTCGGTCTTGCCGTCGTCGTGGAAGCGGGCGACGTAGAGCGTGCCATCGTCCATCAGGTCCTTGTTGGCGGCGCGGTCGTTGGGGTTGTACGGCCGTGCGGTGATGAATTTGTAGACGTAGTCGAAGCGCTCGTCGTCGCCGCTGTAGAACACCACACGACCGTCCTTGGCCATCGCGTAGGTGCAACCCTCGTGCTTGAAGCGGCCGAGCGCGGTGCGCTTGATCGGCGTCGAGCCGGGATCGTAGGGATCGATCTCGACCACCCAGCCGAAGCGGTTGGGCTCGTTGGGCTCCTTCTCGACGTTGAAGCGGTCGACGTACTTCGACCAGGCATACCAGGAGGCCTTCGTCACGCCGTAGCGCTTATAGGCCTTGGCGTCGGGCATGCTCTCGGCATTGCCGCCGAAGTAGCCGTTGAAGTTCTCCTCGCAAGTGAGCCACGTGCCCCACGGCGTCGAGCCGCCGGCGCAGTTGTTGAACATGCCCAAAACCTTGCGGCCGGTCGCATCAGCCGAGGTCTTCAGCTTGTCGTGGCCGGCGGCCGGGCCCGAGACGTCGAACGCCGTGTTTCCCGAGAGGCGCCGGGCGTACTTGCTGCCCACGACCTTCCAGGCGCCGCCCTCGCGGGCGATCTCGATGACCGAGCCGCCGTGGGCCGCCATCTCGACCTCGACCTGTGCCTTGGAGGCGTTGAGGTTGACGTCACGGCCCGAGCCAAGGCCCGCGAACATCAGGCCAGGGTCGGTGTATTCGTGGTTGACGACCATGAGGAAGCGGTCGCCCGTCGTGCTGCCGCCCCCTGGACCAGGGAGGGGCAGCGGATGCAGGCCGATGAAGTCGTTGTTGTAGCCGAACTGCTTTTCCTGGGCGGCCGCGGTCTGGTTGTTGGGGTCGAAGGCCGGCGCATCGGCCACGACCGGGTCGCCCCAGCGGATCAGCACCTGCGCCTCGTAGCCCTCGGGCACGTGCTGGGTCTTGTCCATGCCGTGCGCCACCTCCTTGAAGGTGAGCGTCGACGGACCGGTCGCCTGGGCAAGCGCGCTGCTGCCCAACAGCTCGTGCGTGAGGGCGGCGACGGCGCCGGCCCCGACCAGGCCGCGCAGGGCGGCGCGGCGGCCGAGGCGGCGCTCGATCAACTCGCCCATCGTGGGCTCGGTGCTGGGGTTCGAGCCGATATCCTCGGGGTCGACGTTTCCGGTGCTGCGCAGGTCCATCCCAATCTCCTCTGGCCGATTTTGCGGCCGGGAGTAGACCCTCACGCGCGATGGCTACGTGACGAACGTGTTTCAATTCGATGACGATCGGTCACGATCCGATCGGCCCACCATCTTTCCTGGTGATAGCGATCACAGCCGGCCGCGGCGGCGCGCCGTCCTTGAAGTCGGGCCAGCGCGTCGATGGCGTCTCGAAGGTCGAACCCTTGCCCTCGCCGGGATGCTGGATGGCCAGGAACAGCGTGCGGTCGTCGGGCGTGAAGGTCGGGCCGCAGACCTCCGATCCCTTGGGCGCAGCGAAGAACTGCCGCGTCAGCGCCCGGCCCTCGCCCGCGACGTCGCAGGCATAGAGCCCGTCGGCGATGCCCGCGATCTCGCCGCTGTCAGTGGCGATCCACAGCCGGCCCTTGCTGTCGAAGGTGACGTTGTCCGGGCAGGTCAGCCAGCCATCGGCCGAGGTCGCCGGATGGTACTTGGTGCCCTCGTGCTTGCCGGGCTGGCCGGCGGCAATGAGGATCTCCCAGGTGCCTTCGGTGGCGGCGTGATCGCCGTCCTTGGGCGCGATCTCGACGATGTGGCCGTGGTCGTTCTTGGCCCGCGGATTGGCGGCGTTGACCTCCTCGGGCTTGCGCGAGCTGTTGTTGGACAGCGCGACATAGACGCGGCCGTTGACCCGGTTGGGCTCGATGTCCTCGGGCCGGTCCATGGGCGTGGCCTTCAGAAGGTCGCCGGCGCGGCGGGCGTTGATCACCACGTCGGCCTGGCTGGTGAACCCGTTCTCCGCGGTCAGAGGTCCCTGGCCATGGACCAGCGGCAGCCACACGACCTTGCCGCCGTCGTCGAAGCGCGCGACGTGGAGCGTGCCCTCGTCGAGCAGGTCGCGGTTGGCGGCGCGGTCATTGGGATTCCACGGCCTCGCCGTCACGAACTTGTAGACGTACTCCATGCGTGAATCGTCGCCCATGTAGCAGACGACGCGGCCGTCCTTGGCCACCGCATGATGGCAGCCCTCATGGGCCATGCGGCCGAGCGCCGTGCGCTTCACCGGCGTCCATTGCGGATCGTAGGGATCGATCTCGACGATCCAGCCGAAGCGGTTGGGCTCGTTCGGTTCCTTGTCGAAGTTGAAGCGGTCGAAGTATTTGCCCCAGGCATAGGCGACGGTGCGGCCAAGCCCGTAGCGCTTGGCCAGCACCTGGTCGGGATGCTTGGCGCCGTCGCCCGAGAAGTAGAAGTAGAAGTTCTCCTCGCAGGTCAGCCAGGTGCCCCACGGCGTCTCGCCGCCGGCGCAGTTGTTGAACATGCCCAGCACCTTGGTGCCGTTGGGGTCGGCCGACGTCTTCATCCTGGCGTCGCCCGACGCCGGGCCGGCGATGCGCATCGGCGTGTTGGCGTCGATGCGGCGGGCATAGCGGCTGCCGTCGACGACCTTCCAGCGGCGGCCCTCGCGGGCGATCTCGATGACGGCACCGCCGTGGGCGGCCATCTCGAGCTCGGCCTGCGGCTGGTCGGCGCGCAGGCGCGCCTCGCGGCCCTCGCCGATGCCGGCCAGCATCAGGTTGGAGTTCGTGTATTCGTGGTTGACCACCATCAGGAAGCGGTCGCCCGTCGCGCTGCCAGCCGGCAGCGGATGCAGGCCGAGAAAGTCGTTGTTGTAGCCGAACTGCTGCGCCTGCGTGGCGCCGCTCAGTTTGGTCGGATCGTACGGAGCGGCGCCGGGCAACACCGGATCGCCCCAGCGGATCAGGATCTGCACCTCATAGTCGTCCGGCACGTGATGCGTGGGATCGTTGACGTGCGGCACCTCCTTGAAAGTGAAGGAGGATGGCCCGCTCTTCTGCGCCTGCGCCGTGCCGCCGCCGAGCGCCACCGCGGCAGCGCCAAGCAGCACGCCGCGTCGCGACAGGCGCCGCTCGATCAGCTCACCGATCGAGACCTCGGTGGAGCCCGAGACGCCCTCGTCTTCGTCAACCATGGATCATCCTTCCGTCCCCTCGCCGGATCATGGCCCAGCAACGCGCTTTATGACAGTCCGGTGACGATCCCCTGGGTTTCACCGGGGCTGTAGCCAAATCGTAGCGAGGTGCGGCTAGCACCGGGCGATCAAACCGGGAGACAAGCATGCTGAAACCCTTCCTGCTCGCCACCACCGCGGTCCTCCTGGCGACCAGTGCGATGGCCCAAACCAAGTATCCGGCCGTCCTGGAAGGCCATGCCGTGCTGCCCGCCCTGACCCTGGTGCCGCCGCCGGCCGACGCGCCCGAGCAGCTGCAGATTTCCGGCCGCTATGCCGGCCCGCCGGGCCAGAGGATCGACACGCCGGAGAGTGTGCCCGGCATCTCCGCCCTGTCGGACAAGGCGGCGCCGCGCCCGACCGGCATCAGCCTGCCGCTCAAGGGCCAGCCGGTGCAGGGCCTGTCGGGCATCAAGAACATGAAGGACGGCACCTTCCTGACCCTGACCGACAACGGCTTCGGCAACAAGGCGAACTCACCCGACGCCATGCTGATGTTCCATGTCGTGAAGCCCGACTGGAAGACGGGCGCGGTCGAGCGCGTGTCGACGACCTTCCTGCACGATCCCGACCGCAAGGTGCCGTTCCGCATCGTCAACGAGAACACCGCCAAGCGTTACCTGACCGGCGGTGACTTCGACATCGAATCGATCCAGCCGATCGGCGATGCGCTGTGGTTCGGCGACGAGTTCGGGCCGTTCCTGATCAAGACCGATCGCAGCGGCAAGGTCCTGCAGGTGTTCGAGACCGTGGTCGACGGCAAGCCGGTGCGCTCGCCCGACCATCCGGCGATGGTGATGCCGGCCGCTCCCGGCCCGGTGACGTTTCAGGTCCGGCGCAGCAAGGGTTTCGAGGGCATGGCGGCCTCGGCCGACGGCAAGTTCCTCTACCCCCTGCTCGAGGGCCCGCTGGTGGCGGCCGACGGCAAGCCCGAGTCCAAGGAAGGCACGGCCTACCTGCGCATCCTGGAGTTCGACGTCGACAAGGGCGCCTATACCGGCAAGAGCTGGAAGTATGCGCTGGAGGCGCCGACCAACTCGATCGGCGACTTCAACCTGATTGATGCGCAGAGCGGCCTTATAATCGAGCGCGACGACACCGAGGGCGATCCCGCTCTCGCCTGCGCCGCCGGCGCGCCCAAGCCCGACTGCTTCAACGTGCCGGCCAAGTTCAAGCGCATCTACAAGGTCGATCTCGGCCAGGCCGATGGCGACGGGTTCGTCAAGAAGGTGGGCTACATCGACCTGATGGACATCGACGATCCCAACAAGGTCGCGCGCCAGGGCGGCAAGGACGGCAAGTTCACCTTCCCGTTCTTCACCATCGAGAATGTCGATGTGATCGACGGCGATCGCATCATCGTCGGCAACGACAACAACCTGCCCTTCTCGTCGGGCCGCGCGCTCGGCAAGTCCGACGACAACGAGCTGATCATCCTCAGGGTCACCGACCTCTTGAAGGCGAAGTAACCTTCTTCTGCGGGTGGATCGTCTTCCCGCGTTTCAACATGTCGACGAAGGACTCGATCTTCCTTCGTCGACCGGCCTCGGTCTTCATGTTCTGGGTGCGGAAGATGAGGGCGAAGCGGTTCTGGGCGCTCAACTTCTCGAACATGCGCCGGGCCTTGGGCTCGGCGGCGATGGCGGCCTTCAGATCGGCGGGAACCTCTGCGCCCTTGCTCCTGTAGGCGCGGCCCCAGCGCCCGTCGGCCTTGGCGGCCTCGACCTCGCGCAATCCGTGTTCGGTCATCCGGCCTTCCTTGATGAGGCGGGCGACATTGTCGACGTTGATCTGGCTCCAGACACTCTTCTTCGTGCGCGGCGAGTAACGCTGCAGGAAGCTTTTGGCATCGAAGCCCTTACGCAGGCCGTCGATCCAGCCCCAGCACAGCACGACGTCGATCGCTTCCTTGGGCGTAATGGACTTCAGGCCCGAGCCGACCTTGTGGATCTTGATCCAGACCTCGTCCGCCTTGTCGTGGTTCTTGGCAAGCCACGTATGGAAGCTCGCGGCCGTCTTGAATTCACGCGCCGCCATCAGGGCAGCACGCGCTTCATCCACTTGGCCGTGGCCTGCGCGTCCTGGCCGTCGCTCGCCTCGAGCTTGGCGATGACGCGCTGACGGTCTTCGAGGTCGCGGTTCTGGCTGAGCTTGATCTTGGTCTCGACGCGCGTGAGCGGGATGCGAAAGGCGACGATGCCCTTGGTCTGCATCTCGGCGTTGCCGGGCGGCAGGCGGCCGAGGCCCCAGGCGTCCGGGCCGGTGCCTTCGTAGGCTGCCGCGAGCTTGGCCAGCACGACCAGCACGCCCCTGGTGTCGTCGATGACCTGCGGTTGGCCATAGGCATGCACGGTGACGTAGTTCCAGGTCGGCACCTTGGGGCCGGGCGCGTACCAGGTCGGCGAGACATAGGCGTGCGGACCCCAGAACAGCGCGAGTGAATCAGCCTGGCGCTCGAACAGCTTCCAGTGGCCGTTGGCGCGGGCCATGTGGCCGATCAGCGAGCCGTGCTCGGAGCCGTCGTTCTGCCAGAGCAGCGACAGGTGGGTGGCCGTCGGCGCACCCTCTTCGTCAGAGGTCATCAGCAGGGCCCAGGCATGGGCCTGCATGATCTCCCGGCCGGTCGGTTCGCTGCCCTCGAAGTGCTTGGGGATGTACATGTCTCGCTTTCGCTCCCCGATGGGGAGCCGGTTGAATGGCGCGGCATTACCATGTCCAATGCCGCCCGCAATCGGGAGGTTTTCTCATGGGTGAGGATATTCGTCTTAAGTCAAAGGCCGGCGAGATCGGCGCCTATCTCGCCACGCCGAAGGGCACGCCCAAGGGCGGCATCGTGGTCATCCAGGAGATCTTCGGCGTCAACCACCACATCCGGGCGGTGACCGACAAGTTCGCGGCCGACGGCTATCTCGCCCTGGCGCCGCGCTTCTTCGACCACATCAAGACCGGCATCGAGCTCGGCTACACGCCCGACACCATCGCCGAGGGCCGCAAGTACGTGACCGAGCTCGGGCTCGACAAGCCGGTGCAGGACGTCGAGGCGGCGATCGAAGAGCTGAAGAAGCGCGGCACCAAGAAGGTGGCGGTCACCGGCTATTGCTGGGGCGGCACCATCTGCTGGCTGTCGGCGACCCGCCTCAAGCCCGACGCGGTGTCGGGCTACTACGGCGGCGGCATCCACGGGCTGAAGAGCGAGAAGGCCACGGTGCCGACCCAGCTGCATTTCGGCGACAAGGACATGCACATCCCGATGACGCACGTGAACGAGCTCCGGAAGCTCCATCCCGACGTGCAGGTCTTCGACTATCCCGCCGATCACGGTTTCCATTGCGACGAGCGCGGCAGCTACGACGCCGCGGCCTCAAAGCAGGCCATGGCGCGCACGCTGGAGTTCTTCGGCAAGCACGTTGGCTAGGCTGGGGGCGCGCCACTCCAGTGGCGCGGTCATGATCTTCCGGACCCTTCGGCAGGCTCAGGGCAGGCCGCGAGCCCTCCGCCCTGAGCGAAGTCGAAGGGTCCGGCTCGCTCATGTGCGCAGAGACAGGAGAAGACGCGCCACTGGAGTGGCGCGCCCCCAGCAATGACGAAGAGACCCGCAAAGAAGCCCTTCACGCCATCGGCGCGCGGACCCTTGAATGGGGTCCGCGTGATCGACCTGTCGCGCCTGGTCGCGGGCAACGTGCTCACCTTGCAGCTCGCCGATTTCGGCGCCGAGGTGATCAAGATCGAGCCGCCCGAGGGCGACACGCTTCGCTCGTGGCGCGTCAAGGGCATCGAGACGGCGTGGAAGGTAAACAGCCGCAACAAGAAGAGCGTGGCCCTCGACCTGCGCTCCGACGCCGGCCGCGCCATCGTGCGCGAGCTTGTGAAGTCGGCGCAGATCCTGGTTGAAAGTTTCAGGCCCGGCGTGCTCGAGGATATGCAGCTGGCGCCGGCCGAGCTGCACAAGATCAATCCCAAGCTGGTCATCGTGCGCATCTCGGGCTGGGGCCAGGACGGCCGCTATCGCCACAAGCCGGGCTTCGGCACCCTGATCGAGGGTTATAGCGGCTTCGCCTCGATGAACGGCTTCGCCGATCGCGAGCCGGTGCTGCCGCCGATGTATCTCGCCGACGCCATTGCGGCCCTCTACGGCTACGGTGCGGTGATGGTGGCGCTGCGCGAAGTCGAGATGAATGGCGGCAAAGGCCAGGTGATGGACCTGCCGCTGTTCGACCCGTTGTTCTCGGTGCTGGGCCCGCAGGCCGCCAACCACAAGCTCACCGGCGAGGTGAAGGAGCGGACCGGCAGCCGCTCGACCAACGCCGCCCCGCGCAACGTCTACCAGACCAAGGACGGCCACTGGGTCTGCCTGTCGGCCTCGACCCAGGGCATGGCCGAGCGCGTGCTGGTCAAGATCGGCCGGCCCGAGCTGGTGAAGGATCCGAAATTCGCGACCAACATCGAGCGCGTGCGGAACGGCCTCGAACTCGATTCGATCATCGGCGGCTTCATCGCCGAGCGCGACCTCGCGACGAACCTGAAATTCTTCGACGAGGCCGGTGTCACCATCGGCCCGGTCTACGACATCTCGCAGATCGTGCAGGACGACTACGTGCTGGAGCGCGAAGCGCTGATCGAGGTGCCGGACGAAGAGATGGGCGAGCTGCCGACGCATCCCGTGGTGCCGCGCCTGTCCGGCACGCCCGGCACGCTGCGCACCGCGGCGCCGAAGATTGGCGAGCACAACGAGGCGCTGCTGAAGCCGCTGCTGGGCCCCGCCGAATACGACAAGCTCTGCCAGTCCGGCGTCATTTCCAAAGGGAAGAAAAAGAAGTGACCCTCTCCTCGTCTATGAGGCCGCCTCCACCCGTCTGGCGCTCGATCCTCTACGTGCCGGGCAATGTGCCCAAGTTCATCGACAAGGCGCACGAGCGCGGCGCGGACTGCATCCTGGTCGACCTCGAGGACAGCGTGACCGTGGCCGAGAAGCCCACCGCCCGCGCCATGCTGCCTGAGACCATGAAGAAGGTCGTCCGCGGCGGCGCCGACGTCGCCGTGCGCATCAACCGGCCGATGCGGCTTGCCATCTCCGACATCGAGGCCGCCGTGCGGCCGGGTCTGTCGGCCCTCTTCATCACCAAGACCGAGGGCGTGCAGCATCTGCGCCTGCTCGATGAGGCCGTGAGCGAGCTCGAGCGCGAGCGCGGCATGCCTGTCGGCAGCGTCGGCTTCGGCGCCATGATCGAGCATCCGCGGGCGCTGGCCGAGCTCAACGACATCGCCGAGCGCGGCCCGCGTGTCATCGCCATGATGCTGGGCGGCGAGGATTTTGCGCTTGAGACCGGCTCGATCCCGAGCGACGAATCGCTGGAACTACCCAAGCGGCTGGTGGCCTTCGCGGCCCAGGCGCATGGCGTGGCGATGATCGGCATCCTCGGTACGGTAGCGGACTATTCGGATCCGGCAGCCTACAAGAAGAGCGCCGAGCGGGCGCGGCGCTTCGGCTTTTCGGGCGGCACCTGCGTGCATCCGGGCCTGGTGCAGGCGCTGAACGAGGCTTTCACGCCGTCGGCCGAGGACGTCGCCTACGCCAAGAAGCTGATCGCGGCCGATGAAAAAGCCGCAGCCGAGGGCCGCGGCTCCTTCACCGTCGATGGCAAGATGATCGACATCCCGGTGATCGACCGCGCCCGCCGCCTCTTGGCGCGCCACGACGCGATCGAAAGCCGGCTCAGGCGCTCCTAGGCGTCGACCAGCTCCGGCGTCGCCTTGAGGCCCAGCACCTCGTCGAGGTCACGCGGCGCCAGCGTGCAGGTCACCCCGGCATTGAGGCTCTGCAGCAGCACTTCGCGGCCATTGGCGAAGCGGACGGCGTCACGATGGGCGTGCCCGGTGACCTCGAGACGGGTCATCGTCACTTCCTCGGCGGCGCCGATCGAGAAGGCGCGCTGCACCGTCTCGTTAATGCCTTCGAGGCTGAGTTTGGCCCCGGCTGGCATGCAGACTGCGGTCTCGCAGTCGGTGCCGGCGACGAAGCCCATTGTTCCGCTAGGGAAGCGGTGGAGCGTGTACTGCTCTTCTTGGGTAGCTGGCCGTGAACGATAAAGCTCAAGTGAGTAATCGCACATAGACGTCCTCCAGTTAGGGAACGTCTTTAACAACTGGGATAGGCCCAGTTAGGTTCAAGCACTCACGCAAAATTTAGGGTTCGTACTACTGACCAGGTCAGTGACCTTTCAGTGGTTTGCCAGGGTCCGAGACGACCCACCGCGACCTTGCCGGCGGGGCCTGCCGCCGGCTGTCGTGGATCGGATAGACGATGCATAGAGCGACAGTCGCCCGACTCTACCTAGGACTGCCGTTCTTGTCAATAACTTCGGTTAGTGTTTGTCGGACCACACCGAGCGCTTCACGGCGTACATCAGCCCGGCCATGGCGAGCAGGAAAAGGATGACGCGAACGCCGGTGCGCTTGCGGTCCTCCATGTGCGGCTCGGACGCCCAGGCGAGGAACTCGACGACGTCGGAGGCCTCCTGGTCGGTGGTGGCCTTGGTGCCGTCGACGTAGGTCACCTTGTCGTCGGTGAGCGGCGGCGCCATCGCGATCTTGTGGCCCGGGAAGTACTTGTTGAAGTTGTCGTCCTTGGTGACGGCGTACTCCTTGACCTCGGCCGGCGAGAGCTTGTCGAACGGCACGTAGCCGGTCAGCAGGCCGTGGATGTAGTCCGGGCCGTTCTCGCGCGCCTTGACGATGACGCTGAGGTCGGGCGGCGCCTTGCCGTTATTGGCGGCGGCCGCGGCGGCCTCGTTGGGGAACGGCTTCTTGAAGCGGTCCGACAGGCGCGCCGGCCGCTCGATCGGCTGGCCGTCGTCATTGAGGTCGGGAACCTGGATGTCCTTGATCAGGTCTTTGACCTGGTTATCGGTCAGCCCGAGCTCCATCAGGTTGCGATAGGCCAGCAGCGACAGCGAATGACAGGCCGAGCAGACCTCGTGATAGACCTGATAGCCGCGCTGCGCCGCCGCCCGGTCGTAGGTGCCGAACGGGCCCTGGAAGTGCCAGTGCTTGTGCGGCGGATGAGGCGTGTTGCCGGCCGCGATGGCGACCGCGGCAGTGGCGAGGGACGCGGCCGCGATCGCGCCGGTGACGAGAAGCTTGCGCATGGCTCAGGCCGCCTTCTTCTTGAGCACGGCGTCGGCAATGCTGGGCGGCAATGGCAACGGCCTTTCGATCTTGCCCAGGATCGGCAGCAGGATCAGGAAGTGGAAGAAATAGTAGACCGTGGCGAGCTGCGACAGCGGGATGAAGAAGCCGGCCGGCGGATTGGCACCGCACCAGCCGAGCACGATCACGTCGACCACCAGCACCAGCATGAACCACTTGTAGATCGGCCGGAACGTGCACGACCGCACCCGCGAGGTGTCGAGCCAGGGCAGCACGAACAGCACGGCGATGGCGCCGAACATGGCGATCACGCCGCCGAGCTTGTCCGGCACCGCGCGCAAGATCGCGTAGAACGGCAGGAAGTACCATTCCGGCACGATGTGCTCGGGCGTCACCAGCGGATTGGCCGGGATATAGTTGGCGGCATCGCCCAAGAAGTCGGGCGCGAAGAAGACCACGCCGGCATAGACGATCAGGAAGACCACCACACCGAAGCCGTCCTTCATCGTGTAGTAGGGATGGAACGGCACGGTGTCCTGCGGACCCTTGGGATCGATGCCCAGCGGGTTGTTCGAGCCGTGCACGTGCAGCGCGACGACGTGCAACGCCACCACCGCCACGATGATGAACGGCAGCAGATAGTGCAGCGCGTAGAAGCGGTTCAGCGTCGGGTTGTCGATGGCGAAGCCGCCCCACAGCCAGGTGGTGATCGCGTCACCGACCACCGGAATGGCCGAGAACAGGTTGGTGATGACGGTGGCGCCCCAGAAGCTCATCTGGCCCCACGGCAGCACGTAGCCCATGAAGGCCGTCGCCATCATCAGCAGGAAGATGATGACGCCCAAAATCCACAGCAGCTCGCGCGGCGCCTTGTAGGAGCCGTAGTACATGCCGCGGAAGATGTGGATGTAGACGGCGATGAAGAAGAACGAGGCGCCGTTCATGTGCAGGTCGCGGATCAGCCAGCCCTGCGGCACGTCGC
>JAKFVH010000274.1 GCA_021732285.1 Reyranella sp. | reverse complement strand
GAGACAGGCCCTGGGCGGTGCGGGTGGGAAGGCCCGGGATCGGGATGTTGCGCCACATCTGGTTCCAGCTGTAGGCGTAGCCGATCAGAGCATCGGCATAGACCTTGTCCTGGGCGAAGCCACCATAGAGGCCGACCTGGAAGGTGTCGGTGCGGCCGAGCCCATCGAAGCCCGAGACCCACTGGGTGCCGGTGGTGTAGCCCGCGGTCACGCCCAGGCGGAAGCTGTCGGTGACTGCGCGATCGAGACCGGCCGCGAAGCCGCCGGCATTGTAAGTGACCGAGCCGACCGGCTGGCTGGCGCCGATGGTGCCGAGTCCACCGAGCGCACCACCCCAGGCGCCCCACTTCGGCGGCGTGGTGGCGTCGCACGCGACGTCGCAGGCTTCGGCGAGCGCCACGCGGTTGCTGACCGGCGAGCCGCCGCCACCGGTCTGGTTGGCGAAGTTGTTCATGAACAGCTGGGCACCCTGCACCATCGAGCTCGAGAAGCCGGCGTAGTTGTTGCCGCTGATCGCTGTCATGAAGGCCTGGCCCTGCTGGACCGTGGCAATGCCCAGGCTGCCCAGCACGGTGGCGAAGTCGCCGGTCGCATTGTTGACGTTGGCGTCGAGCACCGAGCCGACGGCGTACTGAAGGGGATTTTGTGCCTGCGCCGCGAAGCCGCCGACCTGCAGGGTGAGGTAGGCGTTGTTGGCGTCGTAGCTCAGGCTCGGCTGCAGGAACGGAGCGGAGCTGGTGGCCGAGGCGAAGGTGCCGGAAAGCCCGCCGGCGGCGCTCAGGATGGTATAGGTGGTGCGCGCCGCAGACAGGCCGGTCAGCGGCTGCACCATGACGGTGCCGCCGCCGAGCGTCGCTGTGCCGCCGACGCTTAAAAGGTCGCTTTGGGCGCCGCCGGTCTCGACCCGGTAGTTGCCGCTGCTGGACAGGGTGCCGCCGATTCTCAGCGTGCCGATCGAGTTGCCGGGAGACAGCGTACCGCTGCTCGAGACGTTGCCGGCCGCCAGGCCGCTGCCGCCGAAAGTGCCGCCGTTGATGACGTTGCCGGACAGGGTACCGTTCACGATTCCGGTGCCGCTGTTGACCGTCAGGCTCTCGCCGGTGCCGTTGACGATGAAGCTGCCGCCGTTGACCGAGCTGTTGCCGCGCACGCTGCCGTTCACGATGGCGCTGCCGCCGGTGACGGCAATGGCGGCTGCCATGCTGCCGTTGACGACCAGGGTGCCGCCCGTGACGACCGTGGCCGCCGTCAAGGTATTGGTGCCGTTGAGCGTCAGAGTCCCGTCGCCGGCCTTGATGAGCGTGCCGACGTTGCCCGAGATGCCCGGCGCGATCGTCATGTCGAAGCCGTTGGTGTCGATCGTCCCGCCGCCCTGGAGGACCTGGATAGTGCGTCCGGCCGACAGGTTGAAGCTCGACAGCAGCTTCAGCGTGCCGCGAGAACCACCGACCACCACCGTACGCACGAGGTCGGTGGCCACTATTCTGTCGCCGAAGACCAGGCTGGCATTCGACGCACCCAGGGCACCCTCGTGGGTGGCGGCCACCGTGCCTCCCGCAATGTCGAGCCTGCCCAGCGAATTGCCGCCCGACAAGGTCAGTGTGCCGCCGTTGACCTTGAAGAGGCGCCCGATGCCGGTGATCGTTCCGCTGATTTCCGTCGAGAGGTTGTTCGCTCCGGTGATGACGGTGGCATTGGCGAGCCGGAATGTGCCGGCACCCTCGAGCGAGCCGACGGAAGTAAGAAGTGAGGACGAGCCCGAGTTCTGGAAGGTGACCTCGGAGGTGCGGTCGGCGATGATCCGGGCCGTGTTGCTCAGCTCGTTCAAGTTGGTAAACGAGCCGCTGATGGTCAGCCGCCCGCCGGATGTATTGTTGATGACGGCGTTTCCCGTCCTTGCTCCGGCGAAGCTGACGACGCCGCCGGTGTTGTTGATGACGGCGTCGAATGCAGTGGTGCCGTTGCCGGTGAATGTCAACGTGCCTTGGTTGATGATGGTCGAACCGCCCGCGCTGGCGTTGCCCGAGAATTGGATGCTGCCGCTGTTGATGATGGTTGCGTTGACGGCAGTCGAGAATTCGCTGAACGTGACGCTGCCGCCCGAGTTGTTGATCCTTGCGTCTGCAGCGCTCGACGTCCCGCTGAACTCCATTTGGCCGCAAAGGGAACTTTGGCAGCTGAGGTTGAAGATGGCGTTACCCGCTCCCGATCCGAACCAGAATCTCGCCGCGCCAAAAGGCAAAAGGAATGTGTGAGCGTTTGGCGAGCTGTTTCGGATGCCGGCGCCGTCGAAGATGATTTCCGATCCGACGCGCTGGCCGAAGATGACGGTGGTCGTGGGATTGAAGACGTAGGCGGGAGCGTCCGCGGTGAACGTGAACGCCCCGATTCTATTCATCGTGCCGCCGCTAAAGAAGATCGAGGAAGTCTGCGTGGCGCCGAAGGTGGCACCCCCTCTGGGAATGGTGGCCGGAGTCCAGTTGCTCGATAGGTTGTATAAGCCATTCGGAGCGTCGACGCGCCACGTTGCGTCCTGCGTCAGCGCGCCTGTCGGCGCCAAGGCGGCTGCGCACAGGCATGCTCCCGCGACACGGCTAAACCGCATCTCTCCCCCCCTTCGGCTTTTGTAGCTCCGCCGGGGAAGTCTAGCTGGCTCCGGTTGAAATTCCCAGCGACGTTGTTCCTGCAGGATGTCTGCTGATCACCACGTCATGCGCACGCCGGCGGTGATGGCGTGTGCGCTATCCTGCCCGGAGATGTCGCCCTCGTAGCGGAGATAGATCGACGTCGCCTCGGCGATCGCCGTGTTGGCCGAGAGACCGAGCACCACACCATCACGCTGCGGCGCCACGCCGAAGGTCGTGAACGGCATCGCCGGCGCGCCCGCCAAGGTCGCCGTCACCGGCCGCGCCGTGTCGGCATACTCATGGCTCCAGCCCAGCCGAAGCTGCATCAGAAGCTTCTCGCGCCAGCCGAGATCCATCGACCCGCCGAGCTGTGCACCGATCACCGAGCGCAGCGAGTTCGTCTGCTGCTGCGCCACGCTGAGGTTCAGCGACTGCGCCCCGGTCTCGGTGAAGGCGTTCTGGTTGGCCGTGTAGGCCTGCAGCCGCGCGAACGGCGTGACGAAGGCGTTGGCGTTGGTGCCGAGATCGAAGCGATAGCCGGTCTCGATCTGGCCGTACCACTGGTTGGCGCCGGTCTGGCCGAGAGCCGTGCGCGGCTGCAGCCCCGGGATGGGAATGTTCCGCCACATCTGGTTCCAGGTGTAGGCATAGCCGATCAGGGCATCGGCGTAGACCTTGTCCTGGGCAAAGCCGCCGTAGAGGCCGACCTGGAAGGTGTTCGAACGGCCCATGCCGTCGAAGCCCGAAACCCACTGGGTGCCCGTGGTGTAGCCCGCGGTGACGCCCATGCGGAAGTTGTCGGTGATCGACCGATCGAGGCCGGCGGCGAAGCCGCCGGCGTTGTAGGTGACGGAGCCGACGGGCTGATTGGCGCCGACGGTGCCGAGCCCGCCCAGTGCGCCGGCCCAGGCGCCCCACTTCGGCGTCGTCGTGGCATCGCACGCCACATCGCAGGCCTCGGCCAGCGCCACGCGATTCGACATCGGTGAGCCACCGCCGCCGGTCTGGTTGGCGAAGTTGTTCATGAAGAGCTGGGCGCCCTGGACCATCGAGCTCGAGAAGCCCGCGTAGTTGTTGCCCGAGATCGCCTGCAGCGTCGCCTGCGCCTGCGCATTGGTGAAGGTGTTGAAGGCCATGGCGCCCAGCACCGTGGCGAAGTCGCCGGTGGCGTTGTTGACGTTGGCGTCGAGGACGTTGCCGACCGCGATCTGCGTCGGCGTCGTGCCGGCGGCGGCAAAGCCGCCGATCGCCAGGTTGAGATAGGCGTTGTTGGCGTCGTAGCTCAGGTTCGACAGCAGGAAGGGATAGAGCTCGTTGACCGAGGCGAAGGTGCCGGAGAGCCCGCCCGCGGCATTGACGAGGGTGTAGGTCGTCGAGGGCGCGAAGGCCATGTCGGGCAACGCCGTCACCGTGACGGCGCCACCCTGCAGGTTGGCCGTGCCGCCGACATTGATGCGATCGCCCAGCCCCCGGCCGCCCACTTCCGCCATGAAGGCGGCGCTGGCGGTATGCACGAAGTTTCCGCTGACGGTCATCATGCCGATCGAATTGCCGGGGGCAATGACGGCGCTGTTGACGAGGCTGCCGCCGATCGTGCCGCTGCCGCTCAGCATGCCGACGTTGGTGAAGCTGCCGCCGATCGTGCCGTTGTTGGCGAAGCTGCCCATGTTGGCCACGCTGCCGGTGATCGAGCCGGTGTTGCTGAACGTGCCGGTAGCGGTGTTGATCACCGAGCCCGTGAGCGTGCCGTTGTTGGTCGCCGTGCCGGTGTTGGCGAGGCTGCCGTTGAACGCGTTGTTGTTGGTGAAGCTGCCCTGGTTCACCTGCCACTGGCTCGGCGTGTTGACCGTGCCGTTGTTCACGAAGCTGCCGCTGTTGATGGTGAGCAGGCCGTTGCCGTTGATCGTGCCGTTGTTGGTGAAGCCGCCGCCGTTCACCGTGATGTTGCCCAGCATCGAGCCGGTGCTGGCGAGGGTGAGCATGCCGCCGTTCACCATCGTGCCGCCGGAGTAGGAGCTGGCGCCGCCCAGCGTGACGTTGCCGCTCTGCAAGGTCAGGCCGCCCGGGCCGGTGATCGCGCCGTTCATGCTGCCCGAGCCGGTCTGCTGCAACGTCAGGTTGGCCATCAGGAAGGTGGTGAAGCTCGACAGGAACCCGCTGGGCAGCGTCAGGTTGCCCTGCAGCGCCAGCATCGGGATGATCGTCGCCGTCGTGCCGTTCTTGCCGCTCGCCTGATAGCCGATGAAGCCGTTGATCGGGTCGTAGAGGTAATTGAGGTTCTCGAAGAAGGTGCGCCCGAGGTTGCTGGGTGGCGGGTTGTTTTTCGAGACCTCCACGCCGTACGGCGTGCTGGGATTGCTCGTATCACCCACGACGAAGCTGTAGGCCGCCGTGGTCTGGCCCGGCAGGAAGACCTGCACCGTCCCGCTGGTCAGGCAGTCGGCCTGGCCGCTCGCGGTGCAGGCGCTCGACCGGGTGGTGGGCACGGTGTTACCCGGCGAGTTGACGATCATGTAGGAGATGCCGCTGTCGGGCAGCTGGCTCGCGGTGCCGAGATTGTACGTCTGGCCGCCGGTCGTGATCGAGATCGACCCGTTCTGCGAGCTCCATTGCAGCGGGCAGTTCATGCCGGCGGTGGTGCAGTAGGACGGCAGGCCGCCGGCCGACGCCAGCTGCTGGAACGAAAAGCCATTGGTGTTCTGGCTGTTGAGCCCCAGCAGGATGCCGGGGGTGGTGCCGAGGCCGAGATTCTGGAAGCCGTTCAGGCCGATGATGTAGCCCGGCTGCATGGTGCTGACGTTGACGTTGGTGCCGCTCACCAGCGCGAGGAACGGGTTCATGTTGTAGCTGTTGTTGGCCGACGAGAGCGTGTTCGCATTCGGCCCGATCATGATGCCGCCGCGGTCGAAGCCGATACCCAACTGGCGGAACCCGGTGTTGCCGGCCGCCAGGATCGGCACCCGCGCCGTCACCGACTGGCCGTTGGTGCCGTTGATCTGCACGTTCGTCAGGTAGAGCGCGCCCACCGGATTGTCGCCGCTGGTGCTGTAGGTGATGGTCGCGTAGGGCGCGAGCTGCTTGTCGCTGCCCGGTTGGTAGACGCCCGGGCTCGCGACCAGGCCGAGCGAGCCTGTATCCAGGATGAAGTTGCTGGTCTGGCCGTTGAGCGTCATCGAGACGGTGTAGGCCGGTGGGCCTTTCGGCGGCGTTTGCGTCTCGAGGGTGATCGGCACGAAGAACTGGCTGCCGTTGCCGTACAGGTTCCACTGCGCCTGGGCCGGGACGCCGGCCAGCGCGAACACGGTCGCCCCTGCGAGACGCGCGAGGTGTCTCGACGAATGTTTGAACACTTTTCTACCCCCCAAACCCGGGCGCTTTGGGCCAGGAGCGCCACTTATTTTTCAGTTGTGCCTGAAGTTGAAATAAATTGCACTTCTAATGTTATTATTTGCACTCGACGGCCAGCGGCAGGCAAGAACTTGCATGGGCCGTCGGCCAGTGGGTCAGCGGGCGGTCATCTCCGCTTCGATGAAGCGGACGGCATCGCCCACCGTCGTCAGCCGCGTCGCGACCCGGTTGGGGATCGCGATGGCGAACCGCTCCTCGCACGACATGACGATCTCGACGACGTCGAGGCTGTCGGCGCCGAGATCTTCGGTGAGGCGCGCGTCGTCGGTGAGGCGCCGTTCGTCGGCGCCAAGATGGAAGACGAGGATATCCCTGACTTCTGCGGCTACATCGTTCATCGCACGCTCCCAAGCACACAAGCGATAACGCCGACGGCGCGGCGCGGGGCTCTGTGGCCAAGAAGGAACCGTCGCATGACGGAAGAAGCCGTGGCGGTTGCGCCACACCGCAAGCGCGGTCCGCTGTCCTGGACGTTCTGGATACGCGTCGGCGCATGGCGACTCTGTGGCAAATGCCACCGAGCCGCTCGCGTGCGACTCGGCATCGCATGCGCAACCGAACGGTTTATTCAGGCGACCTGCTGCCGATCTCGAACGGCTGGAAATCCGGGTCCTTCAAGTCCAGCAGGTCGTAGGCCGCCTGCAGAGTGCGCACCACCATGGGCTCCTCGCCCTGGCTGGTCGACTGGTGCAGGCCGTAGAGGCGGGCAACGCCGAACATCTCGTCGTCCGGCGCCACGAGAATGCGCCTGGCGCCGGCCATCACCGCCACGAACTCGCGCGCGGCCAGGACCATCGCTTCGAGCGCCTGGCGGGTCAGGGCGCGCGCGAACTTCACCAGCAGGACCCTGTGTTTGCTGTCGAAGAGCAACGCGAAGCCATTGCCTGACTATGGCAGCGAGCCAACGGGAATTGCCGGCTGGCGATTGCCATGACCTTGAGATACCGTAGCGCCGGTTGTGCGAGTCCCCGATCGACTCGCCGAACGGAGGTCGGCCATGAGTTCCGATACCACCGGTTCGAAAGAGCGACTGCATACACTTTCGATCTTCGGCAGCCATTGGCTGTGGCTGGTGCTGCTCGGCGGTGTGCTGATGCTTGCCGGTGCCATCGCCATCCTGGTCCCCGCGGTCTCCGAGATCGCCGCCGCCAAGGTCCTGGGCAGCGTGCTGATCATCAGCGGCCTCGTGCAGATCGTACAGGCCACCAAGATGCTGCACTGGACGGGCTTCATCTGGCACCTGCTGCTCGGCATCCTGGCCACCGTCGGCGGCGCCTTGATCTACATGGACCCGTTCGCCGGCGTCGTCGCGCTGACCTTGCTGATCGCCGTCATCTTCGCCTTCCATGGCGTCACCCAGATCGGCTTCGCCGTGAAGGTGCGCGCCCAAGCCGGCTGGCACTGGTTCCTGGTGTCGGGCGCCATCGCCCTGATCGCCGCCGTGCTGCTGGTGATGAAGCTGCCGTACAGCCACTCCTTCACGCCGGCCACCGTCGCCGGCGTGTCGCTGCTGTTCGCCGGCTGGGCCTATGTCGCCATGGCGCTGGCGGCGCGGACGGGAGAGCGGGCACGCGCCGCCTGACGTCTGCTAAGGGAGCGAGCCATGTCGATCGCAAGCAAGGCCGAGCTCAGCGTGCTGAGCCACGAGGAACAGGAGATGGTGCGCGTCACCCACCATCCGGCGATCTATCAGCTCGACGGCGAGGTGCTTAAAAGCCTGCAGCGCCGGCTGCGCGAGCAGCGCGGCAAGATGCGCACCTTCGTGCGGCAGAAGCGGCGGGAGGCCCGCGGCAAGGCCGAGGCGCGCGGCGCGAGCTTCCCCGCCGACGCCGAGCAACCGCGGCGGCGCAAGCAGGTCTTTGCCGCGGCGCTCAAGCGCGTCACCAAGGAGCTTGGCCGGCTGCGCGCCCTCGAGGCGCGCACCGAGCATGTCGAGGCGGCGCGCCAGGCGCTGGCCCTCGCCCGGACGGAGAAGTTCGCCCACCACCCGGCGGCGGGCGACACGCCGCGAACGGGACCGAGCCTCCGTCGCACCGTTCGCAGAAGCCGGCACGTGCCCGGCAGCACCATCGGCAGCATCGTGAAGGCGAAGAAGGTCGCCCAGGCCCGGCGCGACGGTCGGCCCGCGCCGCCGGCGTAAAAGCGTCAGGCGCGCTGCGGCAGGCGTCCGTTGGTGGCGCGGATCTCGGCCACCGCCTGGTCCCAGCCGGCGAGGCGCTCGGGTCCGGCAGGATGGCTGTCGAGCATGCCGGTCTCCTTGCGGCCCGTGGCGCGCGCCAGGGTGACCAGGAAGCCGCGCGCCTTGTCGAGATCGATGCCGGAGCGATAGAGGATCAACGCGGCGATATAGTCGGCCTCGCGCTCCTGCTCCTTGGAGTAGGAGATGCGGCCGACCTTGGCGCCGACATCGGCGCCGGTCCGCATGGCCGAGTTGGTGACATTGACGCCGCTTGTATAGGAGGCGGCCGCGCCCAGGGCGCCGAGCAGGACGGCACCGACCAGGGCACCGACCTGCTGGTTGCGCTGGCCGGTCGCCACATGGTCGGCCGCCTGGTGGCCGATCTCGTGGGCGATCACCATCGCCACCTCGTCCTGGTTGGTCGCGTATTCGACGATGCCACGGTTGACCACGACCAGGCCGTTCGGGCCGGCATGGGCGTTCAGCGAGCGGTCGGAAGAGACGCGGAACTGCCAGGTGCAGACGCCGACGCGCATCTCGTGGCAGATCTGGGTGGCCGCCGGACGGATGCGCCGCAGCGCCGCGTTCAGGGTCTCGTCGACCTCCTGGTCGGACACCGCCCGCCGCTGCGGCGCGCCGGCGGCCTGCACCTCGCCCTGCGCCAGGCTGAGGTTGCCGCCGTCGATCTGCGGCAAACGATGCACCGCGCCGGCACAGCCACAGACGCTGAAGCCTCCGGCAAGAGCCAAGAACGATCGGCGCCGCAAGCTTCCCCCTCTTCCCCGTGGTTGCGGCCAAGTGGGAAAACGCTACCCGGCCGCAGGGCGAGGAGTCAACGTGGCGCTTCTTCGTCATCCCGACCGGAGCCGAGCGCAGTGAGGCGGAGCGGAGGGACCTATTCAGTCGTCGCATCGGCAAGAACAGGTCCCTCGACTACGCCGCCTTTCAAGCGGCTTCGCTCGGGATGACGGAAGGGCTAACGCCGCGTCGGGTCGTCCGACACCTGCACCAAAAGCTTGCCGAAGTTCCTGCCCTTGAGCAGGCCGATGAAGGCTTCGGGCGCGTTGTCGATGCCTTTCACGATGTCCTCGCGATACTTGATCTTGCCGGCCTTCACCGCGGCCGGCACGTCTTTCCAGAATCCGTCCATGTCGCCGAAGTGGTCGGAGACGATGAAGCCGGTCACGGTGGCGCGCTTGACCAGCAGCAGGCGCCAGTCGGGGCCGGGGCTGGGCTGCATCTCGTTGTAATGCGCGATCAGCCCGCACAGGGGCACGCGCGCGAAGTCGTTGAGCTGCGGCACGACGGCGGCCTGCACGGCGCCGCCGACATTCTCGAAATAGACGTCGATGCCCTTGGGGGCGGCGGCGCGGATCTCCTTGAACAGGTTGCCGCCCGCGGCGCGGTAGTCGACGCAGGCGTCGAAGCCCAGCTCCTTCACCACGTAATCACACTTGTCCTTGCCGCCGGCGAGGCCCACGGCGCGGCAGCCATGGAGCTTCGCGAGCTGGCCGACCACCGAGCCGACAGCGCCCGACGCCGCCGACACCACCACCGTCTCGCCGGCCTTGGGCTTGCCGATCTTCATCAGGCCCCACCACGCCGTCATGCCCGGCATGCCGAGCACCGACAGCGCGGCCGACAGCGGCGCGGCGTTGGGATCGAGCTTCATCGACATGGCGCCGTTGGAGACGGCATGGCTCTGCCAGCCCGAATACTCGGCGACATAGTCGCCTTCCTTGAACTTCGGATGCTTCGACTTGATCACCTGGCCGACCGTACCGCCGACCATGGCATCGCCGAGATTGACGTTGGCGGCATAGCCCTTGGTCTCGGCCATGCGGCCGCGCATGTAGGGATCGAGCGACAGCCAGATCGTGCGCGACAGGTACTCGCCGTCCTTCGGCTCCGGAAGCGGTGCGTCGACGACGTCGAAGTTGGCCTTGGTCGGCTCGCCTTGCGGGCGCGACTTCAAGAGCACGCGGCGGTTGGTGTCGGTCATCAAAAGTCCTCCTGGCTGTCCGTGGGGTTATGGCCGGAACCATCCTTTCGCGCCAACGTTATCGAATTCAGCCTTGCCAGGAGACTCCCTTGAAACGGTCACTCGCTCTCGTCGCCCTGATCGCCGCGGCCTTCATTCAGCCTGCACTGGCCGAGAAGGACGACAAGCCGGGCCGCGGCGGCCCGCCCGACAAGGCCGCCTCACCGGGCAAGGGGCACGGCAACGACAATGCGCCAAGTCAGGGCCCAGGACAGGGGCAAGGACAGGGCCAGGGGCAAGGACAGGGACGAGGCCAGGCGGCCGCGCCGCCCGCCAACGTCGTCATCGCCGATCGCGACCGCAATGCCGTCTACACCTATTACCGCAACGACTTCGCGGCCGGGAACTGCCCGCCGGGCCTGGCCAAGAAGAACAACGGCTGCCTGCCGCCGGGCCAGGCCAAGAAGCTGTGGACGGTCGGCCAGCCGCTGCCCGGCACGGTCGTGTTCTATCCCCTGCCCGGCCCGCTGCTGCTGCAGCTCACGCCGGCGCCGTCCGGCTACCAGTACGTGCGGGTCGCCAACGACATCCTGCTGATGGTGGTCGGCACGCGCATGATCACGGCGGCAATCGCCGACCTCAGCTCGATGTAGCCAGGAGAAAGCGCTCGGTCATCTCCTCGATGGTGAAGCGCGCGCCGACATGCGCACGCGCCGCCTCGCCCAGGCGTCGGCGCAAGGCCGTGTCGCCGACCAACCGCTCGAGCGCGTGCGCAAGGCCGCTGGCGTCGCCCGGTTCGAACAGCAGGCCGGTGCGCTCGTCCTCGATCAGTTCGGGAAACGCGCCGGAGCGCGCCGCCACCACCGGCAGGCCGTACGAGCCCGCCTCGGGCACCGTCAGGCCGAACGGCTCGTCGATTGCCGGCGCCACCAGGATATCGAGGTCGCCGTATAACCGGTCGCGGTCGGCTAAAAAACCGGTCCAGCGCACGATCTCGCCAAGGCCAAGCGCGGCGATCCGCGAGTCGAGCTCGGCCGCGAACGCGCCCTCCTGGGTGCCGACGATGTCGAGGCGAAAGGCGCCGGGCAACCGCCGTTGCAGCAGAGCGCAGGCCGCCAGCAGGATGCCGTGTTGCTTCTGCTCGACAATGCGGCCGACGATGCCCAGCCGCACCGGCTGGCGGTCGACGAACGGGCGCTCGGCCGGCAGCGGCACGCCGTTGGGCACGATGGCGAGCTTTTGGGCATCGACCGGCGTCAGGCGCGCGCAATCGGCGATGAAGCGCGAGCAGCATAAAACCCTGTCCAGATGGCGGTCGACGAAGCGGCCGGCCAGGCCGTGGCGCATCAGGCGCTCGGGCCCGGACTGCAGGAACAGCGCGCGCCGGGTGCGCAGGATCGAAGCGGACAGCAACAGCGTCTGCACATCGGGCGAGATCACCCAGTCGGGCCGGACGTCGGCTGCGATGGCGCGAAGCTGGCGGCGCGCCGCCGGCATGTGCCGCACCGTGTGCCAGGTGAAGAGCGGCTTGCGGATGTAGAACCGGCCGAGCGGCACCTCGTGGTGCGGGATCCCCGCCTCGTCCAGCTGACGCGGCACCTCGCCGTCATTCCAGCCGCTGACGATCGCCGTGGGCTGGTGGCCGCGCGCGGCAAGGCCTTTCATCAGCGACAGGAATGCCGTTTCCATGCCGCCCCTGGTCCAGCCGCCGGTGAAGAACAGGAACCTCACGACGGCTCGTCTAAAAGATGGCCCAGCAGCTCGCCGAGCGTCACCGCCTGCTTCGCCGACAGGCGGCGGCCGACCGCGGCCTCGATGGCGCGGGCGTAGACCGGCCACATGCGGCGGCGCATCGCCCGGCCGGCCTCGGTGATGGCGATGAGATGGCCGCGGCCGTCGTCGGCGCAGGGCCGGCGCTCGACGTAGCCGGCGGCTGCCATGCGGTCGACCAGGCGCGACAGGTTGTATTGCGCCAGCAGCATGGCCCGCTCGAGCTCGAAGGGCCGCAGGCCATCCTTGCCGGCGCGCTCGGTCTCCAGCAGCACGTCGTACCAGGCAAGCGGCGGCAGGCCGGCCGCTTTCAGCGCGCCCTCGACCGAGCCCAGCGCCTGGCTCTGGGCCTTCATCAGGCGGGCCCAGGTCCGGATCGCCGCCTCGGCCGGCTTGTCGCTCATGGCGGCAGTCTAAGCCCGGTTGACAGTATATGCAACTGCATCTATTTAGATGCAAATGCATCCACCATCTCTGACCCTCGTCAGCCATCATCTCTGTCCCTACGTGCAGCGTGCCGCCATCTCGCTGGCCGAGAAGGCGGTGCCGTTCGAACGCGTCTATGTCGACCTTGCCGACAAGCCGGCGTGGTTCCTCGAGCTGTCGCCGCTCGGCAAGACGCCGGTGCTCAAGGTCGACCACCGCGCCATCTTCGAGAGCGCGGTGATCATGGAGTATCTCGAGGAGACCGGGCCGCATCCCCTGCATCCGGCCGATCCCCTGAGCCGCGCCGAGCATCGCGCCTGGATCGAGTTCGGCTCGGCCGTCCTCAACGACATCGCCGGGCTGTACTCGGCCAAGGACGAAGCGGCCTTCGCGGCGAAGGCCGAGGCGCTGGCGGCGAAGTTCGCACGGCTCGAGGGCAGCCTGGGGCCGGGCCCGTGGTTCGACGGTGACTTCTCGCTGGTCGATACGGTGTTCGGGCCGGTGTTCCGCTATTTCGATGTGTTCGATCGTATCGGCGACTTCGGAATCCTGGCCGGCAAGCCCAAGGTCGTCGCCTGGCGCAAGGCACTCGCCGCAAGGCCGTCGATCCGACAGGCGGTTGGCGCCGACTATGAGAGCCGACTGGAGCGCTTTCTCAGCGCACGCAATTCCCACCTCTCGACCTTGATGCCCTAGAGCGGAATCCGATCAGATTGAACCGCACGCGGTTCAATCTGATCGGATTCGCGCGCACCGGAGATGCGTGTTGCGGGAGGCACAATCCGTCCAGCTGATGTCAGCTGGACGGCTTGTGCTTTAGCCGGCTAAGACCGGCTTGGTGAAACGGACTTACCTCTGCCTGCCCGGCGCATGGATGGGTGCCTGGTCGTGGCAATTCGTGCTGGAGCGACTGCACGCCGCCGGGCATGACGCCCGCGCCCTGCCCTTTCGCGGCGTCGGCGAACGCGCGGCCGAGCTGTCGCCCGAGCTCGACAACGACGTGTTCGTGGCCGACACCGTGGCAACGTTGGAGCAGGACGATCTTCGAGACGTCGTGCTGGTCGGCCACAGCTTCGGCAGCCTGATCGCGAGCCTGGTGACCGACCGTGTGCCCGAGCGCATCGCCCATCTCGTGATCATCGACGGCGGCATCGCCCAGGACGGCCAGTCGATCTTCGGCCGCATCCCGGCTGCCATCGTGGCCAAGCGCAAGACCCTGGTGCAGGTCGTGAACGGCACCGAGGTTTTACCCTTCGCACCGGTCGGCAGCCTGATCATCGACGATCCCGCGCTGGCCGCCTGGACGCACCGTCAGCTCACGCCGCATCCGGTCGCCTGCTACACCAAGCCGATCCGGCTAAAAAACCCTGCCGGCAACGGGCGGCCGATGACCTACATCGCGTGCACCAGGCCGCGCTATCCGGTATCGGCCGGCATGCACGAGAAGGTCCAGGCGATGCCGCACATCCGCTACCGGTCGATCGAAGCCGGCCACAACTGCATCATCTCCGCCCCCGACCTGGTGGCGCGGGAGCTGCTGGAGATCGCGCGATGAATGAACACACGATCGCACGTGCTCGTTTTTCTCCGTCATCCCGAGCGAAGCCGCCCGAAGGGCGGCGTAGTCGAGGGACCTGTTTTGTCGACGCAGCAACAAAACAGGTCCCTCCACTCCGCCTCGCTACGCTCGGCTCCGGTCGGGATGACGGGCGTCAATGACGAACCAACTGATGATCCTGATCGCCGGGCCCTACCGCTCCGGCACCAACGACGATGCCGAGCTGATCCAGCGCAACGTCGATGCCATGGAGGACATGGCGCTAAAAGTGTTCCGCCGCGGCCATCTGCCGGTGCTGGGCGAATGGTTCGCCTTGCCGCTCCTGAAGCACGCCGGCTCGAAGAAGACCGGCGATCCGGTGTTCGACGAGATCTTCCATCCGGTGGCGCGCGAGCTTGTCGGCAAATGCGATGCCGTGCTGCGCATCGGCGGACCGTCGACCGGCGCCGACGACATGGTCGCGACCGGCGAACGGTTCAGGAAACGCATCTTCCGCGATCTGTCGGAGATCCCGGAGCGGCGGCGCTGAGGCAACAGATGCGCAACCCGCTGGTCATCGCCGTCAATGCGCTCGGCATCACCCAGATAACGGCGTGGGGCACCAGCTTCTATTGCCTGGGCGTGCTGGCCAAGCCGATCGCGGCCGAGACCGGCTGGGCGACCAGCACGATCTTCCTGGGCTTCAGCGTGGCGCTGGTGACGATGGGCGTGATCTCGACGTCGGTCGGGCGGCTGATCGACCGCATCGGCGGCCGCATCGTCATGTCGGTCGGCACGGTGATCGTGTCGCTCGGTTTATTTGCCCTGGCGCAGGTCCACGACATCGCGACGTATTACGCGGCCTGGGTGGTGGTGGGCGTCGGCATGCGCTGCTGCCTCTACGACGCAGCCTTCGCCGCCCTGGTGCAGGTCGTGCCGAGCCGCGGACGCGCCGCGATCTCTTATCTCACGCTGTACGGCGCCTACGCCTCGACGGTGTTCTGGGTGATCGGCCATTATCTCAACGAGGCCTACGGCTGGCGTGGCACGCTGATGCTGTTCGCGGCCATCAACCTCGTGATCTGCCTGCCATTGAACTGGTTCGGCCTGTCGTGGCGCGAGACCGGCACGGCAGCGACGGCGGCAGCCAGGCCCACGACGTCATCCCCCGAAGGGCCGGTACTGCAAGGTCAACAGCGCGTGGTCGGGATGGTGCTGTTTGCCCTCATCATGTCGCTGAACGGCTTCGTGTTCGGCGTGATCTCGCTGCAGCTCGTGCCCTTGCTCGAAGCCGCGGGTCTTGTCGGCGCGGTCGCCGTCTGGGTCGCCTCGCTGAAAGGCCACGGCCAGTTCGGCGGGCGACTGGTCGAGATTTTCTTTGCCAAGAACCTGAAGGCCATGACCGTGGCGCGCATCGCCATCGGCGTGCTGCCGCCCTGCCTGGTGCTGCTGATGCTGGCGCGCGGCGAGCTCTGGCTGCTGGTCGCGTTCACGCTGCTGCTGGGCGCCTCGCAGGGCGTGATCACCATCGTGCGCGGCGCCGTGCCGCTCGCCCTGTTCGGCGCCGAGGGGTACGGCGCCGTGCTGGGCCTGATCGCCACGCCGATCCTGCTGGTCAACGCCTTCTCGCCGGCGCTGTTCGCCCTGATCGTCGACCAGATCGGCTGGCACAACGGGCTCTACGTCCTGCTGGCCAGCTCGATCCTGACCTGGATCGCCATCGAATTGATGTCGCGCTGGTACGAACGGGCGCGGACGCGCGCCCCGTGACGCCGGGATCTCCCGCGCACCAGCTTTGCGTCGCTGCCGGGCGGTTGTAGGGTGTCGCATCGACATGGATGAGCCCGTCACCCTGACGATCGTACCGCTGGTGCCGGGCGTGCCGATGCCGCGCGCGGCGTCGGCGCGCACGCGGGTCTCCGTCCCGGCCGGCTACGGCGTGCAGGAGCAGTGCCTGCCCTTCACCGCCGCCAGCGCGCTCGGCGTGCTGATCCCCTCGCCGATCCGTTTCGGGCTGTGCCTTCCCGAGGAGCTGCCGGCGGGCTGCCGGCCCTTTCGCTCGCCGATGATCGTGCCGGGTCCCGACGGGCGCTCTGGCGATGCCCGCGTCTTTTATGTCTTCGACGATCCCGGCTGCCGCTTCACAGGCAACACCTACGAACTCGCCGAAGGGTCGCCAGCCGGCTCGGCCGCGGTAGGGGTGCGCGAACCGGGCGTCAGTTTCTTCGACCGGCCCGATCAGCGTTACATGATCAAGCTGCACCTGCCCTATATCTGGCGCACGCCGGCTGAGGTGGACACGCTTTTCCTGCCGCCGGTCAACCGGCCATCGCGCGTCGGCATCGCCAGCGGGTTGGTCGAAACCGACTGGTACGCCAGCCCGGTGAACCTGGTCCTCGGCATGCCGGCGGGATCGGTGCATGTCCCGGCGGGCGAGATCGTGGCCCAGGCCATCTTCGTGCCGCGCGCGTTGCGGCGGCCAGGGCTCGACATCGCCGACGGCAATGCTCCGATCACCGACTCGGCGCGCCGAGGCCTCGCCGAATGGGGCCGTCAACTCGCCGCCAACCGCAGCGCCTACAAGGTGCTGGCGAGAAGCCGGCAAGGACGCGTCGACGAGGAGCCGTCGGGCTCGGACGAGCCTCGCCTGGGCTAGAACGGCTTCCCCCTCCCAGCCTCCCCCATCTGATGGGGGAGGTGCCCGAAGGGCGGAGGGGGAACTTGCGGTGCAGGCGGCGGCTTCGCTACGGTCCGCCCGCATGAAACTGCCTCCCTACCCCATGGTCGAGCCCGATCTGTCGGCGCCGTTCGACCAGCACCGCGCCACCGTTCTGCCGGAGTGGATCGACTGGAACGGCCACATGAATGTCGGCTTCTATGTCGTGGCCTTCGACAAGGCGACCGACACGCTCGCCAACCAGTTCGGCTGCAGCTGGGACTACACGCGCGAGAAGATCGGCATGACCTTCGTGATCGAGGCGCACGTCACCTACGACCGCGAGGTCAAGGAGGGCGATCCGCTGCGCATCACCAGCCAGATACTCGACCACGACGCCAAGCGCCTGCACTTCATCCATTGCATGTATCACGGCAGCGAGGGTTATCTCGCCGCCACCAACGAGTTGATGATGATGAACATCGACTACGAGACGCGCCGCTCGGCGCCGTGGCCGGACTGGGCCATGGAGCGGCTCGACAAGATGGCCGCCGCGCACAAGAAGCTGCCTGTCCCGGCGCAGGCCGGCCGTCTGATCGGTATCAAGAGGAAGAAGTAGCGTATGCTCGATTCGTTGCCTTACGAGTTGCCCGAGCTGGTGACGCGCGCCCCGCTCGATACCCACCGCTCGACCGTGCTGCCCGAATGGGTCGACTGGAACGGCCACATGAACGTCGCCTTCTACGTCACGGCGTTCGACCAGGCCTCGGGCGCCTTCATGCGCAACATGGGGCTGGGCCGGCGCTACGTCGACGGCAAGCTCGGCATGACCTTCGTGCTGGAGACCCACGTCACCTACGACCGCGAGATGCGCGAGGGCGCGCCGATGCGCTTCTCCACGCAGCTGCTGGCGCGCGATGCCAAGAAGGTCCATCTCTTCCACGAGATGTTCCATGGCGAGCAGGGCTATCTGGCGGCGACCAACGAGACCATCGTGATGAACATCGACTACGCCACCCGCCGCTCGGCGCCGTGGCCCGCGCCGGTAGCCGTGCGGCTGGAGGAACTGTGGCAGACGCACAAGGACCTGCTGAAGCCGGCCAAGGCCGGCCGGGTCATGGGGTTGTCGAAGAAGTAGGCCGTCAGTGCTGACTGACCGTCGTCGTCAAACGACCTTAAGGCCATCCACGATAGTCTGGTCAAGCACGTAGACTTTGTCCTTGTTGGCGTCGCCCAGCCTTATGATCTCCTCGCCGAGCCGCTTCCGGAAGGCCTCGCTGGGGGCGTGGTGCCCGGCCACCCATCGACTGTAGGTCGATGGCGACACGTCCAGCTGCTTCCTGAGGACTTCCCCTTTCACGCCAGTCATGGTCGCCGCCGCAAGGACGCGTGCCCATGGCGCGTCTGCCTCGACCTGCGCCTTCACAAGGTCGAGCCAGGCCTTCTGGGCCGCGATCTGCTGATTTCTGGCCTTGCGTTCGAGCTGCTCCAGGCGGCTGCCGGAGTTGTGGCCCCGCCCGAACAAGTCGGTAATCTTCTTCATCAGAGTCTATCCTTCTGGTGGAGAAGGCAGTTATCCTTCGCCATTACGTTGTGTGCCCCAGCGGACGGCATCTACCTACCGTACCTGAGGGGTTTTTGCAATATGCAATACTGTTGCAAGTTGTGACCAAAATGCGACGCCGGGCGGGGGCTCAAAATGGCTGGCAAGTTACGCATAAGCCGCACCGAGAAGGCGGCCGAGCGGGTGCAGGTCGCCCACCTTCTTTACAAAGGGGACAAGCCGTTTGTTCCCATCACCCCGCTGACAATCCTCCGCGATTCCACCACGTTTCTCAAAGCGCAACTCGACGCCAATCAAGACATCAGGGCCGCCTCCTCCTATGAACTGTGGCTGGCCGGTTGCGACGACGAGCACGCCGCCGGCCCGGAGATAGCCGTCTGTGAGCTGGCCAGCTCCATCGTCCACGATCCCATGGGCGGTTTTGAGCAACCTTCCCTACAGCAGGTCTTCGCCTTCGTCCGCCTGCTGGACATGCTCTATGCCTATACCGGCGCCAGCGACACTGGGGCACTCTGCGTCATTGCCGCCATAGCCGCCGGCAACACCAGATCAATGGATGGCATGACCGCGCTCGGCATGGAGCGGATCGCGGCACTGCCGCGCTGGATGGACTACGAACATCGCAGCTGGTTTCCCAGGCTCAAGGACAAGGAAGACCGTCAGATCGACGCCGAGGCGTCCTACCTCTGGCTCCCTCCGGACGCAGCCAAATCCGTCTTCGAGCTGTTGGTCCCCTACGTCGACCAAAGCCAGCCCCTCAAGAGGAAGGGCCGGAAGGGCACCCCCGCGGAGGGGACCATCGAAGAGTACGAGCTCGAGGTGGACATAGGGCCGGCTGTTCGCGACGTTCTGGAAGAGCACGGCTCGCTCGCCGCAGCCGTCACTCATTTCCCCTTCCAGCTCCTGCGACCTCCTCCTCAGTATGCTCTGCTGGAGCGACAGACTTTCTGACGGCCGGTTGCGGTCAGCCCTGCGCCAGCTTCTCCAGCGCCTCGCCGCTCAGTCGGTAGGGCAGCCAGTTGCGAATCCATTTGAAGCCGATGCGCTCATAGAAGCCGCGCGCCGGGTTCCAGTCGAGCACGTTGAGGTCGATGCGCTTGTATCCCTTGGCGACGCATTCCTGCGCCACCGCCTGCATCAGCGCGCGCGCTACACCGCCGCGGCGCTCCTCGGGCACCACCCAGATGTCCTCGATGAAGATGCCGCGCGCGCCGGTCCACACCGAGTAATTGAAGGTGTAGAACACGAAGCCGACAGGCGCGCCGCCGCGCTCGGCGATCAGGGCAGCGAACTGCGGCTCCTTGCCGAAGCCGTCGCGCGCCAGGGTCTGCGGTGTCGCGGTGATGGCGTCGGGTTCGTCCTCGAAGGTCGCGAGATCGACCGAGAAGCGGTGCAGCAGCTCGACATCGTCGACCGTCGCCATCCGGACGGTTATGGGCGCCTTGTCCTTCATGTCGCCGCGGCCTCCTTCAATGCTTCGCGGATCACGGCTTCGTCGCCGATGTGGTTGGCCAGCAGCAGGATCAGCCGCGCATCGAAGTCGCGGCACTGCTCGTCTGAAAGGCCCTTATGGGCGTCGACGATGGCGTTGTAGACGCCATCGGGGCGAGCCAGGTTCAATGTTCGTCGCAAGGCGGTCATGCGTGGCTCCTGCCCATCGCGCGATCGAGTGCCGCATTTACGGCGACCGGATCATAAGTGCGCCAGCGTCCCGCGACGTAGCGGTCCGGGCGGATCAGGTAGGTCGTGCCGGGGCGGCTGTCGTAGCGCTGCCAGGCGAGGCCATTGCCAGCAACCGGCACGGCGGTCGCGCCGGACGGCACCGGCCCGACATCGTCCTTGCCGAACGTCAGCAGGCTGAAGTCGCGGCCCAGCCGGTCGATCAACCAGCCGTTTCCGACCGGCGCATCGAGCATCGCCCGCCCCGGCCCCGGGCCGCCGACCCAGTCGCCGTCGCGGTCGGGCGTGTCGAGGGGCGATTCCAGCTGCTGCGTCGGCACCGACAGCCGGCCGCTGTTGATCAGGGCGCGGGCGAACGGGAACTCCGGCGCCAATGTCAGCGCAGCGTCGCGGAAGGCGCGCGAGGCCGGGAACTTGGGCGTGATGAAATCGGTGCTGCGCGTGGAATTGAGGATGTTCTCGCGCGCCGCCGCGCGGCGCTCGCTGCAGTAGCTGTCGAGCAGCGCCGCGGGCGCCTTGCCGGCCACGACCAGGGCGAGCTTCCAGGCGAGGTTGTCGACGTCGGCGATCGCGCCGTTGCCGCCGCGCGCGCCGAACGGCGAGACGACGTGGGCCGCGTCGCCGGCGAAGATCACGCGGTCGTGCACGAAGCGCTGCAGCATGCGGCAGGTGAAGGTGTAGACGCTGGTCCATTCATGCTCCCAGCGCGCCTCGGGGCCGAACATCAGGCGCAGGCGGCGATCGACATTCTCGGTCTTCTTCTCCTCCTCGGCATCGGCATCGCGGCCGAGCTGGAAGTCGACGCGCAGCACGTTGTCGGCCTGGCGGTGCAGCAGCACCGAGTTGGTCGGATGGAACGGCGGATAGAACCAGAAGCGCCGCTCCTTGGGCAGATCGTCGAGCAGACGGATGTCAGCGATCAGGAACTGGTCGTGAAAGACCTCACCCTCGAACGGCAGGCCGAGCATGTGCCGCACCGGGCTGCGCACGCCGTCGCAGGCGACCAGCCACTGGGCTTCGAGCGTATAGCGGCCGTCCGGCGTGTCGACGTCAACGGCGACATGGTCGGGGTGCGGCGCGACTCCGACGACCTTGTTGCGGAAGCGCATCTCGATCGCCGGCTCGGCCAGGCAGCGCTCGTAGAGGAATTCCTCGACGTAGTACTGCTGCAGGTTCACGAAGGCCGGGAACTTGTGGCCGGGCTCGGGCTGCAGGTTGAAGCGGTAGATCGCCCGGTCGCGCAGATAGACCTCGCCCTGCTCCCAGGTGATGCCCTTGTCGACCATGCGTTGCGAAATGCCGAAGCGGTCCCAGACTTCCAGGCTGTGCTTGGCCTGGCAGATCGAGCGGCTGCCGACGCTGACCGTGTCGTCCTCGTCGAGCACGACCGTGCGCACGCCGCGCGCGGCGAGCTCGAGTGCGAGCGTCGGTCCCGCCATGCCGGCACCGACGATGACGACGGGCCGGCGCGCGCCCTCGCCTTCGAGTTCAGGCGGGCGCCGGTAAGGATAGCGACGGTACTCGTACGAGCTCATTGTCTTCCGGACCGCGAGCCTCCGGCTCGCTCAAGCTCATGAGCGAGCCGGAGGCTCGCGGTCCGGAAGAGCATGATCACGCCTTTTCCAGCGCCAACCACATCTCGATGTCGCGCTCGGCGGTCCAGATGCGCGGATGGTCGAGGCCCTTGGCCTCGTCGTAGGCGCGCGACACGTCGAACGGCATGCAGTGCTCGAAGATCACCCAGTTGCCGTAGCGCGGCTGCAGCGCGGTCATCGCCTTGTCATAGGCCTGCTTCAGCGAATCGCCGGCTTCGGCGCTCCTCGACACCGCACTGTAGAGATCGCTCAGGAAGGCCTGCGTGCCGGCGATGCCTTCCTCGACGGCGCCCTCGCCCATCAGCGCATCACCGCGGCCCGGCACCAGCGCCGTCGCCTTGAGATCGCGCAGCTTCTGCAGGGTCTCGGGCCAGTCCTTGTAATGGGCGTCGCCGGCATAGGGCGTGGCGCCGTATTCGACGAGGTCGCCGCTGAACAGGGTGCGCTCCTCGGGCAGCCAGACGATCGTGTCGCCCTTGGTGTGGCCGCGGCCGGCATGGATGATGTCGACCTGCAGCTTGCCCAGCCACAGCGACATGCGGTCGGCAAAGGTGATGGTGGGCCAGGTCAGGCCGGGGATGGTCTCGGCGGCGTCGAACAGACGCGGGAAGCGCTGCAGCTCGGATTTGTAGTCCTGCGCGCCGCGCTCGACGATCATCTCGCGCGTCGCCTCGCTGCAAATGATGTGCTGCGGCTCGAAGCCCGAGGCGCCCAGCACGCGCACCGCGTGATAGTGCGACAGCACGACGTACTTGATCGGCTTGTCGGTGACGGTGCGGATGTACTCGATGACCTTGTGCGCCATCTTGGGCGTCGCCTGCGCATCGACCACCAGCACCGCGTCGTCGCCGACGACGATGCCGGTGTTGGGATCACCCTCGGCGGTGAAGGCGTAAGCATGCTCCGACAGGCGGCTGAAGGTGATCTTCTTCTCCGCCATATCCGCCTGAGAGGCGAAGGCCCGGGCCATCGATCTTTCTCCTTGTTTCTTCTCGTCCGACGCCGGGTCAGTCCGTGCCGTACTTGTGATAACGCCCCCGGTCGCCGGTGCGCACCGTGACCTCGAAGGCGTCGTTGTCGCGCTCCATGCGCAAGGTCACCGCCGTGCCGGCGGGGCCGCTGTCCCACAGCTTGCGATAGAAGTCGGCGAGGTCGTCGAGCACGTCGCCGTTCAGCGCATGCAGGATGTCGCCGCGCTGCAGGCCGGCGCGATCGGCCGGGCCGCCGTCGGAGAGGCCGCCGACCACGAGCTGGCCCATGTGCTCGAGGGTGATGAGACCGAGCCAGGGACGCGGCGGCTTCGCCAGACGGCCCTTCGACACCAGCTCCTCGAAGATCGGCTTCAGCCGGTTGATCGGCACGTACATGTTGCCGGGGAAGGCCGGCGCCCCCGGACCGAGCGCTTCCTGCACCAGCAGCGAACCGATGCCGAGCAGCGAGCCGTCATGGCCGATCAGGGCCGAGCCGCCCCACAGCGGATAGGCCGGCACGGTGAAGATGGCGTTGTCCAAAAGGTATTCCCAGTAGCCGGCGAACTCGCGGCGGCCGGCGACCTTGACCTTGAGGGTCGCCTTCTCGCCGCCGAGGCCCGCCACATAGGCCTCGCTGCGCAGCTCCAGCGTATCGGAATCGCCGAACGAAGCGGGTTTCAGCCGGATCGGCCGCTCGGTGCGGACCAGGCCGAAGCCGCTTTCGTAGTCCGAGCCGACGATGTAGGCGGACCACTCGGTGCCGTCGATGTCGGTGATGGTGACGGTGTCGGCCTCCATAATAAGGTAGCCGATGGTGACGATCAGCCCGTCGTCGCCGATCAGGACGCCGTGACCCTCGCGCTCGGTGCCGAGCGTCTGGGCCGAGCGGCGGTCCTTGGGGACGGTGGTCCTGAGGCCCACCACCGCCGGGAGCGCGCCGGCGACCGCCGCCGGCAGATTGGAAACACCGGGCAGCCGCGCTTCAACGGCCTCCCGGCCGGTGGGGACATGACCACCCGACCCGTTCGCCGAACCGTTCAACCCTCGGGCCATCGGCAACCTCCACTCCGGTGCGCACGCCACCGGCACAATCCCCCCGGACGTCAAAGATAGGCGTCTGGGCTTCCGATTGCTATATGACGCTGATGGCGCCCCCCGCCGATCCGTTCGAAATCACCGACGATCCCGCCCCGGTCGATCCACAGCCGCAGCGGCGTGCCGTTGTGCCCAATGCCCATCTCGAGGGGCTGAACCAGGAGCAGCGCCAGGCCGTGGTCCACGAGGGCGGGCCGCTCCTGGTGCTGGCCGGCGCCGGCACCGGCAAGACGCGCGTGCTGACCACCCGCATCGCTCACCTTTTGATCACCGGCCGCGCCCGCACCTCGCAGATTCTTGCAGTCACCTTCACCAACAAGGCGGCGCGCGAGATGCTCGACCGCGTGGCGAGCCTTATAGGCGGCGCGGCCGACGGCATGTGGCTCGGCACCTTCCATGCCATTGGCGTGCGGGTGCTGCGCCGCCATGCAGAGTTGGTGGGGCTGAAGAGCAATTTCACCATCCTCGACACCGACGACCAGACGCGCCTGATCAAGCAGCTGCTGCAGGCCGAGGGCATCGACGACAAGAAATGGCCGGCCCGCATACTCTCCGGCATCATCCAGCGCTGGAAGGACCGCGCGCTCACCCCCGACAAGGTGTCGGGCGAGGACGCCGGCGAGTTCGCCAACGGCAAGGCGGCCGAGATCTACCGCCAGTACCAGGCGCGGCTCGCCGAAGTGAACGCCGTCGATTTCGGCGACCTGGTGATGCACTGCGTCACCCTGTGGCAGAGCCATCCCGACGTGCTGGCGCAGTATCACCGCCGCTTCCGCCACATCCTGGTCGACGAATACCAGGACACCAACGTGGCGCAGTACCTGTGGCTGCGGCTGCTGGCGCAGGGCACCCAGGACGTCTGCTGCGTCGGCGACGACGACCAGTCGATCTACGGCTGGCGCGGCGCGGAGGTCGGCAACATCCTGCGCTTCGAGAAGGATTTTCCGGGCGCCACCATTGTGCGGTTGGAGCGAAACTATCGCTCGACGCCGCATATCCTGGCCGCCGCCTCGCACCTGATCTCGCACAACGAGGGCCGCCTGGGGAAAACCCTGTGGACCGATATGAAGGAGGGGGAACGCATCTCCCTGCGCGGCGTGTGGGACGGCGACGAGGAAGCACGCACGGTCGGCGAGGAGATCGAGGCCCTGCAGCGCGACAAGCACGCGCTCGCCCAGATCGCCATCCTGGTGCGCGCCGGCTTCCAGACCCGCGAGTTCGAGGAGCGCTTCATCACCATGGGCCTGCCCTACCGGGTGATCGGTGGCCCGCGCTTCTACGAGCGCCAGGAGATCCGGGACGCGATGGCCTACTGCCGCGTCACCGTGCAGCCCGACGACGACCTCGCTTTCGAGCGCATCTACAACACGCCGCGCCGTGGGCTGGGCGAATCGGCGTTGCGCTCGCTGCGCATCATCCAGCGCGCGCAGAAGGTGTCGCTGTTCGAGGCGACGCGGCGGGCACTCGAGACCGACGAGCTGAAAGGCCGCCAGCGCAAGTCGCTGGGCGACCTGATAAGGAACTTCGACCGCTGGCGCGCCATGCTCGACGGCATGAGCCATGTCGAAGTCGTCGAGACCATTTTAGACGAGTCGGGCTACACGGACATGCTGCGCATGGACCGCTCGCCTGAAGCCGAGGGGCGGCTGGAAAACCTGAAGGAGCTGACCAACGCCCTGCAGGAGTTCGACACCCTGCCCGCCTTCCTCGAGCACGTGGCCTTGCTGACCGACAATGCCGAGCGCGCGGGCAGCGACATGGTGAGCGTCATGACGCTCCATGCCGCCAAGGGGCTGGAGTTCGACACCGTGTTCCTGCCGGGCTGGGAGGAAGGCCTGTTCCCCAACCAGCGCGCCCTCGACGACAAGGGCTTGGCTGGCCTGGAGGAAGAGCGCCGGCTGGCCTATGTCGGCCTGACGCGGGCGCGCAAGCGGGCCTACGTCTCCTTCGCCGCCAACCGCCGCGTCTTCAACCAGTGGCAGGCCGCCATCCCGTCGCGCTTCCTGCGCGAGCTGCCGACCGAGCAGCTCGCCGAGAGCAGCGATGCCGGCCTCTACGCCACCTTTTCCGCCGGCCATCGCGGCGGCCTGCGCGAGCAGGCGAGCGGCTTCGACTATGAGAGCCTGGGCGTGACCAGCGTCGGCCGCTCGCGCACCCGCTGGCGCGACGAGACGTTCGACGACCGCCGCGCCGTCGAGGGCGACAGGCCCGACCTCAGCGTCGGCCAGCGCGTGTTCCACCAGAAGTTCGGCTATGGCCGCATCGTGGCGGTCGACGGCAACAAGCTCGACATCGAGTTCGAGAAGGCCGGCGCCAAGAAGGTCTTGGACAGCTTCATCGAGGCGGCGTGAGCGTCTGGACGGCCTGGCTGGAAGTCCCCGCAGCCGAGCGTGCCTCCCGCGAACAGGCGCTGGAGCATCTCCCCGAGAAGGGCTTCGTCGTCACCAGCCGCGAGGTCTCGCGCGACGGACCGTGGCGCATAGAAATCTTCGGCGAAGGCGATCGAACCGCGGTCGCGGCGTCGATCGGCGCCGGCTGGCACTGGGAGGAGCTGGCCGACCGAGACTGGGTGGCCGAGAACCAGCGCTCGTTCCAGCCGTTCGCCGTCGGTCCCTTCTGGGTCCATCCTTCGCATGACGCCGGGACCATGCCCGCCGGATTGCTGCCGCTGCGGATCGATGCCGGCATGGCGTTCGGCACCGGCACGCATGCGACGACCAGCGGCTGCCTGAAATTGCTGGCGACACTCGATCGCGCCGAGACGGCCAACGCCGTCGATGTCGGCTGCGGCAGCGGCATTTTAGCGATCGCCATGGCCAAGCTGTGGCAGCGGCCGGTGATCGGCGGCGACAACGACGCCGAAGCGGTCGAGGTCGCGCGTGAGAATTCCAAACTCAACGGCGTGGGTAAGCTCTGCCGGTTTGTGCATGCGATCGGCCTGGGCCACGACGAGCTGCAGGCACGACTGCCCTATGACCTCGTCGTCGCCAATATCCTCGCAGGCCCCCTGATGGAGCTGTCGGCGCCCTTCTCCGCCGCCGTCCGGCTGGGCGGCCGGGCGTTGCTGAGCGGCCTGCTGCTCGAGCAGGCCGAGGACATCCTGACGGTCTATCGCCGCTGGGGCTTCACTCTCGAACGCCACATCGATCTCGAGACCGGCGGCGCCGTGTGGCGAACGCTGCTGCTACAGCGCGACTAGAGCGCGTCCCTAGAGTCTTCCGGACCACGCGCATCCTGCGCGCTCATGATCATGAAGCGCGCAGGATGCGCGCGGTCCGGAAGAGCATGATCTACCTGTTTGAGCGATTTGCCTTCTCGGCAACAGGCAGGAGAAACGGGTCCGCCGGATGCGCCAAACCCATGTTGTCGCGCAGGGTCGGGCCGCGATACTCGGGCGGGCGAAGGCCGCGGCGCCGCAGCTCCGGCACCACCAGCTCGGTGAAGTCGCGCAGGCTGCGCGGCTCGACCGGCATGGAGAGCATGAAGCCGTCGCAGGCCTTGCCGCGGTACCAGTCCTCCATCATGTCGGCGACCTGGACCGGATCGCCCTTCACCATGTTGCCGCCGTGCGTCGGCAGCACGCGCTGGTAGGTCGCGCGCACGCTGAGGCCTTCGCGCGCCGCCATGTCCAGCACCGAGCGGCCGATCGCCGTGCCGCCCAGGCTCTCGCCCTGCCGCTTCGGCATTGGGCCGTCGACCGGCAGCCCCGTCAGGTCGACGCCGGTCACTTTCGAGAGGTAGCTGACGGCGAGCGCGGGCGATATCAGCGATTGCAGCTCGTCGAACAGCGCGTCGGCCTCCGCCGCGGTACGACCGACCAGCACACTGAGCGCCGGCAGGATGCACAGCGCGTCAGGCGGCCGGCCGTACTTCTTCATCCGGCCCTTGATGTCGGCATATTCGGCCTGCGCCTCGGCCTTGTTGCTCGCTGTGCCGAACAGGCCCTCGCCGCCGTAGGCCGCCAGCTCCTTGCCGGCGTCCGACTGGCCGGCCATGAAGACGACCGGCTGTCCCTGCGGCGCGCGCGCCACGTTCAGCGGCCCTTTGACCGAGAAATGCTTGCCGCGATGGTTGGTCAGGCGCACGCGAGCGGGGTCGAGATAGCGGCCGGTCGACTTGTCCTGCAGGAACGCGTCGGTCGCCCACGAATCCCACAGCGATCGCACGACGTCGAGGCTCTCGCGGGCGCGTTCGTAGCGCTCCTCGCGGCCGAAATGCTCGTCGCGGCCGAAGTTCTTGGAATCCTCGACATACTGCGTGGTGACGAGGTTCCAGCCGGCGCGGCCGCCGCTCAGGTGATCGAGCGAGGCGAACTTGCGGGCGATGGTGAAGGGTTCCTCGTAGCTGGTGGTCGCCGTCGCCACGAGGCCGATCCGGCTGGTGTGCTGGGCAACGGCGGCGAACAGCGTCACCGGCTCGAACACCGCGGGACGATCGGATGGACTGTTGGCGGCGAACAGCTCCGGCCTGTCCATCTGGCGCACGCCGTTGCCGTCGGCCAGGAACATCATGTCGATGCCGCCGCGCTCGGCGATCTCAGCCATCTCGATCATGCATTTCAGCTGCATGCTGGTCGTCGGAAACGAATCGCGATGGCGCCAACCGCCGAGATGACCGCCCAGCGCGCCGCCAGTGAAACCCAGTACCATCATGCCGGCATCATCATGCCGCGCCCCTGTGGTCCGCTCACCAAGAAAAAGGGCCGGCTTTCGCCGGCCCTCGTACGCTTACGCTTACGCTACGCTACAGATGTTCACGCCACGCGACGCAAATTCTGATTCGCCGGGAGGGCCGTGTGGGTCACCCGATCGATCTCCGGCATCACGCCCTCCGCGGTCTCGCGGATGGCGAAGTGGATGTCGCCGCGGCACAGGCCGATGTCGGCCAACTCGCGGTCGCTCATGCGGAAGAGCTGGCTCTCCGCTGCGCGCAGCTTGAAGTCCGTCTTGATCGCGGCGACGAACCGGCTGTACTGGCGGCCGAGCCACAGCAGGGCGTCGGCCAGGCCATTGGCGACCAACTCGGCGCGGGCATAGCGCGCGCGCAGTTCAAGGATACGGCGCTCCTCGAAGGTCAGGGTCGTCTTGGCAATGTCGTTTCCCCCCGCCGGCGAAGTTTCGCTGGTCAGATTTTCAAACATCTGGATCGGCTGGGTCATCATGTTCTGCTCCTATTGTGCGACGCGGTAAGTGATGCTGCGCTGCACAGAGCTAATATAGAGCGTTGAGTTACAACAATAAGTGAAGGCTCGGAACGACTGCTATGCACTTTACGCATGATGCTGTCTGATTGCGCATTTCGCAGTCGCGAGAGTACGAAAATTGCTCAGATTGCCTCCCCTAAACCTGCCGCGTAGGGTCCCGCCGACATGAGTTCCGCACCAGACGACGTCCTTCACCTGCTCCGCCAACGTGGCCAAAACCCGGACCCATCGGCTCTGGATTCGCTGATGCGCGGCGTTGCCGCAGCTCCCGAGGGCTTGGCCGGCCCGGAATGGGTCGAACTGGTCGATGCCAGTGCAGATGCCGATCTCACCCGGGCGCTAAAAGCCTGGCGCGAGGAGCTGGCGCGGGCCGATGACGGGCTTGGTGCCTCGCCCGCGCCGGTGTCCCGCCTGGCCGCGCTGCGCGCCGAGCTCAGGCAACGCGGCCTTGACGGTTTCGTGGTGCCGCGCGCCGACGAGCATCAGGGCGAGTACGTGCCGCGGCGCTCGCAGCGGCTGGCTTGGCTCACCGGCTTTCGCGGCTCGGCCGGTCTCGCCATCGCGCTGGCCGATCGCGCGGCGATCTTCATCGATGGCCGCTACACGCTGGCGGTGCGCGCCCAGGTCTATACCGACGCCTTCGCCCCGCACCAGATCCCCGAGGAATCGCCCGAGACCTGGATTGCCGAGAACCTGCCCAAGGGCGGCAAGCTCGGCTTCGATCCCTGGCTGGTGACCGTCGACGGCCACGACCGCTTCGCGCGCGCCTGCCAGCGCGCCGGCGGCGACTTCGTGCCGGTCGATTCCAATCCTGTCGACGCCGTGTGGCGCGACCGGCCGCCGGCGCCGCTGGCGCCGGTGCTGCCGCATCCCGACGAGTTCGCGGGCGAGAGCAGCGCCGCCAAGCGCGCGCGCATCGCCGGCACGGTCAAGGCCAAGGGCGCCGACGTGGCGCTGATCACCCAGC
>JAKFVH010000101.1 GCA_021732285.1 Reyranella sp. | reverse complement strand
TGATGCCGGGGGACAATGCGCGCATGACGGTCGAGCTGATCCAGCCGATCGCCATGGACGAGGGCCTGCGCTTCGCCATCCGCGAAGGCGGCCGTACCGTCGGCGCCGGCGTCGTCACAAAGATCGTCAAATAACGCCTGCCAGCGCCAAGCGAGCACAGACCATGGACAACACCAATATCCGAATCCGGCTGAAGGCTTTCGATCATCGCGTGCTCGACACGTCGACGAGCGAGATCGTGAGCACGGCCAAGCGGACGGGCGCGCAGGTTCGCGGTCCGATCCCGCTGCCGACCGGCATCGAGAAGTTCACGGTCAACCGCTCGCCGCACATCGACAAGAAGTCGCGCGAGCAGTTCGAGATCCGCACCCACAAGCGCGTGCTCGATATCGTCGATCCCACCCCGCAGACGGTCGACGCGCTGATGAAGCTCGACCTCGCCTCGGGCGTGGACGTCGAGATCAAGCTCGGCGCCTAAGGGACAGGGAAGAGAAGGAACAGGACCATGCGTTGCGGTCTCCTCACCCAGAAGGTCGGCATGACCCGCGTCTTCAATGACGAGGGCGAGCACGTGCCCGTCACCGTTCTGAAGGTGGATCAGCTGCAGGTTGTCGCTGTCCGCTCGGAAGAGAAGGACAAGTACACCGCCGTCCAGCTCGGCTACGGCAAGGCCAAGGTCAAGAACGTGACCCAGCCCAACCGCGGCCACTTCGCCAAGGCCAAGGTCGAGCCCAAGAAGAAGCTGGTCGAATTCCGCGTCGCCAAGGACGCCGTCCTCGAGGTCGGCGCCGAGTTGGTGCCGAGCCACTTCGTGCCCGGCCAGTTCGTCGACGTCATCGGCACCACCATCGGCCGCGGCTTCACCGGCTCGATGGTGCGCTGGAACTTCCACGGCCTGGAAGCCAGCCACGGCGTGTCGGTCTCGCACCGCAGCCACGGCTCGACCGGTAACCGCCAGGATCCCGGCCGCACCTTCCCCGGCAAGAAGATGGCCGGCCACTACGGCCACGAGCGCGTGACCACGCAGAACCTCAAGATCGTCGCCGCCGACGACGAGAAGGGCCTGCTGCTGGTCTCCGGCGCCGTCCCCGGCCCGCGCGGCGGCTACATCATCGTCAAGGACGCCTCCAAGCGCGCCCGCCCCAAGGATGCTCCGTACCCGGCCGGCCTGCGCAAGGCTGCTGGCGAGGCGGCGGCTCCGGCGGCGGAAGCGCCGGCGGCTGAAGGTCCTGCGGCTTAAGGACGGGAACCATGAAGATCGCGGTCAAAACCATTGAGGGCGGCAGCGCCGGCGAGATCGAACTCGCCGACGGTGTGTTCGCCGTCCCCGTCCGCAAGGACATCCTGCAGCGCTGCATCGTGTGGCAGCTGTCGCGCCGCCAGCAGGGCACGCACAAGACCAAGGGTCGCGCCGAAGTGACGGCGACGGCCAAGAAGATGTACGCCCAGAAGGGTACCGGCCGCGCCCGCCACGGCAACGAGGCGGCGCCGCAGTTCCGCGGCGGCGGCAAGGCCTTCGGTCCGGTCGTGCGCAGCCATGCCTCCGACCTGCCCAAGAAGGTGCGCAAGCTCGCCCTTCGCACGGCGCTGTCGGCCAAGGCGGCCGAGGGCAAGCTGATCGTGGTCGAGACCGCGACGCTGGCCGAGCCCAAGACCGCCCAGCTCAAGACCAACTTCGGCAAGCTCGGCGTGTCGAGCGTGCTGGTGATCGCCGGCGCCGAGGTCGACAGCAACTTCGCGCGCGCTGCGGCCAACATCGCCCACGTCGATGTGCTGCCGCAGCAGGGCGCCAACGTCTACGACATCCTGCGCCGCGACACGCTGGTGCTCACCAAGGATGCCGTGAAGCATCTCGAGGAGCGCCTGCAATGAGCGTCAAGGCGAACAGGGCCGCCGTGGGAGCCACCGTTTCCCGCGCCCGCATGTACGAGGTGATCCGCTCGCCGCTGATCACGGAAAAGACCACCAACGGCTCCGAGCACGGCCAGGTGACCTTCCGTGTGGCGTCGGATGCCACCAAGCCCGAGATCAAGCAGGCCATCGAAGGCCTGTTCAAGGTCAAGGTGAAGGCGATCAACACCGTCACCGTGAAGGGCAAGAAGAAGATCTTCCGCGGCCGTCCCGGCGTGCGGAGCGACTGGAAGAAAGCGATCGTCTCGCTGGTCGAGGGTCACAAGATCGACGTGACCACGGGCCTGTAGGACGGGGGACTTAAGAAATGGCTCTGAAGACATACAAGCCGATCACGCCGTCGCTGCGACAGCTGGTCATCGTCGACCGTACGGGCCTGTGGAAGGGCAAGCCGGTCAAGGCGCTGACGCGCGGCAAGAAGAAGACCGGCGGCCGCAACAACCACGGCCGCATCACCAGCAACCACATGGGCGGCGGGCACAAGCAGCGCCTGCGCCTGGTCGACTTCAAGCGCCGCAAGTTCGATGTCGCCGCAACCGTCGAGCGCCTGGAGTACGATCCCAACCGGTCGGCCTTCATCGCCCTGATCAAGTACGCCGATGGCGAGCTCGCCTACATCCTGGCCCCGCAGCGCCTGAAGGCGGGCGACGAGATCGTGTCGGGCCAGCGCGTCGACATCAAGCCCGGCAACTGCATGCCGCTCGGCAACATGCCGGTGGGCACCATCGTCCACAACGTCGAGCTGAAGATCGGCAAGGGCGGCCAGCTGGCGCGTTCGGCCGGCACCTACGCCCAGCTCGTCGGCAAGGACGCGGGCTACGCCCAGATCAAGCTCAACTCGGGCGAACTGCGCCTGGTGCCGGGTGAGTGCCTGGCCACCGTCGGCGCGGTGTCGAACCCCGACAACCAGAACATCGTGATCGGCAAGGCCGGCCGCCAGCGTTGGCTCGGCCGTCGCCCGGTCGTTCGCGGCGTTGCCATGAACCCGGTCGATCACCCGCACGGCGGCGGCGAAGGCCGCACCTCGGGCGGCCGCCACCCGGTCACTCCGTGGGGCAAGCCGACCAAGGGCAAGAAGACCCGCAAGAACAAGGCGACGGACAAGTTCATCATCCGCCGCCGTAGCGCGACGCGCTGACGTAGGAGACAGAACAGTGGCACGTTCCGTTTGGAAGGGTCCCTTCGTCGAAGGGAGCCTCATCAAGAAGGCCGAGAAGGCGCGCCAGACCGTGCGCAGCGAAGTGATCAAGACCTGGTCACGGCGCTCGACGATCCTGCCGCAGTTCGTCGGTCTGACGTTCGGCGTCTACAACGGCAAGAAGTTCATCCCGGTGAACGTCACCGAGGAGATGGTCGGTCACAAGCTCGGCGAGTTCTCGCCGACGCGGACCTTCCATAACCACTCGGGCGACAAGAAGGTCTCGAAGGACTAACCGATGAGCAAGCCATCCAATCCCCGCCGCGAGGCGGACAACGAGGCCAAGGTCGTGCTGCGCACCATCCGCATCAGCCCGCGCAAGCTCGACCTCGTGGCCGCCACCATCCGCGGCAAGAAGGCGGCCTCGGCCGTCAACGAGCTCACCTTCTCGAAGAAGCGCATCGCGCAGGACGTCAAGAAGGCGCTGAATTCGGCCATCGCCAACGCCGAGAACAACCACAACCTCGACGTCGATCGCTTGATTGTCGCCGAGGCGTCGGTCGGCAAGGGCCTGGTGATGAAGCGCTTCCAGACGCGCGGCCGCGGCCGCGCCGCCGGCATCATCAAGCCGTTCAGCCATCTCACCATCGTGGTGCGCGAGCGCGCCGAGGCGGAGGACAAGTAATGGGTCAGAAGGTCAATCCCATCGGCCTCAGGCTCGGCATCAACCGCACCTGGGACTCCCGCTGGTACGCCGAGGGCGGCGAATACTCCAAGATGCTCCATGAGGACATCCACATCCGCAAGGTGCTGCGCGAGCGGCTCAGCCAGGCGGGCGTGGCCAAGATCGTCATCGAGCGTCCGGCCAAGCGCGCCCGCGTCACCATCCACACCGCCCGTCCGGGCGTGGTGATCGGCAAGAAGGGCGCCGACATCGAGAAGCTGCGCGGCGACCTCGCCAAGATGACCAAGGGCGAGGTGGCCCTGAACATCGTCGAGATCCGCAAGCCCGAGATCGATGCCACGCTGATCGCCGAGAACATCGCCCAGCAGCTCGAGCGCCGCGTCGCCTTCCGTCGCGCCATGAAGCGCGCCGTGCAGTCGGCCATGCGTCTCGGCGCCCAGGGCATCCGCATCAACTGCTCGGGCCGCCTGGGCGGCGCCGAAATCGCCCGCATGGAATGGTACCGCGAGGGTCGCGTGCCGCTGCACACGCTGCGCGCCGACATCGACTACGGCACCGCCACGGCCTTCACCACCTTCGGCACCTGCGGCGTCAAGGTGTGGGTGTTCAAGGGCGAGATCATGGCCCACGACCCGATGGCGCACGACAAGCGCGCCGAGGAAGCCGCCCCGCAGCGCACGCCCGCCCGGGTCGAGCGCTCGGAGCAGAGGGACGCGTAAGACATCATGCTGCAACCCAAGCGCACCAAGTACCGCAAGGCCTTCAAGGGCCGTATCAGCGGCGCCGCCAAGGGCGGTTTCAACCTCGACTTCGGCGCCTATGGCCTGAAGGCGATGGAGCCCGACCGCCTGACCGCGCGCCAGATCGAGGCCGCCCGCCGCGCCATCACGCGCCACATGAAGCGTGCCGGCCGCGTCTGGATCCGCGTGTTCCCCGACGTGCCGGTCTCCAAGAAGCCGGCCGAGGTCCGCATGGGCTCGGGCAAGGGTGCGCCGGAATTCTGGGCGGCCCGCGTCAAGCCCGGCCGCGTGCTGTTCGAGCTCGACGGCGTGCCGGTCCAGGTGGCCCGCGAGGCGCTCGAGCTGGCAGCCGCCAAGCTGCCGATCAAGACGCGCTTCGTCGCCCGCGTCGGCGTCGAAGGCTGAGGAGAGAGCCATGAAGGCCAGCGATCTGCGTCCCAAGACCCAGGACCAGCTCAAGGAAGAGCTGGGCAACCTGCGCAAGGAAGCATTCAACCTGCGTTTCCAGAAGGCCGGCGGACAGCTCGGCAAGACGGGTCGCGTGCGCCAGGTGCGCCGTGACATCGCCCGCATCAAGACGGTGCTGGGCGAGAAGACCGCGGGCTAAGGAGCAAGACATGCCGAAGCGAGTTCTGGAAGGCGTCGTCGTCAGCGACAAGATGGACAAGACCATCGTCGTCAAGGTCGAGCGGCGCGTTCAGCATCCGATCTACAAGAAGTTCATTCGACGCTCGAAGAAGTATCACGCGCACGACGAGGCCAATGTCTTCAAGGGCAAGGTCGGCGAAAAGGTGCGTATCCGCGAGTGCCGCCCGCTGTCCAAGACCAAGAGCTGGGAAGTTCTGGTCGAGGCGGCCAAGGCCTAGGACGGAGCAGCAACCATGATCCAGATGCGTACCAACCTCGAGGTCGCCGACAATTCGGGCGCCCGTCGGGTCCAGTGCATCAAGGTGCTGGGCGGCTCGCGCCGCAAGTATGCCAGCGTCGGCGATGTCATCGTCGTCTCCATCAAGGAGGCGATCCCGCGCGGCCGCGTGAAGAAGGGCGAGGTGCATCGCGCCGTCGTCGTCCGCACGTCGTTCCCGCTGCGCCGCGTCGACGGCAGCGCCATCCGCTTCGACCGCAACGCCGCCGTGCTGATCAGCAAGCAGGACGAGCCGATCGGCACCCGTATCTTCGGACCGGTGACGCGCGAGCTGCGCGCCAAGAAGTTCATGAAGATCATCTCGCTCGCGCCGGAGGTCCTCTAGGCCATGGCCAACAAGCTCAAGATCCGCAAGGGCGACCGCGTGAAGGTGATCGCCGGCCGCAGCAAGGGCAAGATCGGCGACGTCCTGCGCGTGCTCGCCGCTGACGAGCGCGTGGTCGTGTCGGGTGTGAACGTCATCAAGCGCCACACCAAGCCCAGCCGCACCGAGTCCGGCGGCATCATCGAACGCGAGGCCGCGATCCACGTGTCGAACGTGGCCGTGCTCGATCCCAAGACCGACAAGCCGACCAAGATCGGCTTCAAGTTCCTCGAAGATGGTCGGAAGGTGCGCTTCGCGCGCGGTTCCGGCGAAACAATCGACCGCTAGGAGAACGGGCCATGCCCGCGCGACTGCAAGAACACTACATCAAGACCGTGCGTGAGGCGCTCACGAAGGAGTTCTCCTACAAGAACGCCTTCGAGGTGCCGAAGATCGACAAGATCGTGATCAACATGGGCGTCGGCGAGGCGGTCAACGACCGCAAGGCCGTCGACGGCGCCGCGGCCGAGCTCGCGGCCATCACCGGCCAGAAGCCGGTGATCACCAAGTCGCGCAAGTCGATCGCGACCTTCAAGCTGCGCGAGGGCATGGCGATCGGCGCCAAGGTCACGCTGCGCCGCGACCGCATGTACGAGTTCATCGATCGCCTGATCAACATCGCCCTGCCGCGCGTCCGCGACTTCCGCGGGCTGAACGGCAAGTCGTTCGACGGCAATGGCAACTACGCCATGGGCCTGAAGGAGCAGATCGTGTTCCCCGAGATCGACTACGACAAGGTCGACCAGGTGCGCGGCATGGACATCATCATCTGCACGACAGCGAAGACGGACGCGGAAGCCAAGGCGCTTCTCCGTGCTTTCGACTTCCCGTTCGTGAACTGAGGCCGGAGAACAAAATGGCCAAGACGAGCTCAGTCGAGAAGAACAACCGGCGCATCAAGTTGGCGCAGCAGTACGCCGGCAAGCGCGCCAAGCTGAAGGCGATGGCTGTCGACGACAAGCTGCAGCCTGAGGAGCGCTTCGCTGCGCGCCTCAAGCTCGCCGAGCTGCCGCGCAACTCCTCGCCGACGCGCGTTCGCAATCGCTGCGAGATGACCGGCCGTCCGCGCGCCGTCTATCGCAAGTTCAAGCTGTCGCGGCTGGCGCTGCGTCAGCTGGCCTCGTCGGGCGCTCTGCCCGGCGTCGTGAAGTCGAGCTGGTAACGGGGGCCGTAGACCATGTCTATGACAGATCCTGTCGGTGATTTGCTGACCCGCATCCGCAACGGCCAGTCGGCGCGCCTCGACAGCGTGACCGTGCCGGCCTCGCGCATGCGGTCGAACGTTCTCGATGTGCTGCAGCGCGAAGGCTACATCCGCGGCTGGTTCGAGGAGGAGCTTCGCCCGGGCGTGAAGGAGCTTCGCGTCGAGCTGAAGTACGACAACGGCCGTCCGGTCATCAAGGAGATCAAGCGCGTCTCCACCCCGGGCCGCCGCGTCTATTCCAAGATCCGCGAGCTGCCGCGCCACTTCAACGGGCTCGGCATCTCGATCCTGTCCACGCCGCGCGGCGTCATGTCCGACGCCGAGGCGCGTGCCGCCAATGTCGGCGGCGAAGTCATCTGCAAGGTGTTCTAGCCATGTCGCGCGTCGGCAAGAATCCGGTCGTCGTCCCCGCGGGCGTGACCGTCGACCTCAAGGGCCAGCATCTCAAGGCCAAGGGCAAGCGGGGCGAGTTGCAGTTCACGGTGCACGACGATGTCGAGGTCACCCGGGACGGCGACAAGCTCAACTTCAAGCCGCGGACCGAGAGCCGCCGCGCCCGCATGCAGTGGGGCACCGCGCGCAACCTCGCCAGCAACCTGGTCAAGGGCGTGTCGGACGGCTTCACCATCAACCTCGAGATCAACGGCGTTGGCTATCGCGCCCAGGCCGATGCCAAGAACCTCAAGCTGCAGCTCGGTTTCAGCCATGACGTCGAGGTGCCGATCCCAGCCGGCATCCAGATCAAGGCGCTGAAGCCGACCGAGATCGAGATCACCGGCGCCGATCGTCAGAAGGTGGGCCAGCTCGCGGCCGAGATCCGCAGCCTGCGTCCGCCCGAGCCCTACAAGGGCAAGGGCATCAAGTACTCGACCGAGACGATCCGGCGCAAGGAAGGCAAGAAGAAGTAGAGGCGAACGATGTCAAAGCAGAACGCCCTTTTTGCTCGCCGCCAGCGGCGCGCGCGCTACAAGCTGCGCCAGGCCGGCGGCGCCCGTCCGCGCCTCAGCGTCTTCCGCTCGGGCAAGCACATCTATGCCCAGGTCATCGACGACAAGAAGGGGGCGACGCTCGCCGCCGCCTCGTCGCTCGACGAGGACGTCAAGGGCAAGCTCAAGACCGGCGCCGACAAGTCGGCGGCGGTCGAGGTCGGCAAGCTGATTGCCGCTCGCGCCATCGCCGCCGGTGTGAAGGAAGTGGTCTTCGACCGCGGCGGCTACATGTATCACGGCCGCGTCGCTGCGCTGGCCAATGCCGCCCGCGAGGGCGGCCTGTCGTTCTGAGGAGTTAGCACATGGCTCGTTCACCCGGTGGTTCCGGCCGTGGCCCACGCGATCGCGATCGTGGTCGCGACCGCGACGAGGAAAATGAACTGAAGGACAAGCTGGTCACCATCAATCGCGTGGCGAAGGTGGTGAAGGGCGGCCGGCGTTTCGCCTTCGCGGCGATCGTGGTGGTCGGCGACCAGCGCGGCCGCGTCGGTCACGGCGCCGGCAAGGCGCGCGAGGTGCCCGAGGCGATCCGCAAGGCCACGGAAGCGGCCAAGCGCGGCCTGATCCGCGTGCCGCTGCGCGACGGCCGAACGCTGCATCACGACGTCAAGGGCCGCTTCGGCGCGGGCAAGGTGACCTTGCGCGCCGCCCCGGCCGGTACCGGCATCATCGCCGGCGGTCCGATGCGCGCGGTGTTCGAGACGCTCGGCATCAAGGACATCGTTGCCAAGTCGGTCGGGACCTCCAACCCGCACAACATGATCAAGGCGACGTTCGAGGCCCTGCAGCAGCTCAACTCGCCGCGCATGGTCGCGACCCGCCGCGGCAAGAAGGTCGGCGACCTGCTGGGCCGCCGTGACGAGACCACCGCGGAAGCGGCGGCTTAAGGAGCACGGTCATGGCCGAAGGCAAGAAGATCAAGGTCACCCAGACCGGCAGCCACATCGGCCGCACGGACGACCAGCGCGCCACGCTGATCGGCCTGGGGCTGAACAAGCGCCATCGCACCCGCGAGCTCGTGGACAGCCCCGAGGTGCGCGGCATGATCAACAAGGTGCGCCATCTGGTGCGCGTTGAAGACGACAAGGCCGCCTAAGTCGGTGGCTTGAAGGGATCGACGATGAAACTCAACGAAATCGCCGACAACGCCGGAGCCCGCAAGGCGCGCATGCGCGTCGGCCGCGGCATCGGCTCGGGCAAGGGCAAGACCGCCGGACGCGGCGTCAAAGGCCAGAAGTCGCGCACGGGCGTGGCCATCAAGGGCTTCGAAGGCGGCCAGATGCCGCTCTACCGGCGCATTCCCAAGCGCGGCTTCCTGCCGCCGAACCAGAAGTCCTGGCAGGTGATCAATCTCGGCACGCTGCAGAAGGCGATCGACGAGAAGAAGCTCGATGCCGCCAAGACGATCGACGCTGCCGCCATGCTGGCGGCCGGCCTGTTCAAGAGGGCGTTTGATGGCGTTCGCCTCCTTGGCAAAGGCGAGATCAAGACCAAGATCGAAGTGAAGGTCGCGGGCGCCTCGGCGTCGGCGATCGCCGCGGTCGAGAAGGCCGGCGGCAAGGTCGAGCTGCCGCCCAAGGCGCAAGCCGAGGCGGCCTGAACCCTTCACGCGTGAGGTTCCATGGCGTCCGCGGCTGAACAACTTGCATCCAACCTGAACTGGGGCGCCATCGGTAAGGCGACCGAGCTGAAGAAGCGCCTGTGGTTCACCGTGGGCGCGCTGGTTGTCTTCCGCATTGGCGCCTACATCCCGGTGCCCGGCGTCGATCCTCACGCCCTGGCCGAGATGTTCGCCCAGAATGCTGGCGGCATCGCCGGCATGCTCGACGTGTTCTCGGGCGGCTCGATCGGCCGCATGTCGGTGCTGGCTCTCAGCATCATGCCGTACATCTCGGCCTCCATCATCATGCAGATCCTGACGACGGTCGTGCCGTCGCTCGAGGCGCTGAAGAAGGAGGGCGAGGCCGGCCGCAAGAAGATCAACCAGTACACGCGCTACGGCACGGTGATCCTGGCGGCCTTCCAGGCCTATGGCATCGCGGTCGGCCTGGAGAGCCAGACGGCCTCGATGGGGCCGGTGGTGATCGATCCCGGCCTGTTCTTCCGTTTCGTCACCGTCGTCACGCTGGTCGGCGGCACGCTGTTCCTGATGTGGCTTGGCGAGCAGATCACCGCCCGCGGCGTCGGCAACGGCGTCTCGCTGATCATCTTCGCCGGCATCGTGGCGGCCCTGCCCAGCGCGCTGATCCAGACCCTCGAGCTCGGCCGCACCGGCGCCCTGTCGGCGCTGTTCATCATCGCGCTGATGATCGGTGTGGTGGTCGTGGTGGCGGTCGTGGTGTTCATGGAGACCGCGCAGCGGCGCATCATCGTCCAGTATCCCAAACGCCAGGTCGGCAACCGCATGTATGGCGGCGAAGCCTCGCACCTGCCGCTCAAGATCAACACCTCGGGCGTCATCCCGCCGATCTTCGCATCCTCGCTGCTGCTCTTCCCGGCGACCATCGCCTCGTTCCAGGGCGGCGCCGGCGAACCGGGCTGGGTGCAGTGGATGGCGACCTATCTCGGCCATGGCCAGCCGCTCTACCTGCTGTCCTATATCGGCCTGATCGTCTTCTTCTGCTTCTTCTACACGACCGTCGTCTTCAACCCGGTCGACACGGCCGACAACCTGAAGAAGAACGGCGGCTTCGTCCCGGGCATCCGTCCGGGCAAGAACACCGCCGAGTACCTGGAGTACATCCTCAATCGCCTGACCGTGATTGGCGCGCTCTACCTCTCGGCGGTCTGCATCCTGCCCGAGCTCTTGATCGCCCGCGGCGGCGTGCCGTTCTACTTCGGCGGCACCAGCCTCCTGATCGTGGTCTCGGTGACCCTCGACACGGTGACCCAGATCCAGGCTCACCTGCTGGCGCACCAGTACGAAGGCCTGATCAAGAAGGCCCGCCTGCGGGGTCGCCGGTGAGCAGTGAGGCGATGAACATCATCCTTCTCGGACCGCCGGGCGCCGGAAAGGGCACCCAGGCGCAGCGCCTGCAGGCCGAGAAGGGCATGGTCCAGCTCTCGACCGGCGACATGCTGCGCGCCGCGGTGGCCTCGGGCAGCGAGCTCGGCAAGAAGGCCAAGGGCATCATGGAAAAGGGCGAGCTGGTGCCCGATTCGCTGATGGTCGGCCTGATCCAGGACCGCATCGCCCAGCCGGACGCCGCCAAGGGCTTCATCCTGGACGGCTTCCCGCGCACCGAGGCCCAGGCCAAGGCGCTCGACGAGATGCTCAGCAAGGCGGGCAAGAAGCTCGACCGCGTGGTCGAAATGGAGGTCGACGAGAAGGCGCTGACCGAGCGCATCGTCGGCCGCTTCACCTGCGCCAAGTGCGGCACGGGCTACCACGACAAGTTCAAGCGGCCCAAGGTCGATGGGGTCTGCGACGTCTGCGGGTCGAAGGAGTTCACCCGCCGCAAGGACGATAATGCAGAGACCATGAAGACGAGGATGGCGGCCTACCGCGCCCAGACCGAGCCCCTGCTGCCCTATTACGGGGCCAAGGGGGTGCTCAGGAAGGTCGATGGCATGGCCGCGATGGACGAGGTTTACCGTCAAATCTCCGGGGTTTTATCGGGGGCTTGACAAGTTTGTGTTCCGTTGACTCGGGCTCGCGCATCCCTATAATCGCGCGCTTTTCCGGGGCCAGCGGAACGTGTGACGGGCGCGCATTAGCGCGCCGTAAGTCTTTGAAGGAGTTGGAACTTTGGCTCGTATAGCCGGCGTGAACATTCCCACCGCCAAGCGCGTCGTGGTGGGGCTGCAATACATCCACGGGATCGGCGAGGCGAAAGCCAAGGAGATTCTGGGGAAAGTGGGGATCGACGTGTCGCGGCGTGTCAACACGCTGACCGACGACGAGGTCATCCGCATCCGCGAGACCATCGACCGCGACTACACGGTCGAGGGCGACCTGCGCCGTGAAGTGGCGATGAACATCAAGCGTCTGATGGACCTCGCCTGCTACCGCGGCCTGCGGCATCGCCGCGGACTGCCCGTCCGTGGCCAGCGCACGCATACCAATGCGCGCACCCGCAAGGGCCCGGCCAAGCCGATCGCCGGCAAGAAGAAAGTCACGAAGTAAACTCGAAGGAATCGGATCATGGCCAAGCCTGCAGCCGCCGCGACCGGCGCCGCCGCCACCGGCGCGCGCCCCCGTCGCAAGGAGCGCAAGAACATCATCGCCGGCGTCGCTCACGTGAACGCCTCGTTCAACAACACGATCGTCACCATCACCGACGCGCAGGGCAACACCATCGCCTGGTCGTCGTCGGGCCAGCAGGGCTTCAAGGGCTCGCGCAAGTCGACGCCGTTCGCCGCCCAGATGGCCGCCGAGAATGCCGGCCGCAAGGCCATGGAGCACGGCATGCGCACGCTGGAGATCGAGGTTCGCGGCCCGGGTTCGGGACGCGAGTCGGCGCTGCGCGCGCTGCAGGCGGTCGGCCTCGCCGTCACCGCCATCCGCGACGTGACGCCGATCCCGCACAACGGCTGCCGTCCGCCCAAGCGTCGTCGCGTCTGAGTTTTTAGCCGAGGCGGCGCGCTCCTGCGCCGCCGGCTTTTGGAATGTTGTGGCGAGCCCCGTCGGGCGCGCCTGAACCAACCGGTCTAGAGGGGTAGCCCACGTGCTTCAGAAGAACTGGCAGGACCTGATCAAGCCGGAGAAGCTTGTCACCGAAGCCGGCGTCGATTCAGGTCGCACCGCGACCATCGTCGCCGAGCCGCTCGAGCGCGGTTTCGGTCTCACGCTCGGCAACGCGCTGCGCCGCGTGTTGCTCTCCTCGCTGCAGGGTGCGGCCGTCACGTCGATCAAGATCGACAACGTGCTGCATGAGTTCTCGTCGATTCCCGGCGTCCGCGAGGACGTGGTCGACATCGTGCTCAACATCAAGGCGATGGCCGTGAAGATGCAGGGCGACCGCCCGCAGCGTCTCTACCTGCGCGCCGTCGGCCCGGGCGAAGTCACCGCCGGCATGATCGAATTGCCCGGCGACGTCCAGATCATGGATCCCAAGCACCTGATCTGCACGCTCGACGACGGCGCCTCGATCTCGATGGAGCTGATGGTCGCCACCGGCAAGGGCTACATCCCGGCCTCGGCCAACCGGCCAGAGGATGCGCCGATCGGCCTGATCCCGGTCGATTCGGTGTTCAGCCCGGTCAAGCGCGTCTCCTACAAGATCGAGAACAGCCGCGTCGGCCAGGTCACCGACTACGACAAGCTGTCGATGACGGTCGAGACCAACGGCACGACCCGTCCGGACGACGCCGTGGCGCTCGCCGCGCGCATCCTGCAGGACCAGCTGCAGCTCTTCATCAACTTCGAGGAGCCGCGCGAGGTCCGCAAGGAGGAGCAGCAGGACGACTTCCCGTTCAACCGCAACCTCCTGCGCAAGGTCGACGAGCTCGAGCTGTCGGTCCGTTCGGCCAACTGCCTGAAGAACGACAACATCATCTACATCGGCGATCTGGTGCAGAAGACCGAGGCAGAGATGCTGCGCACGCCGAACTTCGGCCGCAAGTCGCTGAACGAGATCAAGGAAGTGCTGGCCGGCATGGGCCTCCACCTGGGCATGGAAATCCCGGGCTGGCCGCCGGACAACATAGAGGAGATGGCCAAGCGGCTGGAAGAGCCGTACTAGGCCGGCAGAAGGGATTTAGTCATGCGTCACAACAATCGCGGTCGGAAGTTCCACCGCACGGCGGAGCATCGCAAGGCGATGTTCTCGAACCTCGCCGGTGCCCTGATCAAGCACGAGCAGATCACGACCACGCTGCACAAGGCGAAGGACCTGCGTCCGATCGTCGAGAAGCTGGTCACGCTCGGCAAGAAGGGCGGCCTGCACGCGCGTCGTCAGGCGATCGGCTACCTGCGCGATCCCTACATCGCCGACAAGCTCTTCACCACGCTCGGTCCGCGCTACTCCAAGCGCGCCGGCGGCTACCTGCGCGTCCTCAAGGCGGGCTTCCGCTTCGGTGACGCGGCACCGATGGCCGTGATCGAGTTCGTCGAGCGCGACACCGCCGCCAAGGGCCAGGACTCGGGTCCGTCGGCCGAGCCTGCCGAGCAGCAGGAAGCGGCGTAGGCCTCTCCCGCGTGCTTTGAACAGCGCCCGCCGGCTCAACCGGCGGGCATTTCTTTGCTATCCTGCCGACATGGCGCTGATCTTCCGAAAGGCAATGCCGTCCGAGCGTGACGAACTCGGGCGTGTCTGGCGCGCGGCATTCACGCCTTATGTTCGTGCCCTAGGGCGCGAGCTCCCTGCCTCTGGCTCTGCCGAGTTCGCGGCGGGATTGGCTCAGGTCGACGCGGAATTGGCACGCGGCGACGTCTATGTCGCCTTGGACACTGACCGCATCGTCGGTTTCGTCAGGACCGAACGGCAGAAGGACGATCTCTATATCGACCAGATTGGCGTCGAGCCGGCGCGCCAGGGCAGTGGGCTCGGAAGCTCCATGCTGGAGCGGCTCGAGGAGATCGCGCGAGCGAACGGATTGAAGGGCCTGTCGCTCGAGACCGCCGAGATGGCGGAGGGCAACATCCGGCTCTATCGCCGGCACGGCTTCGAGATCGTGGGCCGCGGCCCGCCAGCCCACGGCCTGGACCCTCACATCAGGGTCCACATGGTGAAGTCGTTCTCGTAGCGGCCGGCGGCGTCACGCGCCGACGTGAACGTCGTGCGATACTGGCTGGTACGGCCTGGCAGGGACAGCAGCGGGAGCACAGACCACCAGCATGCCCGCAGGCCAGGTGGCGCCGGCATCGGCCGCCATCCTGTCGAGCGCCTGCTGGGACAGGTCGCCGGCCGGCCTGGGCGGCAGCACGAGATGGACGTAACTGTCGGTGTCCTCGACCACCTTCAGTGTGGTGCCCGGCCGCATGCCGAAGCCGAGGCTCCTGAGCGCGGCCGGCGCATTGGCCAGCAACCTCGCCTTGAACGCCGGATCGCACCAGGCCTTCGAAAGGATCATGGCGTGCGCTGCCGCCGCCTTCTGTGTCGGTGTCATCTGGTTTACCCCGCTCTGTCCGCGCTCAGCCTGTCGGCTTCATCCACGGAGAGTTGGCTCGCCGGCTTGGGCGGCAGCACGAGATGGAGGTGCCTGTCGGCGTTCTCCACCACCTTGACCGTCTTGCCGGCGGCCACCGCGACGCCGAGTTCTTCCAGCGCCGCATGCGGATCAGACAGCAACTTCGCCTTGAACACCGGATCGCTCCAGGCCTTGGCGATGATCATCCCATGGACCGACATGGCGTCGTCTTGTTCGTTGTTCGACATGAGCGTCCCCATCCCGTGCCGGCCATCGGCAGGCACCCCGTTGGATCGCGGTAATTCCCCAATTCCCGCGGCCGACGCCACCCCTGCGACGGCTGTCTCAACTTATCGCTGTCTAGGTGCAAACTTCAAGAAGTAATTTCATGGGCGAGGCAATAATGTGAGAATGCCTCTTAGTGCCGGGGAGATCAGTGCACTTGGTTCCAGGAGATCGGGTAGCGGTTGAAGCCGCGGAAACGGGCCCTGCCGCCCCGCTCAGGAGGGCCTGCAGAGGCCAGGCCCTCGAAACGGCCAACGAGCCGGCCGATGGCGATCGTGCCTTCCATGCGGGCCAGAACGGCCCCCAGGCACATGTGCACGCCCGAGCCGAAGGCGAAGTGCCGGTTGGGTTCGCGGGCCGCGTCGAAGCGGTCGGGCTCGGCGAACTGCGCCGGGTCGCGGTTGGCGGCGCCGATTCCGATATGGATGTAGGTACCCGCCGCGAGCGTCTCGCCGCCGATCTCGAGATCGGCCGCCAGTCGTCGGTTGCCGAGCTGGTTGGAGCTCTCGAAACGCAGGCCTTCCTCGATGCAGGTTTTGAGCAGCGCGGGAGTCTGCTTGAGGCGCTGCAGCTCGTCGGGAAAGCGCAGCAGGGCGTCAATCGTGTTGCCGATGAGGTTCGTCGTGGTCTCGTGGCCAGCGTTCAGCAGGAAGATGCAGTTCTGCACCAGCTCGTCGTGCGTCAGTCGCTCGCCGTCGACCTCGCCGTGGATCAGGGTGCCTAAAACGTCGCGGTCGTCGGCCGGCCGCTTGCGCCGTTCGGCGACGAGCTCGTCGAGATAGCTCGAGAACTCTGCGACCGCGGCGTTGCCCGCCGCCTGCCGTTCGGGTCCAGCGACAGGTTCCAGCGCACCCAGGATGGCGAGCGAATAGCGCCGGAACGGCGCGCGTTCTCCCGACGGCACGCCCAGCATGTCGCAGATCACCTCGACAGGCAGGCGAAAGGCGAAGTCCTCGACCAGGTCCATGCCGCCCTTGTCGGCATGCTCGGCCAGCAGCCCGTCGACCACAGCTTCGATGCGCGGCTGCAGGGCGGCCAGGGCACGCGGCGTGAAGGCCGCTGCCAGAAGCTTGCGCACGCGCGTATGGAGCGGCGGGTCGTTGAACACCAGGCTCGTGGTGTGATGCTTGTAGAGCGGCGTGCCGACGCCGAACTTGGGTCCGAACTCGGCCTTCTTGTCGGAGCGCATCACCGGATCGCGATAGCAGACCGCGACGTCGGCATAGCGCGAGAGGAACACGCTGCCGTCGGGCAGGCGCTTGAGCGGCGCGAAGCGGCGCAGCGCGTGATAGTAGGGGAAGGGGTCGTCGAGGAAGGCGCGTTCGAGCGCTGCCAGATCGAAGCGCCGGGCGAAGGCCTCCGCCTCGTCTGCCGGAAGCTCGATCAGGCCGCCTTTCGGAGCTGGGCTCAGAGCTGCGCCTCCGAAAGCGCGAACACCGTGCGACCGGCGGCCTTGAGCGGCCCGAGCTGGGCCAATGCCGGCGGCAGGATGACCTCGGCATAGAAGCGCGCGGTGATGAGCTTGGCTTCGAGGAAGGCGGGATCGCCGTCCCGGCGCGCGAGCTTGCCTTGCGCCGCCAGCGCGCTTTTAGCCAGCAGCCAGCCGCCCAGGGCCGTCCCGGCCAGCCGCAGGAAAGGCACAGAGCCCGCCAGGGCGGCCATAAGGTCGGCCCTGACCGACTGGGCCACCCACTTGGTGGCGTCCTCCAGGGCGTCTGCGGCCGCCTGCAGGGCCGTCCGGATGGCCGCCAGGTCGTCGCCCGGCGCCGCCTTCAGTTCCTCGGCCGTGGCGCGCATGTCGGCCACCAGGGCCAGCATGGTCTCGCCGCCGTCCTTGGCCACCTTGCGGCCCACCAGGTCGCGGGCCTGGATGCCGTTGGTGCCCTCGTAGATCGGCAGGATGCGCGCATCGCGCAGATGCTGGGCGGCGCCGGTCTCCTCGATGAAGCCCATGCCGCCATGGATCTGCACGCCGGTCGAGGCGATCTCGTTGCCGAGGTCGGTGAACCACGCCTTGACGATCGGGATCAAAAGATCGACGCGGTCCTGGATCTTCTTCGCCGCCCCTCGGTCGGGATGCTTCAGCGCCCCGTCGATGCCGGCCGCGGTGTAGTAGCCCAGCGCGCGCATCGCCTCGATCTGGGCGCGCATGGTCATCAGCATGCGGCGTACGTCGGCGTGATGGATGATCGACACCGGCTGCGGCTTGTCGCTGCCGTCGTCCTTGGACTGCACGCGCTGCTTGGCGAAGGCGGCCGCCTGCTGGTAGGCGCGCTCGGCGATCGCCAGGCCCTGGATGCCGACCGACAGCCGCGCGTTGTTCATCATGGTGAACATGTAGGACAGCCCGCGGCCTTCCTCGCCGACCAGGTAGCCCACCGCGCCGCCGTCATCGCCGAACGACATCACGCAGGTCGGGCTGGCGTGGATGCCGAGCTTGTGCTCGAGCGACACGCAGCGCAGGTCGTTGCGCTTGCCCGGCTTGCCGTCGGCATCGACCAGGAATTTCGGCACGATGAACAGCGAGATGCCGCGCACACCGGCCGGCGCGTCGGGCGTGCGCGCCAGGACCAGGTGTACGATGTTGTCGGCCATGTCGTGCTCGCCGTAGGTGATGAAGATCTTCTGGCCGGTCACCAGGTAGTGGTCGTCCTTCTTCACCGCCCGGCTCTTGAGCTGGGCCAGGTCCGAGCCTGCCTGTGGCTCGGTGAGGTTCATGGTGCCCGTCCATTCGCCCGAGATCATCTTGGGCAGGAAGGTCGACTTCTGGCCGGCCGACCCATGATGATGGATGGCGTCGATTGCGCCCTGGTTCAGCAGCAGCACCAGGCCGAAGCCCATGTTGGCCGCCTGCCACATCTCCTGCACGGTCGCCGCCAGCAGCCACGGCATGCCCTGGCCGCCGAACTCGGGATCGAAAGGCAGCGAGTTCCAGCCGCCGCCGACGAACTCCTTGTAGATGCCGGCAAAGCCCGGGGCGGTCCGCACCACGCCGTTCTCCAGCTTGGCGCCGACCTTGTCGCCGTCGCGGTTGAGCGGCGCCAGCCCGTTGCCGGCAAGCTTGGCGGCTTCCTCCAGGACGGCGTCGATCGTGTCGTCGGTGGCGTGCTCATAGCCCGGCAGCGCAGAAATCTGTTGCAATCCTGCCACTTCGCGCAGCGCGAAACGCATATCGGCGAGTGGGGCGGTATAGGTCATTCTGCTCTCCTCCGGGCCCGCAATATGCCGCGCTCGGTCGCTTTTGGCGACCGGCTCAGGTATTTTCCACCATCATGTCCGACCCCGTTCTTTTCGCCATCGACGGCCCGCGCGCCACCATCACGCTGAACGATCCGGCGAAGCACAATCGCCTCGATCCCGAGGGGCTCGATCTGCTGATGGCCGCCGTCGAGGCGGCCGACGCCCACCCGGAGGTGCGGGTCACGGTGATCACCGGGGCGGGCGAGAAGACCTTCTGCTCGGGCTACGATCTCGGCTCGATCCCGGCCAGCGGCCAGAAGCAGACGGGGCACAAGGACAGCGCTTTCGAGAACGTCATGGACCGCATCGAGGCGATGCGCATGCCGACGCTGTGCGCCCTGAACGGCAGTGTCTACGGCGGCGCGACCGACATGGCGCTGGCCTGCGACTTCCGGCTGGGCGTCAAGGGCATGAGGTTCTTCATGCCGGCGGCCCGCTTTGGCCTGCACTACTATCCGAGCGGACTGCGCCGCTACACCCAGAAGGTGAGCCCGAGCTTCGCCAAGCGCGCCTTCCTCTTGTCGGAGGATTTCGCCGACGCCGACCTGCTGGCTGTGGGTTACCTGGACTGGCTGGTGGAACGAAGCGAGTTCAAGAGCAAAATCGACGAGATATCCAACCGCCTTGCCACTTTGGCGCCGCTTTCCATGGTGAACATGAAGCGTGCCATCGAGCAGTTTGCCCAGGCTGAACCCGACATCCCGGCAATCCGTCAGAACATGCGCGAGTGCGCTACATCCGAAGACCTCCGCGAAGGGCTGGCCGCGCTGCGCGAGCGGCGGCAGCCTGACTTCAAGGGCCGCTGATCGATCATGCAACGCCGCCTAGCTGCCATCGTCCATGCCGACATCGCGGGCTTCACCCGCATGATGGAAGGCTCGGAGACACGCACCTTCCGGCATCTGAAGACGGCGCAGATCGAGGTCTGGCGTCCGGCCATCCAGGCCGCCAACGGTCGGCTGGTCGGCACCGCGGGCGATGCCATGCTGGCCGAGTTCGGCTCGGCCGTGACCGCCGTCAGCGCCGCGCTCGACATCCAGGAGCGCATGTCGAAGTTCAACGACACGATCGAGCCCGAGCAGCGCATGAACTTCCGCATCGGCGTGCATCTCGGTGAGGTCATCGTCGATGACGAGGACCAGAACATCTTCGGCGACGGCGTGAACCTCGCGGCCCGCATCCAGGCGCTGGCCGAACCCGGCGGCATCGCCGTGTCGCGCGCCGTGCGCGACCTGGTCGAGCTGCGCATCGAGTACGCCTTCGTCGACGGCGGCGAGCAGACGATGAAGAACGTCAGCCGCTCGGTGCAGATCTTCCATGTCAAGCACGCCAAGTCGGCGGCGCCCGCCGCGCCGGTCAACACCACGACGCGCATGGTGCCGCAGATCACGCTGCGCTTCGAAGGCACCGATTCGGGAAAGACCAAGCACAGTTTCGAGGTCACGCTCGAGAAGCTGATGAGCCGTTCCGACGGCATGGTGATCGGCCGTGCCGCCGACCAGTGCGACTTCGTCCTCGCCCATCCCACCGTGTCGCGCCGCCATGCCCGGCTGCGCGTCGCCGGCGAGGCGCTGCAGGTCGAGGATCTCGGCTCGACCAACGGCACCAGGGTGGGCGAGCAGGCGCTGAAGGCGGGTGAGCCGGTGGCATTGCATGCCGGCAACAAGTTGCGCATCGGCGACATCGACATGATGCTGCGTCATCTCTAGCGAACCATGACCGAACAGACACACATAGCCGGCCAGACACCCGGGGTGGTCCCCGAGGTCGACTATGTCGCCCTGCAGCCGGGTCAGACGATCGGCCGCTACGAGATCGTGTCGGTGCTGGGCCAGGGCGGCTTCGGCATCACCTACCGCGCGCGTGACGTTCAGCTCGGCCGCGAGGTCGCGATCAAGGAGTACCTGCCGTCGGCGCTCGCCATCCGCCAGGACGGCGTCACGGTGCTGCCGCGCACCACCAAGATGGCCGACGATTTCGGCTGGGGCCGCGATCGCTTCGTCACCGAGGGCCGCACGCTGGCCAGCCTGCATCGCGCGACGGCGATCGTGCATGTCTTCGATTATCTCGAAGCCAACGGCACCGCCTATATCGTGATGGAGCTCCTGAGCGGCGCGACGCTCGAGGATCGCATCAACAAGAACGGCAAGCTCACGTCGGAAGAAGTCGAGCGCATCCTGTGGCCGCTGCTCGACGGCCTGGAGCAGGTCCATAGCGCAGGCTTCCTGCATCGCGACATCAAGCCCGCCAACATCCTGCTCGATGCCACGGGCAATCCCACGCTGATCGACTTCGGCGCCTCGCGCGCGGCGATGGCCGGACGCAGCACGGCGCTCACCGCCATCTTCACGCCGGGCTATGCCGCGGCCGAGCAGATGACCTCGGCCAAGCAGGGACCGTGGACCGACATCTACGGCCTCTCCGCCACGCTCTATCATGCGATCGTCGGCCGGACGCCGCCCAGCGCCTTCGACCGCATGCTGAGCGACACCTACGAGCCGCTCTCTCAGGTCAAGCCCGCCGGCTTCTCGCCGGGCGTGCTGGCCGGCGTCGATGCGGGTCTCGCCGTCGTGGCCAGCGACCGGCCGCAGAGCATCGCCGGCTGGCGGCCGATCCTCGGCATGACAGAGGCACCGGCGGCCGATGCCACGGTCGCCATCGGCAAGGCGCCGCCGCCGGCATCGCGGCACGTCTCGACCCTGCCGTCGCCCGCGGCAACGGGCCCGTCCAGCCGGACGGCCCTGTGGCTTGCGCTGGTGGCCCTTGTGCTCGTTCTCCTGGGCGGCGGCGGCTACTACTACGCCGTCCGCGGCCCCGATCCGGAGACGGTAAAGGCGCAGCGGGCGGCCGAGGAGGCGGAGGCGGGGCGTCTCAAGGCGGAAGAGGTAGCGGCCAAGCTGCGCATCGAGAACGAGCAGCGCTTGAAGGCGGAAGAGGTCGCCGCCGCTCGCCAGCGCCAGGAGGCTGCCGAGGCCGCCGCCAAGAAGCAGTTCGAGGAGGAGACGCGGCGCAAGGTCGAGACCGAGATGGCCGCCCAAAAGAAGGCCGAGGAAGAGGCCAAGCGCAAGGCCGACGAGGAGGCCGAGGCGCGGCGCAAGGCGGTCGAGGATGCCCGCAAGGCCGTCGAGTTCGTGGCCGGCCCGTTCGACCATTTCGGCAAGACGCTGATGATGATCGGCCTGAAGGGCCGCGCCGACGAGGTCCGCCTGCAGGGCGTCGACATCGTCAACGATCCCGACCTGAACAAGGTCGCGGTCGAGGCGCTGGCCGCCCAGCCGCGCGATCTGCGCTGCCGCCAGACCGACCGGCTGACCGACGGCACGCCGCTCTATCGCTGCCTGATCACGCCGCTCAATGCCAAGCAACCCTTGGCCGACGTTCCCGATTCCGACCGCGTCGACTTCGCCTGGGCGCTGGTGAGGAACGGCCTGGTGCTCGCCTCGTGCGATGCGCCGCGTTCCTACGCCGACGCTGAAGACGATGCGCGTGGTCGAAAACAGGCCCTGTGGGGTAGAGTTACAGTTCCCGAATACAAACGGAGATGCACCAAATGACTGCATTGACAGCCCAGACGACGAGCTTGCGCCCTCTTGGCCTGCGCGTGCTAAGCCGGAAGCTCGCGATGCAAGCGGTCGGCATCGTCGCCGCCCTCGGTCTCGCGACGGCGTGCACGACCAGCGAGAGCGGCGGGCCTTCCAACCAGGCGATGGGCACCTTCATGGGCGCGGCAGTCGGCGGCACGGTGGGCGGTCTCGCCTTCGGCTCGGCCGGCGGCGTGATCGGCGGTGCGCTGGTCGGAGCGCTCGCCGGCAACCTGGTCGGCCGTGCGCTCGACAACCAGGAGCGGGCGCGGCTCGCGCAGGCGACTCAGACCGCCTTCGTAGCCGAGACCAACCAGCCGACCAACTACACGGTCGAGCCGACCACCAGGTCGACGAGCGCCACGCCGCCGCCGCCGACGGTCGTCGGCGCCAGGCCGACGGCACCGGCGACGACGCGGGCCGACGGCAGCACCTGCCGGCCGATTGAGCTCACCGCCACCAAGAACGGCCAGACCACGACCGAGACGACGACCTTCTGCAAGTCGGCGGGCTCCAACGAGCTGAAGCCGGTCTCGGTGTAACCGACGTCTAGTCGGCAACGAAACTTCATGGCAGCCTCTGCACCGGGCAGGGGCCCATGAGCGATTCGACCAGCCAGACGCAGGCAGCCACGCCGATCGACCTCGTTGCATTGGCGGCGGGCCGCACGGTCGGCCGCTACGAGATCGTCTCGATCCTGGGACAGGGCGGCTTCGGCATCACCTATCGCGCCCGCGACGCTCAGCTCGGGCGCGAGGTCGCCATCAAGGAATACCTGCCGCTGGCGCTTGCCGTGCGGCAGGGCGGCACCACGGTGCTGCCGCGATCGACGACGGCGTCGCAGGACTTCGCCTGGGGCCGCGACCGCTTCGTTGCCGAGGGCCGCACACTCGCCAGCCTGCAGAACGCGCCGGGCATCGTGCGGGTGTTCGATTTCCTCGAGGCCAACGGCACCGCCTACATCGTCATGCAGCTCGTCCAGGGCGAGACCCTGGAGAGCCGCCTGAGGCAGGCCGGCACCCTGCCGCCGGCCGCCATCGAGCGCATCCTGTGGCCGCTGCTCGACGGGCTGGAGCAGGTGCACAACGCAGGCTTCCTGCATCGCGACATCAAGCCGGCCAACATCCTCCTCGACGCCGCGGGCCACCCGACGCTGATCGACTTCGGCGCCTCGCGCGCGGCGATGGCCGGCCGCACCTCGGCGATGACGGCGATCTTCACGCCGGGCTACGCCGCAGGCGAGCAGATGACGTCGGCCAGGCAGGGCCCGTGGACCGACATCTACGGCCTGTCGGCGACGCTCTATCACGCCATCATCGGCACAGCGCCGCCCAGCGCCTTCGACCGCATGCTCGACGACGAGTATCAGCCGCTGGCCAAGAAGGCGCCGCCGGGCTTCGGCCGCGGCCTGCTGGTCGGGCTCGATGCCGGGCTCGCCGTGCGCGCCAGCGACCGGCCGCAGAGCATCGCGGGCTGGCGGCCGATCCTGGGCCACACCGCGGCGCCGGACGCCGCCGTGACCGTGGCGCTCACGACGTCACCGCCCACCGTCCAGCCGACCGTACAAGCCGCCGTCGTGCCGCCGCCCGCCACCGCAGCGGTCCCGCCGCCGGCAAAGAAGAGCGCGATCGGCCTGTGGCTCGGCGGCGCGGCCGCGGCGATCCTGCTGCTGGGCGGCGGCTACTACGGCCTGGTTGACGGCAAGCGCGCACCGCAGACGGCCGCGCCCGTCGACAAGGCGGCACAGGACGCGCAGCTCGCAGCGGAAGCGCAGCGGCTGAAGGACCAGGAGGAACTGGCCCGGCTGCGCGCCGACAACGAACGGCGCCAGAAGGCCGAGCAGGAAGCAACCCAACGCAAGCAGGCCGACGAGGAGGCCCAGCGCAAGGCCGAGGCCGAGGCCGCCGAGAAGAAGCGCCAGGAGGACGAGGCGCGGCAGAAGGACGAGGCTGCGAAGAAGGCCGCCGAAGCGGCCGAGAGCGGCCTGCGGCTGACGGTGCTCGACCGCCAGCACGCTCAGATCGCGCTGACGGCACTCGGCTTCGCCACCGGCAGCACCAACGGCGCCTTCGGCGGCCGCACGCGCGAGATGATCGCCAGCTGGCAGAAGTCGAGGAACGAGCCAGCGACAGGCTACCTGACGGGGGCGCAGAACCAGGCCCTGCTGCGCGACGGCGCGCCGGCCATCGCGCGCTTCGACGAGGAGCAGAAGAAGCTCGAGGAGGCGCGCAAGAAGGCGGAAGAGGACAAGGCCAAGGCCGAAGCCGCGGCCCGCGCGCCTGCGCCGGCCGTCGTCCCCGCGCCACCGCCGCCAGCACCTGCTCCGGCGCCGCCCAATGTCGCAGCCGCAACTCGATCGGGACCTGATGGTAGCTGGGCCGGCACCTATCACTGCTCGCCCTCGCGTGTCGGTGGCGCAGAGTTCAACACCAGGCTCCAGATCACGCTTTCAGGCGGCGCCGGCACCTGGATCCGCCCGGGCTCGGAATCCGGCACGATGGTCGGCAACCAGTCGATCTCGATCAGGGTCACCGGCGCGCATGTCGTGGTCCAGCGAGTCTACACGCCGGGCAACCGCGTCGGTGTGTTCCAGACGGCGACGATGACGGCGCGCTTCGAGGGCAACAGCATCACCGGCTCGGGCCAGGAACACAATAGTGGCGGCCGCACTTGCGATATCGCGCTCACTCGGGCGCAATAGGGCGTTTCCGGAGACAGTGGAACCGCGTGCGGTTCCACTGTCTCCGGAAAGCGCGTACGGGAGATCGTGGTTGCAACGGGCACATTCCGTTCGGCTGATTCCAGCCGAACGGAATATGCTTTAGCGCCGGAGACACCCCATAGCGACAGACAAGGGACGGATCATGGCAGGCAATCTCAAGGCGGCCGAGCTGCGCCGGCTGCTGGCGAAGGGCGAGTTCATCCTGGCCCCCGGCATCTACGACGGCATCTCGGCGCGCGTCGCCGACAGCATGGGCTTCCCGGCGCTCTACATGACAGGCTACGGCGCCACGGCCTCGATGTTGGGGCTGCCCGATGCAGGCCTCGCGACCTACTCGGACATGGTCGGGCGTGCCGAGATGATCTGCTCGGTGGTGAAGACGCCGCTGATCGCCGATGCCGACACCGGCTACGGCGGCTTGCTGAACGTGCAGCGCACGGTGCGCGGCTACGAGGCGGCGGGCGTCGCGGCGATCCAGATCGAGGACCAGGAAATGCCCAAGAAGTGCGGCCACACGCCGGGCCGCCGCGTCGTGCCGGCCGAGGAGATGGTGATGAAGATCCGCGTCGCCGCCGACGCGCGGCGCGATGCCGAGACCATGATCGTGGCGCGCACCGACGCACGCACCGCGCACGGGCTGGACGAGGCGCTGCGCCGCGCCAAGCTCTACGAGGAGGCGGGCGCCGACGTGATCTTCGTCGAATCGCCCGAGAGCGAGGCCGAGCTCGAGCGCATCGGCAAGGAAGTGAGCAAGCCTCTGCTCGCCAATATGGTCGAGTTCGGCAAGACGCCGCGGGTCGAGGCGGATCGGCTGAAGAAATGGGGTTTCGACATCGCCATCTACCCCGGCCTTGGCTTCAGCGTTGCTGCAGAGGCCATGCGCCAAGCCTGGTCATATCTCAAGGACAAGGGCACAAGCGCGGGCATCGAAGTGCCACAATATCGCGGCATGCACGAGCTCATGGGGTTCCCCGACGTGTGGGACTTCGAGAAGCGCTGGGTATCATGAACGGCAAGCAATTCCTCGAAATGCTGGCGCGCCTGCCGGCGCGGGTCTGGCTGCAGGCGATCCTGGGCCTGATCGGCTTCGTCGTGCTGGCGGTGCTGGGCTTCGCGGTGATCGCGGGCGTGGCGGCGCTGGTCCTGGTCGCGATCCTGGTCTTCAAGGCGCGGCAGTGGTTGGTGGGCCTGTTCACCGGCCGGTCCAGGCCCGAACCCCCGGCGCGCCAGGACCGCAAGGTGATCGACGTGCAATACGAGATCGTCGACCGCCGCAAGGACGACGTCAGGCGCTAGAGTTTTCTCGCCTCATGCTCCTCTCCCCCGCTAGGGGGAGAGGCTGGGTGAGGGGGCATCGACAGCTCGTGCAACCCCCCTCACCTAACCTCTCCCCCTATTGGGGGAGAGGAATATGACGCTGATCAACACGACCACTGGAAGCCGTCGATCACGAAGTGCTGGCCGGTGATGAAGCAGGGCTCCGACGTGGCCAGGAAGGCCACGAGCTGGGCGATGTCGGCGGGTGTGCCAAGGCGGTTGAGCATGATGCCCTTCTTCATCTCCTCGCCGCGTGACCGGGTCAGGCTGTTGCCGAGCTCGGTCTCGATCACACCGGGGCAGATCGCGTTGATCATGATCTTGGGCCCGAGCTCCTTGGCCAGCGACCGTGTCAGTCCCAGGATGCCGGCCTTGGCCGTGGCATAGGCGTGCTTGCTGACGGCGCTGGTGACGCCGCCTGACAGTGCATTGAGCGACGACATGCTGGCGATCCGCCCGCCGCCCTCCTGCTTCAGCATGATCGGCGCGATGGCATGGATGTAGTTGAAGCAGCTCTTCAGGTTGACCGCGATGGTGCGGTCGAACTCCTCCTCCTTGATCTCCAGGATACCCTTGGCGTTGGAGGCGCCGGCATCGTTCAGCAGGAAGTCGATCGTGCCCCACTGCCGGGCGACGTCGTTCGCCACCTCGTGGGCGCGTGCGAACGAGGCGACGTCGGCCTGGTAGGTGAGCGCCTTGCGGCCAAGCGCCTCGATCTCGCCCTGGGTGCGCTTCATCTCGGGTTCGAGCAGGTCGACCAGGGCAATGTCGTAGCCCCGCTTCGCCAGCTCGAGCGCGCAGCCGCGTCCGATGCCGCGCGCACCGCCGGTGATGATCGCTGTCTTGCTCACGCCGCATGCTCCTTGGCGTAGCGCGCCACCTGCTCGTGGGTGGCGAACCACACCTTGCCCTTGGCCTTGGCGTGGCGGATCAGCTCGTCGACGATCCAGATGCGTGAGCGGTAGCCGATGATGTGCGGATGCATGGTGAGCTGGAAGATGCCGCCTTCGTCCCACGCCGCATCGAGCTCGCGCCTGAACGTCTCAAGCACGTCGGTCGGCGGCGTGTAGGGCCGCAGCGCCGAGAACCGGTGCATGGCGAAATACACCGCATCGTCGCGCACCCATTCGACCGGCAGCTCGAGCACGCCGGTCGGCTCGCCGTTCAGCAGCAGCTCGTAGCAATCCTCGTCGGCCATCAGCGAGGAATCGTAGAACAGGCCCATTTCCTTCTCGATGGCGAGCGTGTTGGGACTGAAGTCCCACGACGGCGTGCGCATCCCGACCGCGCGTTTGCCGGTGACCTTCTCCAGCGTGTCGGCCGAGCGCAGCATCAGGTCACGTTCGGCCTCGTAGGGCAGGACCGAGTTGAGCTCGTGGATCCAGCCATGGATGCCGATCTCATGGCCCTCGGCGATCAGCGCGCGCTGTTCCTCGGGATGCAGCAGGGCGGAGACCGCGGGCACGTAGAAGGTGGCCTTCACGCCGTGCCGGTCGAGCAGGGCGCGGATGCGCGGCACGCCGACCCGGCTGCCGTACTCGCCCCAGCACAGCCGGCCGATCGACTTGCCGCCGTCGCGCAGCTCGTTGGTCTCGTGGTCGGAATCGAAGGACAGCGCCACGGCGCAACGCGCGCCGTCCGGCCACAACGCCGGCCGGTAGCTCTGGCCGGCACGCACCTGCTTCACCAGCTTGCGCCAATGGTCCTCGCTCCACTGCCAGGGTTCGAGTTGTTGCGGCGCGTGCGTATCAGGCATGGCGATCTCCTTCGACTCAGGATGACAGGTTCAGGATCTTCCCCGGGTTCATCAGGTTCTGCGGATCGAGCGCGCGCTTGATGGCGCGCATGGTGTCCAGTTCGATCCTGCTGCGATAGTGCGCCAGCTCCTCGACCTTCATCTGGCCGATGCCGTGCTCGGCCGAGATCGAGCCGCCATGGGCCACGACGATATCGTAGACCGCGCTGCTGATGGCATGGGCATGGACCATGAAGCGGTCTTTGTCCCAGCCAACCGGCGCCTGGCAGTTGAAGTGAATGTTGCCGTCGCCGACATGGCCGAACGGTACCGGCCGGCACTCGGGCAACGCCTTCTTCATGGCGGCCAGGCCCTCCGTCATGAAGGTGGGGATTTTGCTCACCGACACCGAGATGTCGTGCTTGATCGACGGGCCCTCGCGCTTCTGGGATTCCGAATGGTTCTCGCGCAGTGCCCAGAAGGCTTTCGCCTGCGCCTCGTTCTGCGCCAGCGCCGCGTCGAGCACCAGGCCCTGCTCCATCGCTTCACCGAGATAGGCTTCCATCTTCTCCAAAAGCCCGGTCTCGTTGGCGCCGGCGCGGCGCGGCCGGGTCGACGACCATTCCAGCAGCACGTACCAGTCGTGGCGCTCGGCCAGTGGATCGGCGGCGCCCGGGATGTGCTTCAGGACCAGGTCGACGCCTTGGCGGGCCATCAGCTCGCAGGAGGTGACGTTGTCCTCGCTGGCAGCATGCGCGCCGCTCAGCAGTGTCACGGCGGCCTCGGGCGAGGGGACGGCGATCCACGAGGTCGCGACGTCCTTGGGCTTGGGCCAGAGCTTCAGGATGGCCTTGGTGATGATGCCGAGCGTGCCCTCGGCGCCGAGATAGAGATCGCGCAGGTCGTAGCCGGTATTGTCCTTCTTGAGCGCGCGCAGGCCGTTCCACACCTCGCCCTGAGGCGTCACTACCTCCAGCCCCAGCACGAGTTGGCGGGCGTTGCCGTAGTGCAGCACCTGCACGCCGCCGGCATTGGTCGAGAGATTGCCGCCGATGGTGCAGCTGCCCTCGGCGGCAAGGCTCAGCGGGAACAGGCGGTCGTGCCGGGCGGCCGTCTCCTGGACGGTTTTCAGCACCACGCCCGCCTCGACCGTCATGGTGTAGCCGATGGCATCGACCTCGATGATGCGGTTCATGCGGTTGAGCGACAGCACGATCTCGCGGCCCTGCTGGTGCGGCGTGCCGCCGCCCATCATGCCGGTGTTGCCGCCCTGCGGCACGACCGCGACCTTCTCCGCGACGCAGAGTTTTACGACGGCGGCGACCTCCTCGGTGGTCGCCGGCCGCACCACGGCGAGCGCGGCACCGAGATAGTTCTCGCGCCAGTCGGTGAGATAGGGGTGCTTGCCCGGCTCGTCGGTGATCAGCCCGCGCTCGCCGACGATGGTGCGCAGCTTGTCGATGAAGTCGGTCATCTCAACTTTCCGTCATCCCGACCGGAGCCGAGCGCAGCGAGGCGGAGCGGAGGGACCTATTCTGTCGGTGCGTCGACAAGAACAGGTCCCTCGACTGCGCCGCCCTGAGTTTACCCCGAGCGAAGTCGAGGGGGGCGGCTCCGCTCGGGATGACGGTCATCACAGCCGCAGGATCTTGCCGGGGTTCATGATGTTCTTCGGATCTAGCGCGCGCTTCAGCGAGCGCATCGTGTCGAGCTCGACCTTGCTGCGGTAGTGCGCCAGCTCGTCGATCTTGTCGATGCCGATACCGTGCTCGGCCGAGATCGAGCCCGCCATGTCGCGCACCAGGT
>JAKFVH010000284.1 GCA_021732285.1 Reyranella sp. | reverse complement strand
CCGTCGACATGCAGCACGGCGTGCAGGACTACCATTCGATGGTCGCCTGCTTCCAGGCGATGGACAAGCATCCGGTGACGCCGCTGGTGCGCGTGCCGTGGAACGAGCCCGGCATCATCGGCAAGGTCCTGGACGGCGGCGCCTGGGGCGTGATCTGCCCGATGGTCAACAACGCCGCCGAAGCCAAGGCGCTGGTCTCCTATGCGCTCTATCCGCCCAAGGGCAAGCGCAGCAACGGCCCGATCCGCGCCGGCGCCTATGGCTCGGCCACGCCTTACCAGGCGACGGCCAACGACGAAGTGCTGATCATCCCCATGATCGAGACCCAGGAGGCGATCGACAACATCGACGCCATCCTCGACGTGCCGGGCATCAGCGGCATCTATATCGGCCCCTCCGACCTCGGCCTGTCGCTCGGCCTGGTGCCCAAGCTCGACCGCGACGAGCCGCAGGTGCTGGCGATCTACGACAAGCTCGTCGCCGCGGTGAAGAAGCGCGGCCAGTTCGCCGGCATCCATAACGCCACGGCGAGCTATGCCGCCAAGATCATCGGCAAGGGCTTCCAGTTCGTGACCATCGCCAACGACTCCGGCCTGATGGCCATGGCCGCCCGCGCCGCCGTCGCCCAGACCCGCAAGGAAGCGGGCGCCATCGCCGACAAGTAAGGGCGTGCGGCTCGCCAATGCCACGCTGCCCGACGGCAGCAAGCACGACATCGAGGTCTCGGGAGGGCGGATCGCCGCCCTCCTCCCGGCCTCGGACAAGGGCGACCTCGATCTCGAAGGGGCGCTCGTCCTGCCGCCGCTGGTCGACGGCCACATCCATCTCGACAAGACACTGCTCGGCCTGCCCTGGGTGCCCAACCAGGCAGCGGGCAATCGCGTCGCCGACCGCATCGAGGCCGAGCGCAAGGTACGCGCGGCGCGCACCGTTCCCGAAGCCGAGACCGGCGCCAACCTGGTGCGCCAGGTCATGGCCAGCGGCACGCTGCACATGCGCAGCCATGTCGACATCGACAACCAGCTCGGCCTGAAAAACCTCCACGAGATCCTGAAGGTTCGCGAGCGTTTCCGCGACTTGGTCACCATCCAGATCGTCGCCTTCCCGCAAAGCGGCATCCTGCGCTCGCCGGGCACTGCCGCACTGCTCGACGCCGCCGTCGCCGAGGGCGCCGACCTTTTGGGCGGCCTCGATCCCGTCGGCATCGATGGCGATCTCGATGGCCATCTCGATGCGATCTTCGCCATCGCCGAGCGACGCGGTGTCGGCATCGACATCCATCTGCACGACGGCGGCGAAGGCGGCCTGGCCCAGATCACGGCCATCGCCCTGCGCACCCGCGCCGCCGGCCTCCAGGGCAAGGTCGCCGTCAGCCATGCCTTCGCGCTGGGCTCGGTGCCGATCGAGCTGGCCGAGCGCACCGCCGACCTTTTAGCCGAGACCGGCGTTGCCATCATGAGCCATGGCCCAGGCGGCGCCACGATCCCGCCTATAAAGCTGCTGCGCGAGCACGGCGTGCAGGTGTTCGGCGGCTCCGACAACATCCGCGATGCCTGGTCGCCCTTCGGCAACGGCGACATGCTCGAGCGCGCCATGATGATCGGCTATCGCGCGAACTTCCGGCACGACACGGAGCTGGCGCTGGCCTTCGACATGGTGACCAGGACGGCCGCGGATGTGCTGGGCATAAATGGCTACGGCATCGCCGCCGGCAACCCGGCCGACTTCGTGGTCGTCGAGGCGGGCTCGCTCGCCGAGGCGGTGGCCACACGGCCGCGGCGCAAGCTTGTCGTCAAAGCCGGTCGCATTGTCGTCAAGGATGGCGTACTGGTCTTGCCCTGACGCAGGGCGATTGCATTTGACCAACCTTCCCGGGCCGACGAACCGTTGGTCGCTGCTTCGCTGGTTCATCTCGTCCGGCACCTTGGGCGTACCGCAGGCGGCAGGGCCAGTCGCATTCTCGCTGGTCGCGTTGAGCCTTACGGGCGACACCAGCGGCGGCGCTGCCATGATGCTGGCAATGACGCTCGCCCAAGTGTGCGGCGCCATTCCAATTGCCCGGCTCGGCACGAGCCTGCCTATGGCAATGTTCCTGAGACTGTTGGTGGCCATTCGCACGTTGGCCCTGCTTTCGATTGCCATATGCGCGGCAAACGAAGCGTCGTTCACCTGGCTCATCGTGCTTGCCGCAGTTGCCGGATTGGTCAACGGCGCTGCCTCCGGCTATCTGCGCGCCGTGCTCAACCACCTGGCGGCTGCCTCTCGGTTGCCACGCGCCCTCGGTATCGCGGCCACGCTCAACGAGGTGACCTTTGTGTTGGCTCCCGTCGCGGCGTCGGGTCTGGGCTCCATCTCGCCGGCCCTTGCTGTCTTCGTGCTCGCGGCTGTAGGCGCCGTTCCGGCATTGCTGGTCCCGAGCACGGGCTCGAGCCACATCGACGGCGTGCGCGATGCCAAGGGTTCGGTTCTCAGCCCGTCCATCCTGCTGTGGCTTGCGTGCGCCGCGGCGGGGGGCGCCGCTGTTGCCGCCATCGAGATCGGAGCCGTCGCGTTGGCTTTGAACTTCGGCTACGAACCGACCCTGGCAATCGTGTTCACGGTTCCCCTGTGTTCGGCCTCGGTCGCAGGCGGCCTATGGGTCAGCATGCGGAACCGCATGGCAACGCGGAAAACCGTGTTGGCCCAACTCCTTCTCATGACGCTGGGATCGGCCCTCGCGGCGCTCAATTTGTCGGTCACCACGACCGTCATTGGAACCGTCCTCATAGGCTCGGTTCTGGCCCCTTTGGCGACCTATTACTCGCTCACGCTCGACACGCTTGCACCGCCACAGCGGCGACCGGAGGTCTTTGCCCTGCTGCGCACCGCAAACGCCCTAGGTGTTATCTTCACAAGTGCAGTCCTGACCGTGGTTTCCCTGTCCATGGCGTTGATCGTTGTCACTGGCATGATGGTCCTCGCCACCTTTGCAGTCGCAATTGCCTCAGCCAGACGATAATCGTGATCGCTGTTCGTGAGGGGATCGACCAATGGCGACGCGTCAGGCCGTGCTCGGGATGGAGCGCGGCTCCTTCTTCTACGGCTCGGCCGCGGTCTTCCGCGGCATCACGTTCCTGCTGGACGGGGCGCGTACGGCGCTGGTCGGCGAGAACGGCACGGGCAAGTCGACCCTGTTGAAGTGCCTGACCGGCGAGCTCGAGCTGAACGGCGGCAAGGTGGTCAAGTCGCGTGGGTTGCGCACCGGCAGCGTGCCGCAGGACGTGCCGACGGGCCTGGCCGATCTTGCCGTCCGCGACGTGCTGCACCGCTCGCTCGCCAAGGTCGGCCTGGGCGACGACTGGTGGCGCATCGACGTGCTGCTGGACGAGATCGGCGTCGAGCCGGAAACCCTCGACAAGCCGTTCGGCACCCTGTCGGGCGGCTGGCAGCGCCTGCTGCTGATCGCGGCGGCGGCGCGGCTCGAGGAGCCGGACATCCTGATCCTCGACGAGCCGACCAACCATCTCGACCTCGCCAACATCGGCACGCTCGAGCGTTGGCTCACGGTCGACTTCCCCGTGCCCATGCTGATCGTGAGCCACGACCGCGAGTTCCTGAACCGCGTGACCGAGCGCACGCTCTTCCTGCGCAGCGACGGCATGCATGCCTTCAAGACGAGCTTCAGCCAGGCGCGCGAGGAGCTGCTGCGCCGTGACGCCACGGCGGCTGCCCGCGCCCAGCTCGAGGAGAAGGAGATCCGCCGGCTGGAGCAGGCTGCGGCGCGCTACAAGGTCTGGGCGGTCAAGAACCCCGACCTCAACAAGCGCAAGGCTGCCCTCGAGACCCGCATCGCCCGCATCAAGAAGGACCGCACCCAGACCTATGTCGCGCGCGAGCGGCGGCTGGAGCTGGCCGACGGCGACATCGACGCCAAGGTGGCGCTACGCATCGCCGGCCTCGACGTTTTGGCGCCGGGCAGCGATCGCAAGCTTTTAGCCATCGACCGCCTCGCCATCGCCGCCGGCGACCGCATCGCGCTTCTCGGCGTCAATGGCGCCGGCAAGTCGACGCTCTTGTCGGCGCTGGCCCAGGCCTTCGATCCTGAGCTGGAGCACTACGACAGCCTGTCGCCGGTGCGCTTCAATCCGGCCTGCCGGCTGGTCTACTTCGACCAGACCATGCGCGACCTGCCGGTCGACCTGTCGATCCTCGACTACGTGCTGGAGGCGCCGGGCATCACCGAGCGGGACGCGATCCGCCAACTCGCCGGCGCGGGCTGCCCCTTCGCCAAGACGCCGGAACCGATCGGCATCCTGAGCCACGGCGAGCGGGCGCGCCTAGTGTTCCTGAAGATGAAGCTTTTGCGGCCCAACATGTACCTGCTGGACGAGCCGACCAACCATCTCGACATCGAGGGCCAGGAAGCCCTCGAAGCCGAGCTGGAGCAGAGCGACGTGTCGTGCCTGTTCGTCAGCCACGACCGCTACTTCACCCGCACCGTCGCCAACCGCTTCGTGGAAATCCGCAAGGGCCGGCTGGTCGAAATCGACGATGCCGAGAGCTTCTTCGAGCAGAGCGAGGTGGTAGGCTAGGCGGCATGGACCTGCCCCTGGACGACCACCTCAGCATCGGCGTGCAGACCCTCCACCGGCGCACGGAGCCCGCCGAGGGCCCGTGGCAGCCCACCATCGACGAGCTGGCGGACCTGGTCGGTCTCGTCGACCGCTGCGGCTACGATTCGATGTGGGTGGGCGATCACGTCGCCTTCACCATCGCAATCTTCGATCCGCTGCTGCAGCTCGCCCAGGCCGCCGTGATGAGCCGCCGCCTGGTGTTCGGCACCGACGTCTTCCTGTTGCCGCTGCGCCATCCGACCCCGATCGCCAAGCAGGTTTCCACGCTCGACCACCTGACTGAAGGCCGCTTCATCTTCGGCGTCGGCGTGGGTGGCGAGTTTGCCAAGGAGTACGAGGCCTGCGGCGTGCCCATCAACGAACGCGGTGCACGGCTCAGCGAAAGCCTCGCCATCATGCGCAAGCTGTGGACCGGCGAGCCGGTCTCCCATGCCGGCAAGTTCTTCACATTCGAGGGCATCAAGATGCAGCCGCCGCCGCGGCAGCCCGGCGGCCCGCCGATCTGGTGCGGCGGCCGCGCCGATCCGGCGCTCAGGCGCATCGGGCGCATGACCGACGGCTGGATGTCCTATGTCGTCACACCCGACATGTACCGCCAGGGACTGGAAAAGATCGCCACCGCCGCCAGCGAGGCGGCTCGCACCTTCGACCGTGGCTTCGGCACCGCCCACCTGCTCTTCACCCGCATCGACGACACCTACGAGAAGGCGCTCGATGCGGCGACGGTTTCGCTCAGCCAACGCTACGCCATGGATTTCCGCAAGGCCGCCCAGCGCTACGCCGCGCTGGGGACGCCGCAGGACGTGGTCGAGACGATCTTCAAGTTCCAGCAGGCCGGCGTGCGCCATCTCATCCTCGACTTCGTCGGGCCCTACGAGGAGCGCGACCAGCAGATCGAGCGCTTCGCGGCCGAGGCGATGCCGCTGCTGGCCGGCTTGCGAAAGGGATGACCATGCGGCTCGGGATGCTTCTGCGCTATCACGGCCACGACCTCGCGCTGACCGAGGTGCTGGAAGCCGAGCGGCTGGGCTACAGCTCGGTATGGAGCGGCGAGGCCTACGGCACCGACGCGGTGACGCCGACAGCCTGGATCCTGGCCCGCACGACGCGCATCAAGGCCGGCGTCGGCATCATGCAGATGCAGGCGCGCACGCCCGCCTGCACCGCGATGACGGCCCTCACTCTGCAGGCGCTGTCGAACAACCGTTTCCTGCTGGGCATCGGCGCCTCGGGGCCGCAGGTCGTCGAGGGCTGGCATGGCGTGCCGTTCGGCAAGCCGATGGCGCGCACGCGCGAATACATAGAAATCCTGCGCAAGATCCTGAAGCGCGAGGCGCCCTTGCAGCATGACGGCGAGCTCTACCAGATCCCCTACACGGGCCCAGGCGCCACCGGGCTCGGCAAGCCGCTGAAAAGCATCCTGCACGGCGATCCCGACATGCCGATCTACGCCGCCTCGATCACGCCGACCGGTCTGAAGGTGGCGGGCGAAGTGGCCGACGGCGTGCTGCCGATCTTCATGTCGCCGGAGAAGGCTGGCCTGGTGACCAAGCCGCTCAACGAAGGCATCGCCCGTGGAAGGGCGGGCCGCAGCCTTGCCGACTTTGACATCGCACCCTTCGTGCGCATCAACATGGGTCCCGACCTGCAGGCCTGTCGCGATGCGCTGAAGCCCGAGCTCGCGCTCTATATCGGCGGCATGGGCGCCAGGTCGAAGAACTTCTACAACGACTTCGCCAAGCAGATGGGCTACGAGGCCGCCGCCGTGAAGATCCAGGACGCCTTCCTGGGCGGCCGGCGCGCCGAGGCGATCGCGGCCGTTCCCGACACCCTGGTCGACGAGACCTCGCTGGTCGGCAGCCCCGAGCGCATAAAAGATCGCCTGCAGGCCTGGAAGGAAGCCGGCAGCCGCCACGAAGTCGGCTCAATGCTGCTGAGCGGCGTCACGGTCGATTCGCTGCGCGTCGTCGCAGAGGCCGTGCTCTGACTCTTGCCGGACCGCGGGCCTCCAGGCCCGCTCATCCTCATCGTCTTCCGGACCGCGCGCATCTTGCGCGCTCATGATCATGAGCGAGCCGGAGGCTCGCGGTCCGGAAGAGCATGAGCGGGCCTGGAGGCCCGCGGTCCGGCAAGACGGCGCCGCAAACGTCCATCGGCCGCAGCGGTTGCGTGGCCGTGGTGTGGCATCCCGATTTTGCCACGGACACCCGCCGGCACTGCCCCAACGTCACCGGCGTTTCCTCCCGTCACCATCGAAAGGAGGATGACATGCCGCTGTTCTTCATCATCGCCATCGGCGCCGGTGCGTTCACTCTCGGCGCGACGGCCGTCGATGTCACGAGCGACACGCGCGACCAGCAGCGCTATGCCCAGGTCCAGACGACCGGCCAGCAGGCCTCTGTCGTCTATGCGACCATGGACGACTGCGTGAGGGCGATGGCGCAGCAGAACCTGCCGGCCTCGAACTGCCAGCAGCGGTAAATCTGCTTTGAGCGGGAACCCTGATCCGCAGGGTTCCCGCTCATCTAAAGCACAATCCGTCCAGCTGGCATCAGCTGGACGGATTGTGCCTCCTGCAACACGCATCGCCGGTGCGCGCGAATCCAATCAGATGGAACCGCGCGCGGTTCCATCTGATTGGATTCCGCTCTAGCTCACAAGCTCGCCGCGGAACGCCCAGCGGGTCATGCGCTTCTCGACCAGGGCGCAGACCGCGTACATCAGCACGCCCATGATGGCGATGGCGAACAGGCCGGCGAAGGTCGTGGGCGCGTCGTTGCGCGCGCTGGCCGACAACATCAGGAAGCCGATGCCGTTGTTGCCGCCCACCGTCTCGGAGATCACGGAGCCGATGAAGGCGAGCGTGATCGCGACCTTCAGGCTGGCGAAGAGATAGGGCATGGCGCGCGGGATGCCGACCTTGGTCAGGATCTCCGTGCGCGTGGCGCCGAGGCTCCTCAGCACATCTCGCATTTCTGGCTCGATGGTGGCGAGACCGGTGGCCACGTTCACCACGATGGGGAAGAAGCTGATGACGAAGGCGGTGATCACGGCCGGCAGCGAGCCCACGCCCACCCAGATCATCAGGATCGGCACCAGCGCCACCTTGGGGATGGCGTTGAACGCGATGAGCAGCGGGTACAGGCCGGAGTAGACGAACGGCGAGGCGCCGATCGCCAGCCCCAGCAGCAGGCCGCCGGCGATGGCGAGCAGGAAGCCGATCACGGTCGTCCACAACGTGTCCCAGCAATAGGCCATCAGGATGTCGAAGCGGGCCACGAACACCGTGAAGATCTTGGTCGGCTTGGGCAGGATGATTTCCGGCACGTCGAAAACGATGCAGGCGATCTCCCAGATGACCAGCAGCACGGCGGTGACAAGCCACGGCATGGCATGCTTCAGCGCCTCGCGCCTGAAGTCGGTCATGCGTGCTCCTGCGAGATGCGGTCGCGCAGCTCGTGCACGATGTCGACGAAATGCGGCTCGAAGGTCGTGGCGAGCGAGCGCGGCCGCGGGATGTCGATCTGGCGGGTGAGCACGATGCGGCCGGGCCGCTTGCTCATGACGTAGACGGTGTCGGCGAGGTAGACCGCCTCGCGCAGGTCATGCGTCACCAGCACCCCGGTGAAGCGCTTCTCCAGCCACAGCGCCTGCATGACGCCCCACAGCTCCTCGCGGGTGAAGGCGTCGAGCGCGCCGAACGGCTCGTCGAGCATCAAAAGCTCGGGCTCGTGGATCAGGGCGCGGCAGAGGTTGGAGCGCTGCTGCATGCCGCCCGAGAGCTGCCAGGGATAGCGACGCGCGAAGTCGGCGAGGCCCACCGTCTTCAGGAGCTTCATCGCCCGTTCTTCGTACTCGGCGCGGTTGCTGCGGAAGCGCCGCTTGTGCGGCTCGACCACCTCCATGGGCAGCAGGATGTTGTCCATGGTGGTGCGCCAGGGCATCAAGGTCGGGTTCTGGAAGGCCATGCCGACGCCCTTGATCGGCCCGGTGACCTTCGCGCCCGACACCCGCACCTCGCCTGACGACGCCGGCAGCAGGCCGGTCACCAGCTTCATGATGGTCGACTTGCCGCAACCCGAGGGGCCCACGACGGCAATGAACTCACCCTTGTCGATGCTGAACGTCGCATCGGCAAGCGCGAGCGTGGTTTCCTTGCCCATCCGGTAGGTGAGACTGACCTTATTTAGGTCGACGAAAGCCATCTAGAGCCTCTTCCTCCCCAGCTTCGCTGGGGAGGTGCCCCGAAGGGGCGGAGGGGTCATGACCCCTCCGGCGCTGCGCGCCACCTCCCCTCGTATGACGAGGGGAGGAAGATCCATCACTTCGCGACCATGCGATCCGCCTTGGGCGGCAGGTACTTGTTGGTGAAGACCTTGTCGACCGGCGGTGCCGCCGGCAGGCCGAAGGCTTCGGACACCAGCTTGACCGACTTCGCGAACCGCTCGGGCTGAACGTCGCCCATGCCGTTGGCCTTCACATAGGGCGTCAGGATGTTGGTCTGCAGCGAGATCTGCAGGCGCTCCATCTCCAGCGCCTCGTCGATCAGCGGATCGCGCTTCTTGGCGGCGGCGATGCCGAGCTTGTTGTCGGCGATCACGTCCTTCCAGCCCTTGATCGTCGCTGCGATGAAGCCCTTCACGGCCTTCTCATTGGCTGCCAGCTCCGGCGAGATGACGATGCCGTTGCCGTAGACATCCATGCCGAAGTCGACGTAGCGCATGGCAACGATGTCGTCGAACTTCACCCCGCGCGCCTTGAGATCGAGCATCGACGAGAAGTAGTGCCCGGAGATGAAGTCGACCGTGCCCTGCACCAGGCTCTGCTCGCGGAGCTGCGGCGTCAGGTTCACGTGCTCCCACTTGGAGATGCCGTTGATCTTGGCGAAGGCCGGGAACAGCCGGTAGCTCGCGTCGAACACGGGCGCGCCGAGCTTCTTGCCCTCGAGGTCCTTCGGCCCCTTGATGCCGCTCTTCTTCAGGGCATAGACGCCGAACGGCGCGAAATCGTAGGCCATGAAGACGCAGAGGACTTCCTTGCCCGGGTTCTTGGCGTTGTACTCGATGGTGGCGTTCACGTCGGCAAAGCCGATCTGGTAGGCGCCGGTGGCGACGCGCTGCACGGCGCCGGCCGAGCCCTGGCCCGGATCCATCGTGACGTCGAGGCCCTCGGCCTTGTAGTAGCCCTTCTCCAGCGCCACCAGGAACGGCGAGGTCGGGCCCTGGAACACCCAATCCAAGGTGAATTTGATCGGCGTCTGCGCGTTGGCGGGCAGGTTGCCCAGCGCCAGCGCAACGGCGGCCGCGCCGCCCAGCCATTTGGCGAATTTGCTCATGATCGTCTGCCCCTCTGATTTCCCCGTCCGGCGACTCTTAGGCGGACAAAACACATCCGCCAAGGGGATATTAGGCAGATTCTATGCCAGCCTGCGCCAAGGGTTAGCCAATACCCAACATTCCGCCGATCAGGCGAAAGACATGCAATTTCGTCCATATGTCTGCCGGGGCGAAGCTCGGGCGCGCCTGCATGGCACGCCAATAGCGCGCAAGCGCCGGACGTTTCAGAAGCTCGCCGCCCATTCCGACGAATTCCATGCGCGCGAGGAACACGGTCCAGACCACGTCGGCAACGCCATAGGCAGGCGGCACGAGCACGGCGCGGCCATCGTGCAGCGTCTGCTCGAGGCGATCCATGAAGCCGATCGCTTCGGCGCGGCGCTTCTCTGAAAGCCGTACGACAGCCTCGAGATCGAAGGCGCGGATGCGCCCGGCAAAGACCGCGGCGCGCGCCTCGTAGATCTTTGCGAGGTCGGGATTCTGGTTGGCGCGCTCGAGGAGGCGGCGACGGACCGACTCGAGCCGTCTGGGAATCATGATCCGAGCCAGGGGATTGCGGGCGAGAAGCCCGCCGAAGGTCAGTTCCTCGATCGGATAGCCGTAGTGAAGGTCGAGCCAGGCTTTCGTGTCGCCATCGATGGTCGCTTCGCTGACGCCCAGCGCATACTCGGCGATGTCCCGGCTCTGGTCGAGGATGCGGTCCGGCAGCACCAACGTCGGCACGGTCATGTTCGGATTGAGCCGTGCGTAGTCCGGCTGCTGCTGGACCATCTTGAGATGGATATCGACGATGACCGACTCGTAGGCGATCCCGCCTTCGACGAGCGCGAGGCGCGCGATCATCGAATAGTACGAGGATAGCGCGTGATAGAGGCGCGGCGTGGCGCCGGAGAGTTTGGCAGGCTCCACCTCAGGCCGCCTCGATGCCCGCCTGCTGGGTCGCCACAAGGCGGGCGAAGGCGCCGCCCTGGGCGATAAGCTCCCGGTAGTTGCCCTGCTCCACGACGCGGCCGTGCTCGAACACCACGACGAGGTCGGCGTCGCGGATGGTCGAGAGCCGATGGGCGATGATGAAGGTGGTGCGACCCGTCATCAGCGTATTGAGCGCCTTCTGGATGCGTGCCTCGGTCACCGAATCGAGCGCACTGGTGGCCTCGTCGAGGATCAGGATCGGCGGGTTTTTAAGCAGCGCACGGGCGATCGCCAGCCGCTGGCGCTCACCGCCCGACAGAGTGGTGCCGCGTTCGCCGACCATCGTGTCGTAGCCGTTGGGCTGGCGCATGATGAAGTCGTGCGCCTCGGCGAGCCGCGCGGCCTCCTCGAGCTCGGCCTGGCTGGCGTCGGGTTTGCCGATGCGCAGGTTGTCGGCGATGGTGCGGTAGAACATCGTGCTGTCCTGGAACACCACGCCGATGTTGCGGCGAAGCGATTCCAGCTTGATGTCGCGATGGTCCATGCCGTCGATGCGGATCAGGCCCGACTGGGCATCCCACATGCGATGCAGCAGCGACAGCGCCGTGCTCTTGCCCGCACCGGTCGGGCCGACGAAGGCGACCGTGGTCCCCTGCGGCACCTTCAGCGAGAAGTGCACCAGCGCCGGCCGCTTGCCGTCGTAGGAGAAGTTGATGTCGTCGAACTCGACGTCGCCCCTGGCGCGGCCGATGTCCTTGCCGTGCGGGTTGTCGGGCACGGTCGACTGCGAATCGAGCACGCGGAAGAAATCGGCCAGCGCCGGCATCTGGAAGAAGATGCGACTGACGAAGCCCGAGGCCTGGTCCATGCGGCTGATCAGCAGGGTGGCGAAGCCCATGAAGCTCACGATCTCGCCGACGGTCGCCTCGCCCTTGGTGTAGAGCCAGGTGCCCAGCACGAAGATCAGGATGACCGTGACGGTCGAGGCGGCGCGGGTCAGCACCGAGAGCAGCGCCCACCAGTTCAGCACCGGATACTGCGCCGCCAGGGTCTCGCGGATGATGCGATGCATCTCGCCGGTTTCCTGGCCCAGCCGCACGAAGCTCTGGATCAGGTGGATGTTGCCCAGCGCGTCACCTGCCCGGCTGGCGAGTTCGCTGTGGCGGTCCTCGACCTGCTGCTGCAGCCGGTCGGTGCGGCCCACCACCCAGGCATTGGCCACGGCGAAAAAGATGATCAGCACGATCAGCAGCAGGCCGAGCCGCCAGTTCATGAACAGGCTGAGCGGCAGCATGATGAACAGCGCAACGAAGGTCGCGAGGTTCTCGCGGAAGAACGACAGCCAGATGCCGAACAGGTGGTCGACGCCGGTCAGCATGACTTTCAGCAGCCGGCCGGAATGCTGGCCGTGATGGAAGGCGAAGGGCAGCACCAGCACGTGCTCAAAGAAGGTCGCCATGGCGCCGAGCCGCCGCCGGTGGGCCATGCGGTCGGCCTGCAGGGAGACGACGATGTTGGCCACGATCCCGCCAACACCCACCGCTGCCCACAACACCAGCAGGTCTCGCGCGTCGCGCCACAGCACGTCGACCGGCTTGTCGCGTGCCGTGCTCAAAAGGTCGACGACCTTGCCGAACAGCACCGGCTCGTAGAACTGCAGCGCCGCCACCGCGACGTTGGCCAGCGCCAGCATGATCGCAAGCCCGCGTTCGGCCTTTAAGAGACCGATGACCCGACCGTAGACGCGGAAGAATTCCATGCAGCCTGCTTTGTCACCCCGAGCGAAGCGCGGACCGCGGGCGTCCCGCCCACCTCATGACTCATGAGCGGGCCAGAGGCCCGCGGTCCGCGCTACGCTGGGGATGGCAGCCATGCTCATTGCCGCGCGTCGAGGAAGCGCTCGACGGTGCGCACGAAGAAGCTGACGCCGAACGGGATCGCCATGTCGTTGAAGTCGTAGCGCGGGTTGTGCAGGCTGGCGGCCTCGGGCCCGCCGCCATTGCCCAGCATCACCATGGCGCCCGGCACCTTCTCCAGCATGTAGGAGAAATCCTCCGCGCCCATGCTGGGACGGACCTTGTCGCTGACGGCATGATCGCCGCACACGCCCGCCGCCACGTCGAGGGCGAAGCGCACGCGCTCGTCGTTGTTCACTGTCGGCGGATAGCCCGGCCGGTGCTCGACCTCGATCTTCACGCCGTGCATCTGCTCGGCGCCGCGGCAGATCTCCTCGATGCGGCGCTTCACCAGCTCGCGGTTGGCCGGCGTGGTGGTGCGGGTGGTGCCGCCGATATGCACGTCGGCCGGGATGACGTTGTAGGCCGAGCCCGCCTTGAAGAAGCCGACCGTGACCACGGTGGCGTCGAGCGGGTCGATGTTGCGGCTGACGATGGTCTGCAAGGCCAGCACGACATTGGCGCCCACCACCATGGGATCGATCGCGAGATGCGGATGGGCAGCATGGCCGCCCTTGCCGGTGATGCGGATGTCCCAGCGATCGGCCGCCGCCAGCAAGGGGCCGGGCTTGGTGACGATGTGGCCGACCGGGATGCCGGGCTTGTTGTGGATGGCGAACACCGCGTCGCAGGGGAACTTCTCGAACAGGCCGTCCTTGATCATCTCGCGTGCGCCGCCACCGCCCTCCTCGGCCGGCTGGAAGATGAAGTGCACGGCGCCCTCGAAGTCGCGCTTCTCGCTCAGCATCTTGGCGGCGCCCAAAAGCATCGCCGTGTGGCCGTCATGGCCGCAGGCATGCATGCGGCCGTTGTTCTGTGAGCGATGCTGGAAATCGTTGGCTTCTTCCATGGGCAGGGCATCCATGTCGGCGCGCAGGCCGATGGACTTCAACGAGTTGCCTTTGCGCAGGGTTCCGATCACGCCGGTCTTGCCGAGCCCGCGAGTCACCTCCAGGCCCCACTCGGTGAGCCTGGCGGCGACGATGTCCGACGTCCGCGTCTCCTCGTAGGCGAGCTCGGGATGGGCGTGGATGTCGCGACGGATGTCGGCAATCTCGCCCTGGATCTCGAGCGAACGCGGCAGAACGGGCATCAGGGTACTCCGGTTGGAAGATCGGTCATCTTAGCCCAAAGTGACACCATGTTGTCTCTGCAGGAAGTCGAGGACGCGGCTCAAGTCGTCTACGCCGCCATGCCGCCGACGGCGCAATACGCATGGCCGTTGCTCGCGCGGCGCACGGGCTGCGAAGTCTGGGTGAAGCACGAGAACCACACGCCGATTGGCGCCTTCAAGGTGCGCGGCGGGCTGGTCTACATGGAGCGCCTCAAGCAAACCCAGCCCGGCCTTTCAGGCGTGATCAGCGCGACGCGCGGCAATCACGGCCAGAGCATTGCCGTCGGCGCCGCCAAGGTGGGCATCGCTGCCACCATCGTCGTGCCCGAGGGCAATTCGGTGGAAAAGAACGCCGCCATGCGCGCTTTCGGGGCGGAGCTGGTAGAGGCCGGACACGACTTCGATGCTGCGCGCGATGTCGCTGTGCGGCTGGCGAACGAACGCGGCCTCGCGATGATCCCGTCGTTCCATCGCGACCTGGTGCGCGGCGTGGCGACCTATGCGCTGGAATTGTTCCGCGGCGCGCCGCCGTTGGACACCGTCTATGTGCCGATCGGGCTGGGCTCGGGCATCTGCGGCGTGATCGCGATGCGCGATGCAATAAGTCCGGCGACCAAGGTGGTGGGCGTGGTGTCGACCGAGGCGCCGGCCTATGCGCTGTCGTTTGCCGCCGGCAGGGTCGTGCCGACCAACAGCGCGGACACCATGGCCGACGGCATGGCCGTGCGCGGCCCCGATGCCGAGGCGCTCAGCGTCATCCTGAAGGGCGCCGACCGCATCGTTCAGGTGAGCGATGCCGAGATCGTCGATGCCATGCGCGCCTACTACGAGGACACGCATCAGCTCACCGAAGGCGCCGGGGCGGCAGCACTCGCCGCCCTGATGCAGGAACGGCAACGCATGGCCGGCAAGCGGGTGGCGCTGGTGCTGAGCGGGGGAAACATCGACCGGCCGCTCTACTTGCGTCTGCTCGCGGATCGTGGTCCCGTCTAGGCGCGAATGGAGATCGTTGCCCTACTCGTGGCCGCGCAACTGGCGCAGGCCACCGTCAGTCCCGCGGCACGCTGCGCCCAGCTCGTGTCGTACTACGACCGCTATGGTGTCGGTCGCAGCACCAATTCGGACGGCCGGCGCAATCACACGCGCATCGCGGCGGAGTTCGATTGCCAGCGCGGCGACTACCAGAAGGGCATCGCCATCATGGAAGACCTTTGACGCAAGAAGGCCTTTACCGTGCCGCCGCCGGCGCAGCCCGAGACGGTGCTGCCGCTGGAAGCGCCGGAGTACGGCGTCTAGACCATCGCGTCCATGAAACTGGCCATATGCATGGGATTCACCTGGCCAGTGAAGCCTTGTAGCCTGAGTTTTGAGTCGTTTAGCAAGGCGAAGGATGGCGGCATTGCGGCGAGTGATCAAGTTTACGATCGGAAAAGCGGATTTGTCGGAGCTGGAGTCGGTTGCGCGGTCGCGCACCGAGCCTGCGGGCCGGGTCGAGCGCGCGCGGGTGCTGCTGGCTTACCGGCAAGACCCATCTTTCTACGCGGTGGGGCAAGCCTTGGGCATGCATCATCAAAAGGTCAAACGCTGCATTTGAGCGAGCCCAGGCCGAGGGTGCGTTGGCGGCGCTCGACGAGCGTGCCCACCCGGGCAAGGAGCCGACGATCACCGTCGAGGCCAAGACGTAGGTAGTGGCGTTGGCCTGCCGGAAGGCCAAAGAGCTGGGCTATCCGCATGAGGTGTGGACGACGGGGCTTCTGGCTCGCCATGCCCGCGAACATGGACCGGCTGAGGGGCATTCGTGCCTGAGCCGGCTGGCCCAGGGCACCGTCTGCAAGATCCTCGACGCACAAGAGGTCAAGCCGCACAAGGTGCGCTACTACCTCGAACGGCGGGACCCTGAGTTCAAGGCCAAGATGGCGCAGGTGCTGTGTGTCTACCGCAAGGTGAACGTCCTGAAGAAGGCGGCGGCCATGGCGGCGAAGAAAAACAAGACGCCGAGCGAGGCGGTGACGGTCATCTCCTATGACGAGAAGCCCGGCATTCAAGCGATCGCAACGATCGCCCAGGACTTGCCGCCCGAGCCTGGCGTGCATCCGACCTTCACCCGCGAGTTCGAATACAAGCGCCACGGCACGGTCAGCTTGCTGGCCGGGATCGATCTCGTCACCGGCAAAGTTCATGCCCTGGTCAAGGACCGCCACCGCAGCCGCGAGTTCATCGACTTTCTCAAGCTGGTCGACGCCGCCTATCCGACGCACACCGCCATCCGCCTGATCCTCGACAATCATTCCGCCCGCATCTCCAAAGAGACGAATGCATGGCTCGCCGCCCGACCCGGACGCTTCGAGTTCACCTTCACGCCCACGCACGGCTCCTGGCTGAACCTGGTGGAGGGTTTCTTCTCCAAGCTCGCCCGATCCGTCCTGCGCCACATCCGCGTCGCATCCAAACAAGAACTCAAGGACCGCATCATGGCTGCCATGGATCACTTCAACGACAACCCGGTCGTTCACTCTTGGTCCTACAAGCTCAAAAAAGCCGCCTGATATGAGTCGAACCATGGAAACGCTCGACTAGGAGTCTGCACGATGGCTGCCTGGGGTGCCTGTGACTGCGCTTCCGTGGGTCGTGTCCCCTGTGGTGGTGTAGCTGGCGGGAGCAAGGCCGCGAGCGAGCGCGCCCTATCATTGGCGGCGTGTTGTTCATGCCTCAGTATCGCGCAATCACTCTCTTGGCGAAATCCCACAGATTACATCATAGCTTTGGCCGCCCAGGTTCAAGGCGTTGCGCCCGAAGGTTTTCGACGAGTCTCCCAAAGATGTGGCAGCGACGAGGGGGTGCGAAAGGAGCGTGGACCGACCCATAGGGGCACGGCAGCACCAGGCCGCAAACAAATCGATGGCGCAGCAAGCTGCGCCATCGCGACACGGTCGCCGACGTCGTCGACAGATTCAGTTGATCAGCCCGTAGAACTTCCCGGCGTTGGTGCAGGTGATCATCTTGGTCACCTCGGGCGAGACCTCGGCGAACTGCTCCTTGATGTACTGGTCGGAGTTCGGCCACACGCCGTCGCCGTGCGGGTAGTCGGAACCCCACATCAGGCTCTCCGCGCCCATGTCGTCGATCAGCTTGGCGCCGATGCGGTCGAACTGGAACGTGGCCTTGCACTGGCGGCGCCAGTAGTCGGAGGGCTTCATCTTCAGGCCAAGGTCGGTGAAGCGGTCCTCCCATTCGAAGTCCATGCGGTCGAGCGCATAGGGGATCCAGCCGCAGCCCGATTCGCCGAAGGCGATACGGATACTGGGATAGCGCTCCAGCACGTTGGCCGCGATGATCGCCGCCAGGATGTTCACCAGGTTCATCTGGAAGCCGGACACCACGGTGAAGAACACCGAGCGACCGACCCGGCCAGGATGCTTGGCGATCATGTCGGGCGGTACGTTGGGGAAGGTGTGGAAATGCAGCGGCAGCTGCACGTCGTTCACCGCCTTCCACAAGGGCTCCCACATCGGATGCCACATCGGCTCCATGTCCCACGAGCAGGAGAGTTCCAGGCCTTTGATGCCGAGCTTGGCGACGCGATGGATCTCCTTCACCGCCGCGTCGATGTCGCCGTAGGGCAGGCAGGCCAGCCCGATATGGCGGTCGGGATAGTGGCTGCAGAAGGATTTCAGCCAGTCGTTGTAGATGCGCAGCATCTCGTTGGCCGCGTCCTTGTCGTTCAACCGGCCGGCCGCGCCCAGGATGCCGTAGATCACCTCGGCATCGACGCCGTCGCGATCGAGGTCTTTTATGCGCAGATGCGGGTCGGAGACGCGGCGGATGTCCTTGGCGCCGTCGGCATAGAGGCCGGTCTCGGCCATGACATCGACGCGGTGATGCTTGCCTTTGACGTACTTGCTGCCGGCCGGGCCGACGCCGTTCTTGAAGCCGAACGAGGCGCCGTTCTTGGCCGTCCATTTGGGACCCTCGTCGCTGTCGACGACGTACGGCATGCGGTCTTTCAGCTCGCGCGAGGCCATCGACGTGAACAGGTCGGGGGGCATCCAGGGCAGGTCGAGATGGCAGTCGGCAGAAATGCGGTTGTACTGCATGCGTCGCTCCCTTATTGCCCGAATTGTGCGCGCCTGCCGGGCACTCCGGCAAGGGCTCCTGTTCGGGATTTCGACAGGCAAAGGGAGGCAGCCATGCACAAGTTGACGGGACGGGTCGCCATCGTCACTGGAGCGAGCCGCGGCATCGGTCAGGCGATCGCCGAGCTGTTCGCCGAAGAAGGCGCCAAGGTCGTGTGCGTGGCCCGCACGCTGAACGAAGGTGACCATCAGCTCAAAGGCTCGCTGGCCAGCACGGTGGCTGGCATCAAGGCAGCGGGTGGCGAGGCGATGCCGATCGCCGCCGACATCTCGTCGGAAGCGGAGTGCCTCCGGCTCGTCGAGGCGGCGCGCGCCGCCTACGGCCGGATCGACACGTTGGTGAACAACGCCGCGCTCAATTACTACATCCCGACGGTGGACTATCCGACCAACCGCTGGATCAAGGCGTTCGCCGTCAACGTCCACGCGCCCTTCATCCTCTCCAAGGCGGTCCTGCCCGACATGATCGCGGCCGGCCGCGGTGCCATCGTCAACATCAGCTCGGGCTCGGCGATCGGGCCTGGCCGCGGACCCTACAAGGACCGGACGGTGCGCGGCGGCGTGATGTACGGCGCGAGCAAGGCCGCCCTCGAGCGCTTCACACAAGGCCTGGCGCAGGAAGTGGCGCACTACGGCGGCATTACTGTCGCCTGCGTGTCGCCGTCGCGCGTCGTGCCGACGCCGGGCACGGTCTATCACAAGCTGGTCGACGGGCTCGACGATCCGCGCGGCGAGCCGCCCTCGATGATGGCGCGCGCCGCCCTGTTGCTCGCGAGCGAGCCGGCAGCGGCGGTGAATGGCCGCGTGGCCTACAGCCAGCAGATCCTCAAGGAATTCGGCTGGATCGACAAAGGCGTCGGCCGCGGCATCGACGCGGTCGGCAGTGGCTACTCTCAGATCTGATGGAGGGTACGATGAAAGGAAGCTGTCTCTGCGGCGCCGTCGCCTACGAAGCAACGCCGCCGTCGGCCGGGCTGCATATCGGCCTGTGCTCCTGCCGCTCCTGTCGCAAGGCGCACGCCGCTCCGGCCAATGTCTACGCCACCGTCCCGCGTAAAAACTTCCGCTGGCTGCGCGGCGAGGACAAGACCAGCATCTACGAATCCTCGCCCGGCAAGAACCGTCACTTCTGCTCGGTCTGCGGCTCGCAGCTCATCGCCGAGCACCCCGGCGAGACCAACGTGCTGCTGCGCGTCGCCCTGCTCGACGACGATCCGGGCACGCGGCCGGTCGAGCACATCTTCCTCGGCCAGCGGCCGGCGTGGTGCGACTGGGACGCCGACGGCATTGCGCGCTATGAAGAGTGGGGACCGAAAGGGGAGCCCGTGGCCAAGGATACGCAATGACCGATACCGTTACCCGCCTCGACGGCGATTTTGATTACATCGTCGTCGGCGCAGGGTCTGCCGGCTGCGTGCTCGCCAACCGCCTGTCCGCCGACCAGCGCTCGCGCGTCCTGCTGTTGGAAGCGGGCGGGCGCGACAACTGGATCTGGTTCCATATTCCCGTCGGCTATCTCTTCGCCATCGGCAATCCGCGCTCGGACTGGATGTTCGAGACCGAGAAGGAGCCGGGGCTCAACGGCCGCAGCCTGAAATATCCGCGCGGCAAGGTGATCGGCGGCTGTTCGGCAATCAACGCCATGATCTCCATGCGTGGCCAGGCCCAGGACTACGATCACTGGCGCCAGCTCGGACTGCCCGGATGGGGCTGGGACGATGTCCGCCCTGTCTTCAAGCGGCTCGACAACCATTTCCTCGGCGATACCGAGCATCATGGCGCGGGCGGTGAATGGCGCGTCGAGGAGCCGCGCGTGCAATGGGCGGTGCTGGATGCGGTGGCCAAGGCCGCGACGGAGATGGGCATTCCCGAGACGCCCGACTTCAACACCGGCGACAATACCGGCGTCGGCTACTTCCACGTCAACCAGAAGCGCGGCGTCCGCTGGTCCTCGGCGCGCGCCTTTCTCAAGCCCGTGCTCAACCGGGCCAACCTGCGCCTGGAGACCGGGGTGCTGGTCGAGAAGGTGGTCGTCGAGGGCGGGCGCGCCGTCGGCGTGCAGTTCCGACAGGGCGGCCGCCTGGTCGAGGCGCGCACCAAGGGCGAGGTCATCCTGTCGGCGGGCGCCGTCGGCTCGCCGCAGATCCTGCAGCTCTCCGGCATCGGTCCGGGCGAGTGGCTCGCCGAACAGGGCATCGCCGTGGTCCGCGACACGCCCGGCGTCGGCCGCAACCTGCAGGACCATCTGCAGCAGCGCGCGATCTTCAAGGTCCATGGCGTCAAGACGCTGAACGAGACCTACCACTCGTTGGTCGGCCGCGCCCTGATGGGCGCCGAATACGCCTTGTTCCAGACGGGGCCGCTTACCATGGCGCCCTCGCAGCTCGGCATCTTCACCCGGTCGTCCCCCGACCACGAGCGGCCGAACATCCAGTTCCACGTCCAGCCGCTGTCGCTCGACAAGTTCGGCGATCCACTGCATCGCTTCCCGGCCGTCACGGTGAGCGCCTGCAACCTGCGTCCGACCTCGCGCGGCACGATCCGGCTCCGCTCCGGTGACCCTGCCGCCAAGCCGGTCATCGCGCCCAACTATCTCGCGACCTACGAGGACCGTCTGGTCGCCGCCGACGCCATCCGCGTCACCCGCCGCCTGATGCGCCAGCCGGCGCTGCAGCCTTTCAATCCGGACGAATTCCTGCCCGGTCCCGCCGTCGGTGATGACGACGCCTCGCTGGCCAAGGCCGCCGGCGACATCGGCACCACGATTTTCCATCCCGTCGGCACGGCGAAGATGGGCATCGCCTCCGATCCCATGGCGGTGGTCGACGAAAGGCTGCGCTTGCGCGGCCTGCAAGGCTTGCGCGTGATTGACGCCTCGATCATGCCGACCATAACCTCAGGTAACACGAATACGCCCACCATCATGATCGCCGAAAAGGCGGCGCGTATGGTGATCGAAGACGGGAGGTCGACGCGTGCGGCCACGGAGGTGGCCGCCTCATAGCCTACAGGGAGGCGGACATGAGCAAGCGTACACTTGGTCTACTGGTAGCGTGCGTGCTCGGCGTAGCAGGGGTGGGAGCAGCGCAGGCGCAATCGACCTTCAGGGTCGTCATGCACTCCGATCTAAAAATCATCGATCCGGTGTGGACCACGGCCTACATCGTGCGCAACCACGGCTACCTGATCTACGACACGCTGTTCTCGATCGACGGCAATCTGCAGGTCAAGCCGCAGATGGTCGACAAGTGGACGGTGTCGGACGACAAGCTCACCTGGACCTTCACCCTGCGCGACGGCCTGGAATGGCACGACGGCGCGCCGGTCACGTCCGAGGACGTCGTGCCCTCGCTCAAGCGCTGGGCGGTGCGCGATCCGTTGGGTCAGGTCCTGTGGACCAAGGTCAACGAGATCAAGGCGGTCGATCCCAAGACCTTCCAGATCCAGCTCAAGGCCCCGACCGGCATCATGCTCGAGGCGCTCGGCAAGCCGTCGTCGAACGTCCCGTTCATCATGCCCAAGCGCGTGGCCGAGACCGATCCCTTCAAGCAGTTCGAGGACACGACCGGCTCCGGACCCTTCATCTTCGTCAAGAACGAATGGAAGCCCGGCGAGAGGACGGTCTACGCCAGGAATCCCAAGTACAAGCCACGGCCCGAGCCCGCGTCCGCCCTGTCCGGCGGCAAGGTCGCCAAGGTCGACCGCGTCGAATGGGTGGCGATGTCCGATCAGCAGACGGCGACGAGTGCGTTGATCAAAGGCGAGATCGATATGATCGAATCGCCGCAGCACGACCTGTTCAAGGTCATGGAGGCCGACAAGAACGTCAAGCTGGTCAACCTCAACAAATGGGGCCTTCAGTACGTCTTCCGCTTCAACCAGCTGTTCAAGCCGTTCGACAATCCCAAGATCCGCCAGGCCATGCTCTATGCCTTCAACCAGAAGGACTTTCTCGACGGCGTGATCGGCGATGCCAAGTGGTACAAGACCTGCAAGGCGATGTTCATGTGCGACACGCCGCTGGCGAGCTTCAAGGGCTTCGAGGACAAGTATGAGTCGAATTTCACCAGGGCTCGCGAGCTCCTGAAGGAGGGCGGCTACGACGGCACACCTGTCGTGCTGATGCACTCGACCGACCTCTATGTGCTCGCCAACCTGGCGCCGGTTGCAAAGGCGCTGCTCGAGAAGGCCGGCATGAAAGTCGACATGCAGTCGATGGACTGGCAGACGCTGGTCAGCCGCCGCGCCCGCAAGGATCCGCCGGACAAGGGCGGCTGGAACGCCTTTTTGACCGCCTCGGGCGCGCTCGACATCGTCGACCCGCTGTCCAACGCCTACATCAACGCCGCGGGCGACAAAGGTTGGTTCGGCTGGCCCAAGGACGACGAGCTGATGAGGCTGCGCGCAGCCTTCGCCGATGAACCCGATCCGGCCAAGCGCAAGGAACTCGCAATCGCCATGCAGGTGCGCGTATCGGAGAACCCCACGCACGCCTTCCTCGGCCAGTGGTACAATCCGGTGGCGCTGCGCAAGAACATCACCGGCAACCTCGAATCGCCAGTGACGATCTTCTGGAATATCGAGAAGAAGTGACCCCTTCCGGCGCATTCGCGCCACCTTCCCCTGCGAGCAGGGGAAGGCATGAACTGACGCGCCCACCCTGAAGCCCTTCCCCCTTCATAAGGGGGAAGGTGGCCGCATGGCCGGAAGGGGGTCAGTTCCGCGCCTTGAACGCAAACTCCGCGCCCGACCGGATGCCGGTCGGCCAGCGCGCGGTCACGGTCTTGAGCTTGGTGTAGAAGCGCACGCCTTCCATGCCGTAGATGCCGTGATCGCCGAAGATCGAGGCCTTCCAGCCGCCGAAGCTGTGATAGGCCACCGGCACGGGGATCGGCACGTTGATGCCGACCATGCCGATCTTGACGTTGTTGGCGAAGGCGCGCGCAGCGTCGCCGTCGCGCGTGAAGATCGCCGTGCCGTTGCCGTAGGCGTGGTCATTCACCAGCCCGATCGCCTCGTCGAAGCTCTTGGAGCGCACCACCGACAGCACCGGCCCGAAGATCTCGTCCTTGTAGATCGTCATGTCCTTGGTGACGTTGTCGAACAGGCAGCCGCCCATGAAGTTGCCGTTCTCGTAGCCCTGCAGCTTCAACCCACGGCCGTCGACCACCAGCTTGGCGCCTTCCTTCACGCCCTGGTCGACATAGCCCATGACTTTGTCGCGGTGCTGGCGGGTCACCAGCGGTCCCATCTCCGACTGCGGATCGAGGCCGGGCCCGACCTTCAGCGCCTGCACGCGCGGTGCCAGCTTGGCCAAAAGCTTGTCGCCTACATCGCCCACCGCGACGGCCACCGAAATGGCCATGCAGCGCTCGCCGGCCGCGCCATAGCCCGCGCCGATCAGCGCGTCGGTCGCCTGGTCGAGGTCGGCGTCGGGCATGATCACCATGTGGTTCTTGGCGCCGCACAGCGCCTGCACGCGCTTATTGCGCTCGGTGCCTTGGTGATAGACGTACTCGCCGATCGCCGTGGAGCCGACGAACGAGATCGCCGGCACGTCGGGATGCTTCAGCAGTGCGTCGACCGCGACCTTGTCGCCGTTCAGCACCTGGAAGATGCCGGCCGGCAGCCCCGCCTCGGCGAACAGCTCGGCCAGCAGCATGGGCGCGCTGGGATCCTTCTCCGACGGCTTCAGGATGAAGGCGTTGCCGCAGGCCACCGCCATGGCGCCCATCCAGCACGGGATCATGATCGGGAAGTTGAACGGCGTGATGCCGGCCACCACGCCGAGCGGCTGGCGGATCGACCAGGAATCCATGTCCGTCGCGACCTGCTCGGTGTAATCGCCGCGCATGTGATGGGCGATGGCGCAGGAGAACTCGACGACCTCGAGCCCGCGGCCGACCTCGCCCTTGGCATCGTCGAACGTTTTGCCGTGCTCGAGCGACATCAGGCGCGCCAGGTCGTCGAGGCGCTTCTCCATCAGCCCCTTGAGGTTGAACATGACCCGCTGGCGGCGCAGCGGCGGGGTCGCGGCCCAGGCAAGCTGCGCCTTCTTCGCGATCTGCACCGCGGCATCGATTTCCGCTTCCGAGGCGAAGGCCACCTTGGCCGTCACCTCACCGGTCGCCGGGTTGGTGACGTCGCCGGCGCGGCCGCTCTGGCCCGCCACGTGTTTGCTCCCGACGTAATGCCCGATCTCGGTCGCCATTTTAGCCCTCCCGCAACAATTCGGCGCGTTCTAGCACCGGTCCGAAGGGGCGGAAAGCGGGCCGTCGGACGGCGCGTCAGTCGGACGTGTACGACGTGGTGTCGGTCGCCTTGTCGTACTTCATGTAGACGTTGTCGAGCTTGCAGAGATCTAAGCCCTTGAAGAACGACGGTGCGCTGCCGTCGGCCCAGTCGACCTTGATGTTCCACACGCACGCCTTGCCGCCGTCGGCGCGGGTGAACTTCACCAGGAACTTGGCACCGTTGGCCAGCGGCGAGCTGAGCTCGTTCTCATTGTAGACGTTGTCGTCGGGCAGGTTGACGTAGAGCCCCTTGATTGCGTAGCCGGTATTGTTGTGCAGGGTGAAATTGCGATCCTGCGCGATTGCCGCAGCGGATACCAGCAGCGCGACTGCCGCGATCAATCCAGCCATCATGCGTGTCATCTAACCCTCCATGGGACGGTAATCAAATCGGTCGCCGGAACGGCGTCTGTCGACTGCCGGAGAGCGCATTACGTCATGGGCGCGTGCTCGCCGCAACGACCTTGCGGTAGCGCTCGCCAATCCGGTCGCGGTCCTTGTGCTGACCGTTCTGCACCACCGGCACGCCACGGCAATAAACGGTCTTGATCGCAGCGTTGTCGGCCGCGAACAGCCAGGCATCGAGCAGGCTGTCGTCCCGCGCAGCGGCGAGCGACGGGTGTTGGCGATCCAGCACCACGAAATCCGCGCGCTTGCCGGGGGCGATGCCGCCTGTCGTCTCCGCGTCCGTCGCCCGCGCGCCGCCGGCCAGCGCCGCCTCGAACAATCGCCGGCCGGTGGAGCGCATCGCCTCGCCCAGCACGTTGCGCTGCCGGTGCATCAGCCGCTGGCCGTATTCCAGGGTCCGCAGCTCGTCGGCAGCGGAGATGCGGATCAGGGAATCCGAGCCGATGCCGAACTGGCCGCCCTGGGCCAGGAACGCAGCGGCATCGAACAGGCCGTCGCCGAGATTGGCTTCGGTGATCGGGCAAAGCCCGACAATGGCCTTCGTCCTTGCGATGCGCGCCCGTTCGTCGGCGTTGGCATGGGTGGCATGGACGAGGCACCAGCGGCGGGCATCGGCCTCGACCGTGTCGAGCAACAGATCGATCGGTGGCCGACCATGGGCGGCGATGCAGTCGTCGACCTCGCGCGTCTGTTCGGCGACGTGGATGTGCGCCGGCAGGCCGGCCCAGGTGAGGGAGGCCCACTGCAGGTCGTCCAGCGTGACCGCGCGCAGCGAGTGCGGCGCGATGCCGATGTTGCCTGCAGGGACGCGGGTTTCCATCAGCCGCGCATAGCGGTCGCGGTCGCACACGAAGCGGCGCTGCGCCGGTGTCGGCGGCTTGCCCAGGAATCCGCTCTGGCGATAGAGCACGGGCAGGAGCGTGAGGCCGATGCCGGCGGCATCGGCCGCCGCCACGATGCGCTCCGACATCTCGGCGACATTGTCGTACGGCCTGCCGTCGAGCTGGTGATGCAGGTAGTGGAACTCCGCCACCCAGGTGAAGCCCGCCTCGAGCATTTCCATATAGGCGAAGGCCGCGATCGCCTCGAGCTCATCCGGCCCCAGCCGCTCGACGAAGCGGTACATCGCCTCGCGCCACGTCCAGAAGGAGTCGGCTTCGCTGCCGCGCCGCTCGGTCAGCCCGGCCATGGCGCGCTGGAAGGCGTGGCTGTGCAGGTTGGGCAGGCCGGGCAGCACGACGCCGGAAACGCGCTGGGCCTCGCCGCGGCCCGCTTCCTCGATGCCCAGGATGACGCCATGGTCGATCCTGACCACGACGTCGCGCCGCCATCCGTCGGGCGTCAGCGCCAGTTCGAGGTGCAATTTGCTCGCCATGGCCGGGTTGTTACGCTATCCGACAGGCATCCGCATTGGGGAGTTTTCGCGATGAAGACCGTCTGCCGCATTGCCGCTCTGGCGGCCTTTTTCACGGGTTCTGCCGCCTCGGCGCAGCAGCTCGCCCCCAGTCCGACGCTCGACGCCATCAAGGCGCGCGGCCACATCGAGTGCGGCGTGCATCTTGGCCTGCCGGGCTTCTCGTTCGCCAACGACAAGGGCGAATGGACTGGCCTCGACGTCGACTATTGCAAGTCGCTGGCTGCCGCCGTGCTGGGCGACGCCACCAAGGTCAAGTTCACGCCGACCTCCGTTCAGCAGCGCTGGGCCGTGCTGCAGTCGGGCCAGGTCGACCTGCTGTCGCGCAACACCACGATCACCTTCTCGCGCAACGCCACGCTCGGCGTGAACTTCCAGGGCATCAATTTCTACGAGGGCCAGACCTTCGTCGTGCGCACCAAGGCCAAGGTCGCGGCGGTCAAGGACCTGGCCGACGCCACGATCTGCGTCGCCGCCGGCTCGACCGAAGAGAAGACCGCGGCCGACTGGTTCCGCGAGCGCAACCTCAAGGTCACCATCGTCAACTTCCAGAAGAACGACGATGCCATCTCGGCCTACGACCAGGGCCGTTGCGATGCCTACACCGCGGGTATCGGCGCGCTGGCCGGCCAGCGCATCAAGTTCAAGGACCCCAACGAGCACCAGATCCTGACCGAGATCATCTCCAACGATCCGCAAGGGCCGGTGACGCGCTGGGGCGATGAGCGCTGGCAGCTCGTCGTGCGCTGGGTGCTGAACGGCACCATCGCCGCCGAGGCGCTGGGCGTGACGTCGAAGAACGTCGAGGAGATGAAGGCCAAGTCGGCGAGTTCCGAGGTCCGCCGCCTGCTCGGCGCCGAGGGCAAGTTCGGCCAGATGATGGGGCTGTCCGACGACTGGATGTTCAACGCCATCAAGCAGGTCGGAAACTACGGCGAAAGCTACGAGCGCACCGTGGGCATGGGCTCGGCCCTCAAGCTGAAGCGCGGCGCCAACGAGCTGTGGACCAAGGGTGGCCTGCTCTATTCGCCGCCGTTCCAGTGAGGTTTTGTGCCCGCTCATGTTCCTCTCCCCCGCTAGGGGGAGAGGCTAGGTGAGGGGGCATCGAAGATCGTGCGCAACCCCCTCACCCAACCTCTCCCCCTAGCGGGGGAGAGGAGATCATGAAGTTCCTCCGCGACCGCAAGGTGCGCGACGTGCTGTGGCAGGCCCTCGCGACCGTGGGCCTGGTCGTGGTGGTCGTGTTCTTCGTGCGCAATGCCTCGGACAACATGGTGAAGGCCGGCATCGCCTCGGGCTTCCAGTTCCTGTGGCGCGATTCCGGCATCGAAGTGCCCTTCAACATCACCGGCTACAAGCCCAGCGACACCATCCTGGCGCTGCTGTGGACCGGCATCGTCAACACGATCCTGGTCTCCGCCGCCGCCGTTGTCGTGGCGACCGTCATCGGCTTCACCGTCGGCCTGATGCGGCTGTCGCACAACTGGCTGCTGTCGACCCTTGCCGCCGTCTATATCGAGTTCGTCCGCAACATCCCGCTGCTGTTCTTCGTGCTGTTCTGGTACTTCGGCGTGCTGGCGGCCCTGCCGACGCCCAAGGAAAGCTTCGATTTCCTGGGTGTTGCGTTCCTCAACCGCCGCGGCCTGTCGATCCCGCTGCCCAACGAGGTGACGGGCTTCCAGCTCGCCCTGCTGGCGATCGCGGTCCTGATGGTCGCCCAGATCGGGCTCGCCCGCTGGGCCAAAGCCCGCCAGGCGCGGACTGGCCGGGACTTCCCGACCTGGATGGTGGGCTTCGTGCTGTGCGGCCTGCTGCCGATCGCGGCCCTGGCCGTCGCGGGCGTCACCACGAGCTGGGACGTGCCGACGCTGCGCGGCTTCAACTATCGCGGCGGCTTCGTGCTGGTGCCGGAGTTCGTGGCGCTGTTCATGGCGCTGTCGACCTACACCGCGGGCTTCATCGCCGAAGTCGTGCGCGGCGGCATCCAGTCGGTGCGCCAGGGCCAGATCGATGCCGCACGGGCGCTCGGCCTCACGCCCGGCCGGGTCGTGCGGCTGGTCGTGATCCCGCAGGCCATGCCGGTGATCATTCCGCCGATCACCAGCCAGTACCTCAACCTGATCAAGAATTCGTCGCTGGGCGCGGCCATCGCCTACCCTGAGATCGTGGCGGTGTTCATGGGCTCGGCCCTGGTCGGCACCGGCCAGGCGATCGAGATCATCGCCATCACGCTCGGCATCTATCTCACCATCGGGCTTGCCGTGTCGGCGTTCATGAACTGGTACAACGCCCGCCATCGTCTGGTGACGCGATGAGCGCGGCGCGTCCCCCATTGCCCGGCTGGCTGCAGACGCTGCGGCAGCGCCTGTTCGCCACACCGGTCGATATCGCCGTGTCGTTCCTCTGCGTCTATGTCGTGTGGCGCATATCGCTGCCGCTGGTCGACTGGCTGCTGGTCGAGGCCAACTGGCGCGGAACCTCGCGCGAGGATTGCACCAGCGCCGGCGCCTGCTGGGTCTTCATCCGCGCCCGCTTCGCCCAGTTCATGTACGGCCAGTATCCCGTGCCCGAGCGCTGGCGCGTCGATCTTCTGGGCGCGCTGGCCGTGTGCGCGGCGGCGGCCCTGTCGTGGCGGCGCCTGCCGCGGCGCCGGGAGGCGGCGATCGCCGTTCTGGCCGTCCTGCCACCGCTCGGCATCTGGCTGCTCTATGGCGGCCTCGGCCTCAGCATTGTCGAGACGCGCGAATGGGGCGGGCTGATGCTGACGCTCTTCCTCGCGATCTATGCCGGCCTGATCGCCATCCCGCTCGGCATCCTGCTGGCGCTCGGCCGCCGCTCTCGCCTGCCGATGATCCGCTTCGCCTCGATCGTGTTCATCGAGTTCTGGCGCGGCGTGCCGATCATCACCGTGATCTTCCTCGCGTCCCTGCTGCTGCCGCTGATCATGCCGACCGGCTTCAATGTCGACCGCCTGGCGCGCGCCGTGATCGGCCTTGCCTTCGTCATCGCCGCCTACATGGCCGAGGCGGTGCGCGGCGGCCTGCAGGCGTTGCCCGACGGCCAGGTCGAAGCCGCCCAGGCGCTGGGCCTGGGCTACTGGCGCATCACGCGGCTGATCGTGCTGCCGCAGGCGCTGCGCATCGCGCTTCCGGCCATGACGAACGAGTTCATCGCCCTGTTCAAGAACACGACCCTGGTGCTGATCGTCTCGATCTTCGACCTGCTGGGCATTGCCCAGGCTGCCCTGGCCGATCCCGCCTGGGTCGGCATGAACATGGAAGCCTATGTCTTTGCCGGCGCCATCTACTGGTTCGCCTGCTTTGGCCTTTCGCAATGGAGTCGCCTGCAGGAGAAGCGGCTGCAGGCGGCTTACGGGCGCTAGCTAGAGCGGAATGCGATCAGGTGGAATCGCGCGCTGCTCCACCTGATCACATTCGCACGCACTGGCGGTGCTTGCTTCACATGGCACGATGCGTCCAGGTGATTCCACCTGGACGCATCGTGCTCTAGCTAGGCAGCGCTGCGGAGTCGGCTTGACGGCCGCGGCGCGCCGCGGGCTGTCGCAACGCCGGTCGTGCACGCTTCTGAGAGTTGCCCGCTCGGCGGTGAGCTACCGCTCGGCGAAGGCCGAGCGGGACGCACCGGTGGTGGCGCGCCTGGCTGCGTTGAGCGCG
>JAKFVH010000283.1 GCA_021732285.1 Reyranella sp. | reverse complement strand
CTCCTGACCCCAGGTCGGCTCCGAGGAATGGTCCTTCGATCCCACCACGGAATATCATCATCCGCGCCGTCACAACTCGTTCAACGTGTGAACCTTCTGCCCTACCCACTCGATTCTCAAAAGAGGCTTACTTCTCGACCAAGGCCGCCGCGCTCTCGCGCGCATCGGCGAGCAACGCCGGCCAGTCCGCCGGCAGGCGTACCTCGCGCGTGAGGCAGGCCGGCGGGAAACCCCAGGAGGGGCAATAGGCGTTCTGTGGGATCGGAATGTCGCCGCCCGTGACCACCAGCACGATGTCGTCGGGCGAGCGCGCTGCGGGAATGTCTCCCGCCTTCGCCGCCTCCTCCACCCAATCCGGCCAGCGGCGACCGGCGACGATGCGCTCGGTCAGCCAGGATTTCTGCCAGTCCTCGCGGCGCCAGCGGCCGTGCTCCCACAGGAAGCGCCGTACGTCGTCCTTGGCCATGCCGCGGCGCGCGCAGTCGGCGGCCACGGCGGGCGCGATCAGGACCGTCGGTCGGCCGCTCCACAGGATGCCGAAGCCCGAGGCGGCCGTGCCCATGACGCTCGCGATCTCAGGCAATCCACCGGTGACGTTGATCACGCCCTCGGCGCGCGTCACCGTCACCGCGTTCGTGGGCTGCAAGGGCGCCCACGGGCTCTGCGCCTCGTTCTCGGCGAGACAAAGCGTGTAGCGGCCGGGTTGGCCGAGGCCGGCGAAGGCCACGGCGCCCGGCCAGCCGCCGCCGATATTGTGCATCACCAGGCGCAGCGCGCGGCCGATCGCGGCGTTGGCCTGCCAGCCGGGGCCCAGCACGCCGAAGCTCGCGTTGACGCCGATCTCGCGCGCCACCGGGCCGTTGACGATCAGCATCGGCGTCACGTTCTCGTCCGTCGTCTGCACGCCGCGCATGTTGAAGTCGGGGTCGAGCACGCACTCGACCGCGGCCAGCACCACCGGCAGGTACTCCGGCCGGCAGCCCGCCATCACGGCATTGGCCGCGACCTTCTCGACGGTGGCGAGCCCTTTCAGCGGCTCGACCTCGCCCAGCACCTCGGTCGGGGCACGGTCGGTGAAGGCGAGCGCCTGCTTCACCCGCGCCACGGTCGGCGGCACCACCGGCAGGCCGTCGCTCCAGCCGCGCCGCAGGAACAGCTCCTGCAGCCGGTCCTCGGCGCGCGGGCCGCGTACGACCTCGATGCGCTGGCGCGGGAAGTCGGCGGCGAGCGGGACCTTGGCTGAAAGGCCCTGCTCGGCCGCACGCTGCTTCAGCGTATCGTCGATCCAGCCGCCGGCAGCCTGCTGGCCCGTTGGGAGCACGATCCAGAGGCTGCCTTCATCGGTCATGCTTGTGCGTCTAAAAGCTTCATCCGCCAGCCCTTGGGCAGCTTCACGCTCCTGGTGGTCGGGAAGCCCAGCATGCCGTTGTGCACGAACAAATAGCAGTTCGAGCGCAGCGGGTCGCCCGACACCGCGATCATGATGTGCTCGGGCTTGGTCACCACCGGCACCAGCCGGTTGGGATCGTTGCCGGCGAAGACTTTCGGGATCTTGCCCAGCCGCACCCAGTCGTTGAGCGTGCGCTTGCCCGGCACCAGGTTGGTCCAGCCCCACAGGTACTTCTCGAACAGATGCGCCGGCATGCGCGCATTCTCGAACAGCCAGTTCTGGACGTCCTGCTTGGTCATGGTCTTGGCGATAGTCTCGGCGATCAGCGGGCTCAGCACCAGCAGCGGCCGGTAGGTGCCGGTCGCCATGCCGACCGTGAAGATCACCTCCCAGCCCGAGTGCGTCACCAGCGCATTGCCGAGATAGGGCAAAAGCTTCTCCGCGCTGTCGCCGAACACCGAGACGATGACGTTGCCGCCGGTGAAGCGCGAGATGGTGACCGCGCTGTCGGTCACCGGCGCGCCCATGTCGGCTGCAACGGTGGGCCATTTCATCCTGGCCAGGCTGTCCTCGTTCTCCGCCAGCACCACGCGCCAGGTGTTGCCGAACGTGCCCTTGTCGTTCTGGTGCAGCAGGAAGCCCGCGACGTTGCGCAGGTAGAGCCGCCAGAACCGGCCGATCGAGGTGTTGGGCTGAAAGCCGTCGCGCAGCGCGCCCTGCTCGTAGTTGAAGCCGAGCTGCTTGATCAGCGGCCCGTTCAGCACGATCAGGGTCTCCGCGCCCGGCGTGTTGCCGGAATGCTCGACGCCGTACTGCGGATCGGCCATCGCCTCCACTAGCGCCACCAGGATCGGCATATATTCCGGCCGGCAGCCCGCCATCACGCCGTTGACCGCGACGTTCCACACCGTGGCCATGCGGTTGTCGGGCAGCAGCTTGCCGATGGCATGGTCCGGCGCCAGGTCGGTGAAGGCCAAGAACTCCGCGATCTTCTCCTTGGTCGGCGGCACGATCGGCAGGCCGTCGCTCCAGCCGTTCTCGAGGAACAGGCGATTGACCTCCTCGAAGCTGCCCTCGAACACGATATCCTGCGGATCGGGATCGGCCGTGGCCTGCACCGAGGCGATCTCGCCCGTGAGGTTGCGTATGACATGCTCGACCGTCGTGCCGAGCACGTTGGTGCGCAGCTCGTCCGACGTCTGCACGTCGACATGGCCCGGCACCGTCGCCAGGGCGAGGTTGGGATAGCCCAGCCCCACCGAGGTCGTCTTGGCCTGGCCCAGAAAACCCTCGCAACAAAGCGAGGAGGTCGGGACGCCGGCCTGTTCTGCTATCGCGCTGACCCGCAACACGGCGGGTGTGCAGCTTCCTCAACACCCCATGCCGGAGACGACCGCGTCGATATTCATCGACTTGATCTTCCCCGGCAGTTCGCCGAGCACCCGATGCTCCTCGTCGCCATGCGTCGAGCCGAACGCATCGTGGTCGATAAAATTCACGCCCGTGAAGCGCTTGCCGAGCTCCTGCTTGAGGATCGGCCAGATCTCGTCGCCGCGGAACAGGTCGTCCCACAGGAAGGCGATGGTCTTGCCCTCGATCGTGTCCAGCCGCTTGGCCAGCGGCTTGATCTCGACCGCCTTGGCGCTGCGCGGCCACACCACTGCATAATCACCGCTGTTGCGTCGGGTCATGACCTGTTCCTCCTAAATCACTCGCCCTTCAGACCGGCCGCCTTGATCAGTGGACCCCACTTGGTGCGTTCCTTCTTCTCGAACTCGCCGAGGCTTGCGGCCGTGCCGCCCACCGGCTCGATGCCGATCTGCAGAAGCCGCTGGCGCGTCTCCGGCTCGGCCAGGATCCTGGCGAACTCCTTGTTCAGCAGGGCGATCACCGGTTCGGGCGTGCCGCGCGGCGCATAGAGCGCGATCCAGGCCGTCGTCTCGAAGCCCGGCACGCCCTGCTCGGCTACCGGCTTGACGCCGGGCAGCAGGTCGCTGGGCTTGAGCGTGGTGATGCCGAGCGCCTTGAGCTTGCCCGAGGCGACGTGCCCACGCGTGGCGGTCACCGTGTCGATCAGCGTCTGCACTTGGCTGCCCATCACCTCGGTGATCGCCGTCGCCGAGCCCTTGTAGGGCACGCCGAACAAGGGCGCCTCGGTACGCTGCTTCAAAAGCTCGAAGACCAGCCGCGCCGTCGTGCTGGGCAGCGCGGTGTCGACCTTGTCGGGGCGGGCCTTGGCCACCGCCACCAGCTCGGCGATGGAGTTGGGCGCGAAGGACGGATTGGCCGCGACCACCATCGGCAGCATGCCGACCAGCATGATCGGCGCGAAATCCTTGGCCGTGTCGAAGCCCAGCGTGGGATACAGGAACTCGTTCATCGCCTGGGTGCCGTTGGTGCCCATCAACAGCGTGTAGCCGTCGGCCGGCGAATGGGCCGCCGCCTCGGTGCCGATGTTGCCGCCGGCGCCGGGCTTGTTGTCGACATAGAAGGTTTGGCCCAGCGCCTTGGTCAGCTGGTCGGCGAAGTAGCGTGTGGCCACATCGGTGCCCTGCCCCGCCTGGTAGGGCACGATGATCTTCACCGTCTTGTTGGGCCAGGTCTGCGCCTGGGCGACAGCACCACTCAGCAGACCCGCCAACAGGGCGGCCGCAACCGTAAAGACCTTCATCGTTTCCTCTCCTTTATATTTTCTTGTCGGCGGCAGGCTTATGAGCGGCTGGGCAGCTCCACCACGCCGGTGCCCAGGATCGACAGCTCGTCGTCCTGGTTGCGCGCGACCTGTTCGATCTCGACGAGATGCCGGCCGTCCTCGACGTACTTGCGCTTCACTGTGCCGTTGATGAAGAGAATATCACCCTCGGGATTGTGCCGGCGGATCTTGGAGGTGGCGCGGCGCAGGAAGCCCTCGTCGCCCATCCAGTTGGTGAGATGGTGGGTGAGCCAGGAGCAGCGCTCGGGGCCGTAGTCATAGGCGCCGGGGGCGCCGACCTCGAGGGCGAACTCCTCCTCCCAGTGCACGCGCTCGGGGCAATCGGGAATGCCGAAGCGGTTGGCGATGCCGAGGCCGGGATGGGCGTCCTGCAGCTTCCAGGCGAGCTTGTTGGCTCGGATATAGAGGCCGCCCCAGCCCTGGGCGTAGGCGATGAAGCCCGTCACCGTCATCGGGCCCTTGAGCATGGTCGGCAGCGCCTCGCCCTCGGTCACGTCCTGCCAGTAGCGCGGCACCGCACCCCGGATCTTCTCCTCGGCGTAGAGCTTATAAGCCTTGTCGAGCTCCTGCTTGCTGTAGCGGCGCGGGGTGCGGGCCTTCACCTCCTTGTACTTGGTGCCCTGCTCGCGCGCATGGTCGCGCTCGGTGCGGAAGCACCAGCTGTCGGCTTCGGCCAAAAGGTCGCCCTGCTGATTGAAGAAGTTGACGTGATAGATCTGCTGCACCGCGCGGCCGGCAAAGCGCGTCTGGTGCTCGACGATGTCCTTCAGCCAGGCCTCGGTCGAGATCACGTCGTTGCGCCGCACCACCTTGTGCCAGGTCCAGTCGGCGCCCGACCACATGGCGTGCACGCCCGGCAGGCCACCGACATAGCCCGAGACGATGCGGCTCGTTGCGAAGAGGAAGCTCGGCAGGGCAATGACGTCGCCGTACTTGGTCTTCGCCGCATACTCGGGCACGCACCACAGCGGATTGTCGTCGCCGATGCCGTGCGCGTAGTGGCGGATGTTGTCGCGCGTGGCCTCGTAGCACCACGGCTCGGCCGTCACGCCGATTTTTACGCCGATGCGCTTGCGCAGCTCGTCCAGTCCGTTTTCGGTGATCTTGGGAAACGAGCGTTGAGCGGTATTGAGCATCATCCTTCCTTCTTCAAAAGTTCTTCAGGCCGCGCGCTCGCGATCGCGCAGGACCTTGCGGTTGACCTTGCCGGCCGGCGTTTTGGGCAGCTCGGGCACGAAGGCCACGAGCCGCGGATATTCGTGGTGGCTGAGCCTCTGGCGCACGAGATCCTGGATCTCCTGCCTGAAAGCCTCGTCGCCAGGCCTGTCGGCGACGACGAAGGCCTTCACCACCTGCCCGCGCAGCGGGTCGGGCACGCCGATGGCGGCGGCCTCGCGGACCTCGCGGTGCTTCAGGATCGCGTCCTCGATCTCGACGGCGCTCATGGTCCAGCCGGCGGAGATGATGACGTCGTCGGCGCGGCCGGCGTGATAGAAGTAGCCATCCTCGTCGGTGCGGCCGAGATCCTTGGTCGCGATCCACTGCCCGCGCCGCCAGACCTTCAGTTCGCCGACGACTCCCGGCGCACAGGGTTGGCCCGCCGCGTCATGAACTTCTATGCGGCCGCCGGGAATCGGCTTGCCCAGCGAACCCGGCTTGACGACGAAATCGGAGGCGCCGGGATAGCTCACCAGGATCACGCCGATCTCAGTCGTGCCGTACATGCTGCAGGCGGGACGGCGAAAAGTCTGCTCGACGAAGGCCGCCGTCTCGCTGTCGATCGGCTCGCCGGTGAAGGAGAGCTTCTGGATGCCGTAGCGGTAGCGATCCGCCGCGCCCGAGTTGCGCATCATGCGGTAGTGCGTGGCGGCGGCCGAGATGTTGGTGAACTGGTGCTCCTGCAGCGCCGACAAGAGCCGCTCGGCGTTGAACTTGCCGGCATAGGCGCCGACGGTGATGCCGAGAGCGAGCGGCGCCAGGGTGCCGTGCCACAGGCCGTGGCCCCAGGCCGGCGACGACGGGCAGATGAAACGATCACCGGGCCGCAGGCCCGTGCCGTAGAGCGCCGCCACCATCAGGGTGACGATCGAGCGATGGCTGTGCTTGACCGCCTCGGGCAGCTCGCGGGTCGTGCCTGACGTGTACTGGAAGATCGCAAGCGCATCGGCCGCCGTATCGGCAACGAAGCGCGGCTCGAAGCGCTCCAGCTGCGCGAAGAAGTCGGCGTCGGCAACGACGACGCGCGGGCCAGCTGATGCAAGCAGCGGCGCCTTCTCGGCGTTGGTCACCAGCAGGCTGGGCTTGCAGTCGTCGACGCGGAGCTTCACGCCGTCGGGCCCGAACAAGGTGAACAGGGGCACGGCGATGGCGCCACGCTTCATGGTCCCGAACACAGCCGCATAAAAGGCGCGGGACGGCTCCAGCATGATCGCGACGCGGTCGCCGGGCTGCACGCCCTCGGCCGCCAGCCAGTTGGCGAAACGCGCGGAGTCCTCGGAAATGTCGCGGAAGCCCAGCGTCTCGCTCGAGCGGTCGGCGCGAACGACGATCACGGCCGGATTGGTGCAGCCGGCATGCCGGTCGATGCATTCGTGGGCGATGTTGAGACGCGCGCGGTCGCCGTCGAACAGCTCCCACAGCTTCGCCGGGGAGAACTCAGCCTGCGCCTCCGCGTAGCTCGTGATGTTGGTCAGCCTCGCCATGGCTGGCATCTTGGCGCGCAGCAGCGTATTGTACAATAGACTCTATGATTGTATATAGACAAAATGACTGTCCGCACTGGCCCTCGCATCCGCGCCGTTCCCGCCGTCACCCGCGCGATCGCGATCCTTCGCCTGCTGAGCCGCAGCCGCACGCCGCTCGGCCTGAAGGCCATCGCGCAGTCGCTGGAACTGGTGCCCAGCACCACGCTGCACATCCTGCGCGCGCTGATGGCGGAGCAGCTGGTGCGCGTGGAGCCGCTCACCAAGCAGTACAGTCTCGGCGTCGGCATGCTGCCGCTCGCGCGCGCCGTGCTGGAGAACGGCGACTTCCCCAACCTCGTGCGGCCCAAGCTCGACGAGCTGTCGAATCGTTATCCCGTCACGGCGATCGGCGTGGAACTGCCCGATCTCGACCACATGATCGTGGTGGCGCTGGCGCGCAGCCAGGCGCCGGTGCGCCTGCATGTCGACGTCGGCAGCCGCTTCCCCGCCCTGATCAGCGCCACGGGACGCTGCCTCGCGGCCTTCACCGAGCAGCCGTGGCCGGAGATCGAGAAGCGCTTCCACCGGCTGCGCTGGCACAACGCGCCGGACTACGAGAGCTGGTGCAAGGAAGTCGACCTGACGCGCCGCCAGAAGTTCAGCATCGATCGCGGCAACTACATTTCCGGCGTGACCATCGTGGCCGTGCCGGTGCTGAACGGCCGTGGCACGATCTCCCATACGCTGGCCGCGGTCGGCCTCGGCAACCAGCTCGACCGCACGACGTCGCTCAAGCTCGCGCACGACATGAAGGACGTGGCCGAGGAACTGACGGCGCAGCTGGTGCCGCAGGCGTAGAGCGCGCCTGATTCCAAGGACTCATATTCTTCCGGACCGCGCGCGTCCCCGCGCGCTCATGCGCATGAGCGCGCGGGGACGCGCGCGGTCCGGGAGAATTTGAGGTGAGTTCACCAGCTTCGCTACCCCAGCAACTGGCCGGCCCAGATACCCCGTTCGACCTGGTCCTTGACGATGCCGGCAATCGCTTCGCCGGCGAAGCGCGCGAGTCTCGGCGCGGGCCGATCGGCGGGATAGGACAGGACCAGGCGCCGGACCGGCGCTGGATCGACCAGCGGCGCTGCCGTCAGCCGGCCGGTTGCGATGTCGTCATGGATCGGCGCCAGCGGCAGGATCGTCCAGCCGTGGCCGTGGCGCACCAGGTCTTTCAAGGTCGCGTAGGAATCGGTTTCGACCGCGACGTTGAGGGCGATGTCCGCTTCGCTCGCGCAATGCTCGACGATGGTGCGAAGGCCATGGCGCACGCTGGGCAGCAGCATGCGTTTGCCGTCGAGCTCCTTGAAAGCGATAGCGTGGTCGCTGGAGAAGGCAGCCTCGGGCGGGCCGATCAGGAACAGGTCTTCAAGCAGAAGCGGCTGGGAGCGCAAAGAGCGTGCGGCGTGCGGATCGTAGAGGACGGCGACGTCGATCTCACCGCGATGCAGCCAGTCGAGCAGATAGCCCGTGTAGGCGGCGACCAGTCGCAACTCTGCCTGCGGATGCGCCTTGCCGAAGGAGGCGACCAGCGGAAGCGAGACGATGTCGGCCACCGTCGGTGGAAATCCGATGGCGATCTGGCCGCGCAGCGGCGCCCCTGTCTCCGAGGCGGCAGCACGCATCTCCTCCAGCTCCGTCATCACGCGCGTCGCGTGCTTCAGGATCTCCTGGCCCTGCTCGGTCAGGACCATGCCGCGGCCGTGGCGTGCGAAAAGCCGGACGCCCAGCTCCTCCTCGAGCAGGCGCACCTGCCTGCTCAACGCCGGCTGGGCAATATGCAGCCGGTCGGCCGCCTTGCTGAGGCTGCCGAGCTCGGCGACGTGGATCAGAGTGCGAAGTTGGGAGAGTTCCATCAAGCGATACAATACCGGTATATCTGATCACGGCGAATAGCTGTCGAAATAGCGGGCGGCGATAGCTAGGGTCGCCGTATGAACGCCGAAACGAGCGCCGACTGGCGCGACGAGATCTTCGAGGTCCTGCAGACCCACGACATCAAGCAGGTCTATCACGTGCCCGACGCCGGCCATTCGCGGCTGATCGATCATTGCCAGCGCTCGAACTCGATCCGCACCGTGCCGCTCACGACGGAAGAGGAAGGCATCGCCCTCGCTGCCGGCGCCTGGCTGGGCGGACAGCGTTCGGCGCTGCTGATGCAGAGCTCGGGCGTCGGCAACACCATCAACATGATGGGGCTCACCAAGACGCTGCGCTTTCCCTTCCTGACCCTGATCACCATGCGCGGCGAGTGGGGCGAGTTCAATTCCTGGCAGTTCCCGATGGGCCAGGGCACGCCCAAGGTGCTCGAGGCGATGGGCGTGCTGGTCTACTCGGTCGACAAGGCGAGCGACGTGAAGGCCACGGTCGATGCCGCGGCGCGCGCGGCGTTCAATGGCGGCCAGTCGGTCGCCGTCCTGCTGCGCCAGAAGCTGATAGGCATCAAAGATTTCGGGAAGAAGACCGCCAAATGAGCAAGGCCACTCTGCAGCGTCGTCCGCTGGTCAAGAAGATCCTCGAAGGCGCCGACGACAATCTTCTGGTGATCGCGGGCCTCGGCTCGTCGAACTGGGACATCACCGAGGCGGGCGACCGGCCGCTCAACATGCCGCTGTGGGGCGCGATGGGCGCGCCGGTCAGCATGGGGCTGGGTCTCGCCCTGGCGCAGCCTGCCAAGCGAGTGCTGGTGATCACCGGCGATGCCGACCTGATGATGAGCCTCGGCTCGCTCGCCACGGTGGCGACGCAGCAGCCGGAGAACTTGGCCATCGTCGTGCTGGACAACGAAAGGTTCGGCGAGACCGGCAATCAGGCCTCGCACACCAGCCCGCGCAACAACGGCCCGACCGACTCGGGCGCCGGTGCCGACCTGGCGATGATCGCCAAGGGCTGCGGCATCGCCGATGTCGGCACCGTGCGCGACGCGAGCGAGGTGGCCGACCTCGTGAAGGCGGCGCGGACCAAGAAGGGCCCGGTCTTCCGCCTGGTCAAGGTGATGGTCGAGAAGCTCGAGTTCGTCATGCCGCCGCAGGACGGCGCGCATCTTAAAGACCGGTTTCGTCAGGCGCTGCTGGGTCACCCCTGAGCAGCCGGCAGCTCGGCGATGAGCGCCGTCAGCGCCGGCGCGCGATTCTCGGAATGCCATAACGCCACGGTCTCGACCTCGAAGCCGCGTGCATCGAGCGCGAGATAGCGCACGTCGGGGCGCTGCAGCTTCGACATGCACTGCGGCACCACCGCGACACCCAGGCCTGCCGCGACCAGACCGAGGATGGTCTGCATCTGGATGGCCTCCTGGGCCAGATGCGGCGTGAAGCCCGCTTTCTGGCAGGCGGCGATCGCCAAGTCGTACAGGCCAGGTGCCAACTCACGTGGAAACTGGATGAAGGGCTCCGCGGCCAGCGAGCGCAACGCGGTGCGACGACGTCCGGCCAAGGAGTGACTGGCCGGCACGGCCGCGATCAGCGGCTCGCGGAAGACCGGCCGCATGGTGAGGCCGGGAGCCGGCGACGGCAGAATGGAGAGGCCAAGATCAAGCTCGCCCGATTGCAGCAGCGCCTGCTGGCGATCGCCGGTCAGTTCCAGCAGCTTCAGGGCAATGCCCGGGTGCCTCTGCCGGAAGCGGCGGACCAGCGGCGGCAGGATGCTGTAGTCGACGGTGCTGACGAAGCCGATGGTGAGGTGACCGACCGTGCCTTGGGCGGCGCGGCGGGCATGGACTACCGCAGCCTCGGCCTGGCTGAGCAGGCGTCGCGCTTCGTCGAGCAGCACGCGGCCGGCCTCAGTGAGCTCGACGCGTCGTTGCGTGCGGACCAGCAACGGCGCGCCAATCTCCCGCTCGAGGGTGCGTATCTGCACGCTGAGCGGCGGCTGTGAGACGTTGAGCCGCCGGGCGGCGCGCCCGAAATGCAGCTCCTCGGCAACGGCCACGAAGTAACGGAGGCGGCGCAGGTCCATTCGAAATCGGTATCAATAGAGGCCAATCAATATATTGGACCAATGTGAGCTGCGGGAGCAAGGCTGGCCGTGAAGGAGCCCCGCCCATGCCCCGTTTCGACAAGAGCCGCCTGCCCAGCCGTTACGTGACCGAGGGACCGGAGAAGGCGCCGATGCGGGCGATGATGCTCGGCACGGGCCTCGCCCCGGAGGATCTCGACAAGCCGCTGGTCGGCATCGCCACGACCTGGAGCGAATCCTCGCCCTGCAACATGCCACTGCACGACCAGGCGCAGTTCGTGAAGACTGGCGTGCGCGAGGCGGGCGGCACGCCGTTCGAGTTCACCTCGGCCAGCGTCACCGACGGCATCGCCAACGGCCATCGCGGCATGAAGGCGTCGCTGGTGTCGCGCGAGCTGGTGGCCGAATCGATCGAGCTGGTCGTGCGCGGCCATTGCTACGACGCGATCGTGGGCCTTGCCGGCTGTGACAAGACCCTGCCGGGCGTGATGATGGCCATGGTGCGCCTGAACGTGCCGTCGGTATTCCTGTATGGCGGATCGCTGCTGCCCGGCAATCTCGACGGCCGCCAAGTGGGCGTTGTCGAGGTGTTTGAAGGCGTGGGCTCCTATACCGGCGGCAAGATCAGCCGAGACGAGCTGCAGCGCCTGGAAGTGGCAGCCTGCCCGACGATCGGCGCCTGCCCGGGCCAGTACACGGCGAGCACCATGGCGGCGGTATCGGAGGCGATGGGCATCGCGCTGCCCGGCTCCGGTTTCGTTCCGGCCGTCGACGCCAAGCGCGGCGCGATCGCCGCGGCCTGCGGGCGGACGGTGATGGAGCTGATCGCACGCAACATCCGGCCGCGCGACATCGTCACCCGGAAGTCGCTGGAGAACGCGGCCGCCGTCGTCGCCGCATCCGGCGGATCGACCAACAGCGCCCTTCACCTGCCGGCGATCGCCAACGAAGCCGGCATCAAGTTCGACCTCGCCGACGTGGTCGAAGTCTTTCGCCGCACGCCCTATCTCGCCGACATGAAGCCCGCCGGGCGCTACATGGCGATCGACCTCTACCGCATCGGCGGCGTGCCTGTGCTGATCAAGGCCTTGCTCGACGGCGGCTACCTGCACGGCGATTGCCTCACTGTGACCGGCAAGACTCTGGCCGAGAATCATGCCGATGTGATGGTGCCGACCGGGCAGGACGTTTTGCGGCCGGCTAAAAATCCCTTCTCGCCGAGCGGCGGCGTGGTCGGCCTGAAAGGCTCGCTCGCGCCGGAGGGAGCGATTTGCAAGGTGGCGCACCTGAAGCGACGCGCGCTCACCGGTCCGGCCCGCATCTTCGAATCGGAAGAGGACTGTCTCGCTGCCGTGCTGCGGCGCGACTACAAGGCCGGCGAAGTCCTGGTGATCCGCTACGAGGGCCCGCGCGGCGGGCCCGGCATGCGCGAGATGCTGGCGACGACGTCCGCCATCTACGGCCAGGGCATGGGCGAGGACGTGGCGTTGGTGACCGACGGCCGCTTCTCCGGCGGCACGCGCGGGTTCTGCGTCGGCCATCTCGGGCCCGAGGCGGCTGTCGGCGGCCCCATCGCATTCGTCAAGGACGGCGACATGATCGCCATCGATGCCGATGCCGGCACGATCGACCTGATGGTTTCCGCGGCGGAGCTCGAGGCGCGCCGCCAGCACTGGCAGCCGCGCACTACGCCGCATCCGACGGGCGCGTTGTGGCGCTACGCCCAGACCGTCGGCAACGCCGCTGGAGGCGCTGTCGTGCATCCCGGCGCGAGCGCTGAGAAAGTGAGCTACGCCGACGCCTGACGGGCCGGTACAGTGGCGGGATGAGCCGGGCCAGACGCATCGTCATCTGCGGCGGCGGCGCCATCGGCGCTTCCATCGCCTATTTCCTCAGCCGGCGCGGCGCCGAGCCGGTCGTGATCGAGCGTCACCAGGTCGCCGGTTCGGCGTCCGGCAAGTCGGGCGGTTTTCTCGCCTTCGACTGGTGCCGCGGCAGCGCGCTCGATCGGCTGGCGCGGCGCAGCTTCACCCTGCATGCCGAGCTTGCCGAGACACTCGGCAATCCCTGGGGCTATCGGCGCCTAGACACCTATGGCGGCTACGCCGTCGAGGGCGGCGAACGCGGTCCCGGCGAGCGGCCGTGGCTGTCCGAAGGCGTGACGATCACGGGCCGCCTCGGCTCGCCACAGACGACGGCCATCGTGGACCCGCGCGCCTTCACCACGGGCCTGATGGCCGCCGCCGAGAAGCACGGTGGTGCGCTTCGGCACGGCACGGCCGTCGACCTGGTGCGCGACAAGGACGGCGTCCGCGGCGTCGTGCTCGAAGACGGCGAGATCGTCGACGGCGATGCCGTGGTCATCGCCATGGGGCCGTGGTCGATCCTGGCGACGCGCTGGCTGCCGCTGCCGGCAGTGTACGGCTACAAGGGCCACAGCCTCATCTTCCGGACCGGTGACGCGATTCCAGCGGAGGCTCTTTTCCTCGAATACCAGGAGTCGAGCGGCGAGGTCCTCACGCCGGAACTGTTCCCGCGCGCCGACGGCACGACATGGGTGTGTGCGGTCTCGAGCACGGAACCGATGCCGGTCGATCCCGCGCAGGTCTCGCCCGACGAGGGTGCGCACGACCGGCTCGAGGCGATGTGCCGGGCGATCTCGCCAGCGCTCGCGGCGGCACCCATCACGGCGCGACAGGCCTGCTTTCGCCCCGTCACCGACGATGGCCTGCCGCTGATCGGCGCCGTGCCGGGCGTCGACGGAGCCTATGTCGCCACCGGACACAGCGTCTGGGGCATGCTCAACGCACCCGCGACCGGCGAGGCCATGGCCGAGCTGATCCTCGATGGCACCGCCCGCCAGGTCGACCTCAGGCCCTTTGCGGCGGGGCGGCTGAGGGCATTTGACCCCAAACGGCTCCGTTCCTAGACCTCGTTTTGCCCAAATTCGGGCAAAATGATACAATTCGGCATGCCAGCCGACTAGAGGTCTCCGTGAACGACGCCGAGTTGGACGATTTGAACGAGCTCGTGGAGTACCTGGCCCGGACATCGAGATTGGAGCCCCTGGAGGCTCGTCGCGTGGTGGACGAGGTCCTGTCGTTCCTGGTCGAGGAGCCCGAGTCGTTCGTCCGCCGGCGCCACCTGGTGCTGCAGCGGCAGGGTCTCGCGAACACCGCGATCTTCGCCCGGCTGCAGGCCGAGCTCGCCCAGCGCCGCTTCCCGGCGCCGGCCTACACCACGCGGCAGCTGCGCCGCATCATCTACGGCCAGGACCTTTCATGTGCGGCATCGTCGGCTACATCGGCAAGCGTCAGGCTGCCCCGATCCTGATGGCCGGGCTCAATCGCCTGGAATATCGCGGCTACGATTCGGCTGGCATCGCCATCGCCAACAAGGGGGCGCTCAAGATCGCCAAGCGCAAGGGGCGCGTGCGTGAGCTCGATGAGCTGAAGCCTCTTCGCTTCAAGGGCACGTCGGGCATCGCCCATACGCGCTGGGCGACCAACGGCGAGCCGAGCGACCGCAACGCCCATCCCCACAGCGACAGCGCCGGCCGCTATGCCGTCGTGCACAACGGCATCATCGAGAACGCCGCCGCGCTGCGTGCGCAGCTCGCGGCCCGCGGCACGACCTTCAGCTCCGACACCGACACAGAGGTGATCGCCCACCTGGTCGCCCTGATGGACGACGGCTCGCCGCTCGAGGCCGTGGTGAGCGCGGTCCTGAGGCTGGTGGTCGGCACCTATGGTCTTGCCGTCATGGATGCCGAGCGGCCCGACGTCCTGGTCGTGGCGCGCAACGGCAGCCCGGTGGTGTTGGGCCTGGGCGACAAGGAGATGCTGTTCGGCTCGGACGCTTCCGCCTTCGTGCGGCATGCCACCAGCGTCGTCCATCTCGACGACGGCGAGATCGCGGCCGTACGGGCCGACGGCTACGAGACGCGCAAGCTCGACGGCACCAGCACGGTCAAGACGCCGTCGGCGATGGTCTGGAAGGACGAGGCCTTCGACAAGGGCGCATTCGACCATTACATGCGCAAGGAGATCGCCGACCAGCCCGAGGCGCTTCGGCGCACCTTGAGCGGCAGGCTTGAGCCGCGCTTCCAGACCACGCATCTCGGCGGCATCACCCTCACGGCGCGCGAGCTTCTGGACGTGCGCCGCATCCGGATCCTGGGCTGCGGCGCGGCCTACATTGCCGGCGTCATGGGCGTGCACCTGATCGAGCAGCTGGCGCGCATCCCCTGCCAGGCCGAGCCCGCATCGGAGTTCCGCTACCGCAATCCCGTGATCGAGATGGACACGCTCTACATCGCCGTCAGCCAGTCGGGCGAGACGTTCGATACCTTGGCGGCCGTGCAGGAGGTCAAGCGCAAGGGCGGCCGCCTGATGGGCATCGTCAACGTCGTCGGCAGCACCATCGCACGCGAATGCGGCCAGGGCATCTACCTGCATGCCGGGCCGGAGGTCGCCGTGGTCTCGACCAAGACCTTCACCTGCAGCGTCGTCGCCCTGGCGCTGCTCGCCGTCCACCTCGGCCGGCTGCGTGACCTGTCCAACGCCAATGGCGCGCGGCTCCTCAAGGCGCTGGACGCCCTGCCCGACCGCGTCGCAGCGATCCTCGAGCGCGAGGACGAGATCGCCCGCTTGGCCGAATTCTTCCAGGGCGCCCAGCACGCCTTTTACGTCGGCCGCGCCGCGGGCCACGCCATCGCCATGGAAGGGGCGCTGAAGCTCAAGGAGATCAGCTACCTCCACGCCGAGGCCTATCCCGCCTCCGAACTGAAGCACGGACCACTGGCCCTGGTGACGCCCGAGACGCCGACGGTGATCGTGCTGCCGCGCGATGATCTTTTCACAAAGAACGTCTCGACCATCGAGGAGGTCAAGGCGCGCGGCGGGCCCGTCATCGCCATCACGCATCCTGGAGAGTCGCATGCGCCGTTCGACCGCTCTTTCGAGGTGCCGGCGCTCGAGCCCGAGCTCGATCCCCTGCTGCTGTACATTCCGCTGCAGCTCCTCGCCTATCACGTGGCGCGGCAGCGCGGATGCGACATCGACAAGCCGCGCAATCTTGCGAAATCCGTCACGGTCGAATAGGCGCTGTCACGCCACGGCAATCGCTTCGATCTCCACGAGCCACGCCGGATCCAGGGTCTGCACGACGACCGCCGTCGTCGGGATGCGCCGGCTGCCGAGCGCGCGCTCGCGGGCGGCGCCGTTGGCCGCGGCATACGATGGATCGCGCAAGTAGCTCGTGAGGCGGACGATGTTGTCGGTCGTCATGTTCGCCTCCTCGAGAATGGTGCGGATGTTGTTCCAGATCAGCTCGAGCTGCTCATCGAGGGTCTTCGGCGCCGAACCATCAGGGCGCAGGCCCATCGTGCCCGCGATATAGAGAAACCGCTCGGGCTGCCGAACCTCGAGCGCGTGAACATAGTCGGGCGTCGCGGCATAGATGCCGTCGACGGGATTGTGGACGATCTGTTGCATGACCCCGTGCACAACAAATTCGGCACGCCACGCATGGTTGACTTGGCGTTGGCCACGGCATAGGTTCCCGCCCCCTTTTTCCGACCACCGGGCGGACGGTCGCCATGCCGCAGATCCTCGTCGAGGCGCTGGCCAAGACCTATCGCGTCGCTGAACGCGCGCCGGGCCTCACCGGCGCGCTACGCGGCCTCGTGCACCGGCGCTGGCGCCCGGTCCATGCCCTGGCCAACGTCTCGTTCAGCCTCGAAGCCGGCGAGCTGCTGGCTTTCATCGGACCCAACGGCGCGGGCAAGTCGACGACGGTAAAGATCCTGTCGGGCATCCTGCGGCCCACCAGCGGCCGGGTCGAAGTCGGCGGCCTGGTGCCCTATGAGGACCGCGTGCGCCACGTGGCGCGCATCGGCGTGGTGTTCGGCCAGCGCAGCCAGCTGTGGTGGGACCTGCCGGTGATCGACGGCTTCGACCTGCTGGCCGACATCTATCGCGTCGAACCCCAACGCTATCGCCGCCGGCGTGACGAGCTTGTCACCATGCTGAGGCTGGAACCATTGCTCGACCAGCCGGTGCGTCAGCTCTCGCTCGGCCAGCGCATGCGCGCGGAGTTCGCCGCGGCCCTGCTGCACGATCCTGCCATCCTGTTCCTCGACGAGCCGACCATCGGGCTCGATGCGCCCTCGAAGCTCGCGGTGCGCGACTTCGTGCGGCGGCTCAACCGCGAGCAGGGTGTGACCGTGCTGCTCACGACCCACGACATGCACGACGTCGAGGCGCTGGCCGAGCGCGTCATCGTCATCGGCCAGGGCCGCCTGCTGACCGACGGCCCGTTCGACAGCCTGCGGGCGAGCGTGCTCGCCGAACGGCGACTCCACATCGACTTTGCCGGCGCCGCACCGGTGCTCGAGATGCCGGGTGTCACGGTCCGAGCGCGCACCGAACGCTCGCTCGAGCTCGCTTTCGATCCCACGAAGATCCCGACGCCGAAACTGATCGCCGCCATCACCGCCAAGCACGCGGTCGATGACATCCATGTCGACGAGCCCGCCATCGAGGAGGTGATCGCGCGCTTCTACGACCTGCACGATGCGGGTGAGGCATGACCATGGCGGCGGCCCGCCCCTATCTCGCAGCCTTCCGTGCTCGCTGCCAGCTGATGCTGCAGTATCGTGCCGCGGCATTGGCAGGCTTTGCCACGCAGCTCTGGTGGGGCGCCATCCGCATCCTGGTGTTCGCCGCCTTCTACGGTGTCAATGCCGCGGCGGCGCCGATCAGCCTCGCCGACGCCGTGACCTATGTCTGGCTCGGCCAGGCGCTCCTGGCACTGCAGCCCTGGATCGCCGATCCGGAGATCGGCCTGGCCGTGCGCACCGGCGGCGTCGGCTACGACCGGCTGCGGCCGCTCGACGCCTACGGCTACTGGTACGCGCGCAGCGTAGGCTGGATGCTGGCCCGCGCCCTGCCGCGCGCGGTGCTGATGGTGCTGGCAGCGGGAATCGTGCTGCCGCTGGTCGGCCTTGGTGACTGGGCATGGCGGCCGCCGTCCGGCGTGACGGCAGCCTTGCTGTTCGTTCCGGCCTTCGCGCTCATGACGATGCTCGGCGCCGCCGTCCTGATGCTGGCGAACATCATCGTGGCCGCAAGCCTCAACGAGCGCGGCGTGAATGCCGTGCTGACGCCGTTGGTGATCGTCTTCTCCGGCTCCCTGCTGCCGCTCGACTTCTATCCCGATGCGCTCCGGCCCTTCCTGCATGTCCAGCCGCTCGCCGGCCTGGTCGATATCCCCTTCCGCATCTATTTCGCCGACCTCAAGGGCGCCGCAGCCCTGCAGGGACTGGCCCTGCAGGCCGGCTGGACTGTGGTGCTGATCGGCCTCGGTCGCCTCGCCATGGAGCGCATGATGCGCCGGCTGGAAATGCAAGGTGGGTGAGCGATGAATGCCCTCGCCCTCTATGGCCGCTACGTCGCCACCTCGCTGCGCGCACAGGCGCAGTATCCGACGGCCACCCTGATGCTCACGGCCGGCCATTGCGCGGCCACGGCGATCGAGATCCTGTGCGTGTTCGCCCTGTTCCATCGCTTCGGATCGGTCGGCGGCTGGACGTTCGGCGAGGCGGCCGTGTTCTACGCCCTGGTCAACATCATGTTCTCGCTCGCCGACATGCTGAGCCGCGGCTTCGAGGTGTTCGGCACCGACTTCGTGCGCACCGGCGCCTTTGATCGCGTGCTGCTGCGGCCGCGCGCGGCAGCCCTGCAGCTTGCCGGCTACGAAGTGCGGCTGTCGCGACTGGGACGGCTGCTGCAGGCCGCCGTCGTGCTGGTCTTCGCCACCAGCCTCGTCCCGATCGCCTGGGATGCCTCGACAATCGCGATCGCGGTGTGGGCCGTGGCCGGCGGCGTGGCGCTGTTCATGGGCATCCTGGTCCTGCAGGCGACGCTTGCCTTCTGGACGGTCGACAGCCTGGAAATCATGAACGTGCTGACCTACGGCGGTGTGCAAGCGGCGCAGTACCCGCTCAACATCTACGCCGCCTGGTTCCGGCAGGTGCTGACGTTCGGCCTGCCGCTGGCCTGCGTGGCCTACTATCCGGTGCTGGCGATCCTGAAGCGGCCGGATCCGCTCGGCGCGCCGGACTGGTTGCTGCCGCTTGCACCGATCGCCGGTTTCGCGTTCCTTGCGCTGTCGTTCGTCGCCTGGCGCGCCGGCATGGCGCGCTACACGTCCACAGGCAGCTGAGGGAACGAGCAGATGGAATACAGGCCACTGGGAAAGACCGGCCTCACTGTCAGCGTCGCGGGGCTCGGTTGCGGGGGCAACAGCCGACTGGGGCTGGGCCGCGGCGCCGGCGTCGACGACTGCGTGGCGATCGTGCGGACCGCCGTCGACCTCGGCGTCAACTTCCTCGACACGGCCGAGGCCTATGGAACCGAGGAAATCGTCGGCACAGCGGCCCGCTCCTACGACCGGGACAAGCTGGTGATCTCGACCAAGGCCATATTCAACACCAGCGACACGGCCGAAACCGTGACCCGCAAGGTGGAGGCCTCGCTGAAGCGGCTCGGCCTCGACTACGTGGATGTCTTCCATTTCCACGCCGTCAGCCCGGCGGCCTACGAGCATCATCATAATGTCCTGGCGCCCGCCCTCGTGCGGCTGAAGGAGCAGGGCAAGGTGCGCCATGTCGGCATCACCGAGACGAGCCCCAACGATCCGGAACAGAAGATGCTCGCTCGAGCGATCCACGAAGCGCCCTGGGAAGTCACCATGCTGGCCTACAGCCTCATGAACCAGGGGGCGCGGCACAAGATCTTTCCGGAGACGCGACGTCGAGGGATCGGCACGCTCCTCATGTTCGTCGTGCGCAACATCTTCAGCAATGCCGTCTATCGCGCCGACATCTTCGCCAAGCTGGTCGAGCAGGGCGATCTCGACGCGTCGATCTTGTCCGAGGGCGATCCTCTCGCGTTCCTCGTTAGTGAAGGTGCTGCGCAGAGCATCACCGATGCAGCCTATCGATACGCCCGCCACGAGCAGGGCGTCGATGTCGTCCTCTTCGGCACCGGCAACAAGGCCCACGTCAAGGACAACGTCGATTCGATCCTGCGGCCGCCCCTGGCGCCACCGATCATCGAGCGCCTTCACGCCTCGTTCGGCCACTTGAAGGGCGTCGGCCTCGACCGCCCGGGATCCGTCAAGAAGTAGTCAGCCGAAGGTGCGGCGATAGCTTTTCGTCATCAGCTTGTCGAGGCGCATGCCGGGCTCGAAGTCGGCCATGCCCTCGGGCCGCTCGAGGCCGGGAATCTGGCGCTCGCATTCCGACGGCGCGCCGATGACCTGCGTCACCGGATAGAGCGCGGACCAGGCGGGAACGCCGGCGTAGTCTTCCTCCTCGTCGGCGACGTGCTTGTCACGAATCTTGCCCGAGGCGTGCTCGATCTCCATGCCCATCATGGTCGTGGCCTTGAACTCCTGCTTGTTGGGCTGGCGGATCAGCGTCGATCGCTCGGGATAGATGCGGTCGATGAAGCGGTCCATCAGCTTCAACTTCTTCTCGACGTCGTCGATGATGTGCGCCGTGCCGAACGCCATCACCGCCCGATAGTTGACGGAATGGTGGAAGCCCGACCGCGCCATCACCAGCGCGTCGAGATGCGTGACGGTGAGGCAGACCGGCACGCCCTGGCCCTGCGTGCGGATCATCCGGCTGGCCGAGGAGCCATGCCAGTAGAGATGGTCGCCCTCGCGCCAGAACGAGGTCGGCGTGCAGTAGGGGCGGCCGTCGATCACATAGGCGATGTGGCAGACCAGGGCGGCGTCTAAAATCTCGTAGACCGTCTTGCGGTCGTAGCGGCCACGCTCGTGCACGCGCTTGACCTTGTTGACCGGCGTGACACCAAAGGCGTCGGCGGTGTTCTCGGTGGGCTGGCCGCGCGCGATGGTCTGGGTGCTCATGACAAAAAACTCCGGGGCGATTGCGGCCCGGACCATGGTCACATTAAGGTACAGACGAAAGAGCCAGTTTCGACAATCTGGACTGTACCAGTCATGCCACGTCCACTCCGCAAGGCAGCCCCCTTGGGCCTCGTCCTCGACGCCACGTCGCACACGCCGCTGCACCGCCAGATCGGCGAGCAGGTGCGGCGCGCCATCCTCGAGCGCCGGCTGGCGCCCGGCCAGCGCCTGCCCTCCTCGCGCCTGATGGCGAGCGAGCTGGAAGTCGCGCGCGGCACGGTGCTGCTGGCCATGGACCAGCTGATCGCCGAGGGCTACCTCGTGGCCCAGGCGGCGTCCGGCCTTTCCGTCGCCAACGACCTGCCGGACGAGATGCTGGCGACGCCGCGCACAGAGCCCGCCGGCGCGCCGGCCAACGACGTCACCGACACCTCCGCCTTGTCGCGCCGCGCCCGCACGGTGCTGCGCGACGCCATGCCGAGCTTCGGGTTCGAGGAGGCGCCGCTGGCCTTTCCCACCGGCCAGCCCGACCGCGAGGCCTTTCCCTTCGCCCTGTGGGCCCGGCTGTTGGAGCGCGAATGGCGGCGGCCGGCCTGGGCGGTCGCAAGCGCGCTGCATCCCTTCGGTCATGCCGGCCTGCGTGCCGCCATCGCCGACTATCTCGGCGCGGCCCGGGGCTTCACCTGCACGCCGCAGTCGATCGTCATCACGACAGGCGTGCGCCAGAGCCTGTCATTGCTGGCCTGGCTGGCGCTCGATCCCGACGAGGCGGCGTGGATCGAGGAGCCGGGCTTCGTCGGCACGCGCGAGGCGCTGGCGCTCGCCGGCGTACGCGCGGCGCCGATCCCCGTCGACGAGCAGGGCTTTGCCGTCGAGCGAGCGATGGCTGCAGCCCCGGAGGCCAAGCTCGCCGTCGTGGCGCCGGCGCACCACTTCCCGCTCGGCACCGTTCTCGGCCTGCAGCGCCGGCTCGAACTTTTAAGCTGGGCCGAGCGCCACAAGGGCTGGATCGCCGAGGACGACTACGACGGCGAGTATCGCTATGCCGGCCGGCCGCTGGCGCCCTTGCGCGCGCTCGATCGCAGCAGCCGCGTGGCGTTTCTTGCAAGCTTCTCCAAGCTGCTCTTCCCGGCGCTGCGGCTGAGCTATGTCGTCCTGCCGGAAGCGCTCGTCCCGGCCGCGGAGAAACGCATGACGGCCGAGCCGACGCGCCCCTCCCTGCTCGGCCAGGGCGCGCTCGCCCGCTTCATCGCCGATGGCCACTTCGCGACCCATCTGCGGCGCACGCGCCTGCTCTACGCCGCCCGCCAGGAGGCGCTGCTGGCCGGTCTCGAACGCCACCTCGCGCGCTGGCTGGAGGCCGAGCGCGACCCGGGCGGCATGCACCTGATCGCGCGGCCGGTCGCTGCGATCGCTCCCGCTTTCGACGACCGCACCGTCTGCGTGGCTGCTGCGCATGCGGGGATCGCCTTGTCGCCGCTGTCGGCCTGCTATGCCGGCCGACGCCGCCGGCACGGCCTGATCCTGGGCTATGCCGGCACGCCCGAGCCGGCGATCGCCCCCGCCTGCGCCGCCCTTGCACGCGTTCTGCACCGCGCGCGGCCTTGAACGAGAGCCGCCAGATTTTGCATAGTGAAGAGATGCCACGGCCTGCCAGGGCTCTTGTCGCCACCTTCTCGGATCCCGAAGCCTATGCGCAGGCGGCCGTCCTGCTCAGCGGCGCTTCTGCGCCTCGCTTCATCGGGATGGTCGGCAAGACCTTTCACGCGAAGATCGTGCGCGCGAACCTCGATCGACTCGACATCGGCACAGGCAGTGCTTCGTTGCCCGTCACCTTCACCGGCGGCATTCCGAACGCCCATGTCTTTCTGTTCGCGACCGAGCCCGCCGCCGCACGCCGTATCTCCGGCTGGACCGTCGACCGGCAGCATATCTTTCATCCCCGGCCCAACGACCAGACCTTCGCCACTTCTCCCGCCGGCCAGCCGTGGCCCTACGGCACCATCGTGGTTCCCTTCGACCTGATGGCCGAGCATGGCTCGCAGCTGAGGGTTCCACTGAACGATGATCGACTCTTCCTGGCCCCTGAAGCCGCGATGGCCCGGCTCGTATCCCTGATGAAGGACGCGACGCGCATCGCCGAGGAAACGCCTTGGATCGCCGCCGAGCCGCAGTCGGCCAAGGCGCTGGCCGGCGCGATCACCGACGCCCTGCTTGCCTGCCTGACCCAAGGCCGCGCCAAGCGGGACCGCGCCGGACTGCGCCGTCATCGCCAGATCGTCGCCAGGCTGGAGCGGGTGATGCGCGAGCGCCCCGCCGACATGCTGTCGATGTCCGACATCTGTGCGGCAGTGGGTGTGGCCCGGCGCACCCTCAATCTTGCCTGCCTGGAATTTCTCGGCCAGGGAGCCATGCAATACGCCCGGGCGCGGCGCCTCGATCATGTCCGGGACACGCTGCTCGCGTCCGAGCCCGGGACCACACAGGTGACGCGCGTCGCCACCGACTTCGGCTTCTGGGAACTGGGCCGCTTCGCCCATGCCTATCGTGTCCGCTTCGGCGAACGCCCATCCGATACATTGCGACGCTAGTGCCCTGACGTTCTGGGCATTTCATGCCCAAACTGCATAGTGGCGTGCCGGTCCGGCTGCTAGGCAAGGCTCGTCATGAAATCAGGAGACGAGCCATGTCGCTGAGGATCAACTCTGAGGCCCCCAATTTCGCGGCCGAGACCACCCAGGGTCCGATCGAGTTCCACAAGTGGATCGGTGACGGCTGGGCGATCCTGTTCTCGCATCCCAAGGACTTCACGCCGGTCTGCACCACCGAGCTCGGCTACATGGCCGGGCTGAAGCCCGAGTTCGACAAGCGCAACACCAAGATCGTCGGCCTGTCGGTCGATCCGGTCGGCAACCACGAGAAGTGGTCGAAGGACATCGAGGAGACCCAGGGCCACAAGGTCACCTATCCGATGATCGGCGACCCCGAACTCAAGGTCGCCACCGCCTACGACATGCTGCCGGAAGGCGCCGGCACGACGTCGGAGGGCCGCACCGCCGCCGACAACGCCACCGTGCGCTCGGTGTTCATCATCGGCCCGGACAAGAAGATCAAGGCGATGCTGACCTACCCGATGAGCACCGGCCGCAACTTCGACGAGGTGCTGCGGCTCCTCGAGTCGTGCCAGCTCACGGCCAAGCACCAGGTGGCGACACCGGTGAACTGGAAGAACGGCGAGGACGTGATCATCGTCCCGGCCGTGTCCGATGAGCAGGCCAAGGCCAAGTTCCCGGGCGGCTGGAAGGCGCCCAAGCCCTACCTGCGCATCGTGCCGCAGCCGAAGTAGCTTTCAACGAATCGGCGGAGCGTATTGCAGGCCGCCTTGGGTCCACAGCGCGTTCTGGCCACGGACGATCTTGAGCGGGCTGCCCATGCCGACGTTGCGGTCGAAGCTTTCGCCGTAGTTACCGACCTGCTTGATGATGTTGTAGACCCACTTCTCGTCGACGCCGAGCGCCTTGCCCATGCCGGGCGTGACGCCGAGGATGCGCTTGATCGCCGGATTGTCGCTCTTCAGCATCTCGTCGACGTTCTTCGAGGTGATGCCGTATTCCTCGGCTTCGATCATGGCGTACTGCACCCAGCGCACGATGTCGGCGAACTGGTTGTCGCCGTGGCGCACCACCGGACCCAGCGGCTCCTTGGAGATGATCTCCGGCAGAACGACGTAATCGTCGGGATTGGGTGCATTGGCCACGCGCGTGGCATAGAGGCGGGCCTGGTCGCCGGAGTAGGCGTCGCACCGGCCGCTGAAGAAGGCCGCGCGGCTCTGGTCGGGATCCTCGAAGAGCACCGGCTTGAAGCTCATCTTGTTGGTGCGGAAATAGTCGGCGATGTTGAGCTCGGACGTGCTGCCCGTCAGCACGCAGATCGAGGCGCCGTTCAGCTCCTTGGCGCTCTTCACGCCGAGCTTCTTGGGCACCATGAAGCCCTGGCCGTCATAGTAGGTGATGCCGACGAAATCGAGACCGAGCGCGGTGTCGCGCGTCAGCGTCCAGGTCGAGTTGTTCGACAGCAGGTCGACTTCGCCCGCCTGCAGCGCCGTGAAACGCTGCTGGCCCGACAGCGGCACGTACTTCACCTTCTCGGAATCGCCGAACAGCGCGGCCGAGATGGCGCGGCAGATGTCGACATTCATGCCGGTCCACTTGCCCTGGCTGTCGACCGTCATGAAGCCCGCGATGCCGCCCACCGCCACGCCGCAGACGAGGTTGCCGCGCGCCTTGACGACGTCGAGGTCCTTGCCGGCCAAGGCCGGGCCCGTCTGTGAGATCGCGGCCAAGCCTGCGGCCATCGCCAATACGAATTTCTTCATCATCATCTCTCGTTTTCTCTCGTTGATGCGCCATCAGCCAGTCGATCGGACCAGCTTTCCGGGCCTGGCGCCGGTCTCCTCACCCTTCTCGAAGATCGGCACGCCCGAGCAGACCGTCATATCGTAACCGTCGACATGCTGCACCAGGCGTCGTCCGCCCGCCGGCAGGTCGAAGATCATCTGCGGGGCATGCAGGCGCAGGCCGTCGAAGTCGATGACGTTCACGTCGGCCTTCAGGCCCGGCTGCAGGCGGCCGCGGTCGCGGAAGCCGAAGAAATCCGCTGTCTCGCTGGTCTGCCGCTTCACCACGAACTCCAGCGGCAGGCGCGGACCGCGCGTGCGGTCGCGCACCCAATGGCACAGCATCGTGGTGTTGAGCGAGGCATCGCAGATCACCCCGCAATGCGCCCCGCCATCGGACAGGCCGAGCAGCGTGTGCGGATCCTCGATCAGCTCGCGCACGACTTCCAGGTCGCCATGCACGTAGTTGGTGACGGGGAAATACACCATCCGCCCGCCATCGCCGCCGACCAGATAGTCGTAGCAGAACTCCTGCGGGCCGACGCCGGCGCGCTCCGCCATGGCGGCAATGCTGCTCTCCGGCGGCGGCTCGTAGTCCGGCGGATCGCCCAGCAGGTACATGCGGTCCCAGCGCGTCGCGATCTGGCGCGACAATGGCGGCAGCACGTCGAGCAGCCGCGGCGAGGCTTCCTGCGCCAGGATCGTGCGGCGCATCTCGGGGTCGCGCAGCTTCGCCAGCATCTCAGCCGGCGGCAGCTTGGCCGCTTCGGCGAAGGCCTCGCGCAGCGCGAAGGGATTGAGCGAAGTGCCGAGGCCCAAGGTCAGGCCCACCGGGCGGCCCGCGACCTGGGCAGAGAGCGGCAGATTGTCGGCACGCGCGGCGCGGACGCCGTCCATCAGGCGACGCCAGCGCTTCGGATCGTAGCTGCGGTCGGTCAGCAGGAACCAGACGGGCCTGCCGCTGTCCTTCGCCACCTGGCGCATCCAGCGGAACTCGGCGGCCTCGTCCTCGAAGTCGGAGAGCATGCCGAACGCGCCGCGGCCGGCGCGGCCCATTGCCCTGCCGATGGCTAAAAGCTCCTCATGCTCGGCATAGCGACCGGGAACCAGGTCGCCGGCCGGCGTCTTGTGCTGGTCGGTGCGGCTGGTGGTGAAGCCGATGGCGCCGGCCTTCAGCGCCTCCTCGGTGAGCCGGGCCATCACTTCGATATCCTCGGCCGTTGCCCGCTCGCGGGCGATGGCGCGCTCGCCCATCGCATAGACCCGCAAAGGGTGGTGGGCGATCTGTGCCGCGATGTCGATGGTGCGCGGCAGGCGCGCCAGCGCATCGAGGTAGTCCGGGAAGCTCTCCCAGTCCCATTTGAGGCCTTCGGTCAGCGTGATGCCGGGAATGTCCTCGACCCCCTCCATCAGATCGATCAGCGCCTTCTGGTGCTGCTGGCGCACCGGAGCGAAGCCCACGCCGCAATTGCCGAAGGCGATGGTCGTGGCGCCGTGCCAGGAGGACGGCGCCAGGACGGGATCCCAGGTTGCCTGGCCGTCATAGTGCGTGTGCACGTCGACCCAGCCCGGTGTGACGATCCGCCCGTCGGCCTTGACCTCACGACGGCCCGGCCCCGCCTTGCCGCCGACCTGGACGATGCGATCGCCATCGATGGCGACGTCGCCCTGCGACGCCGGGGCGCCCGTGCCGTCAACGATACTGCCGCCCCGGATGACGATGTCGTGCATGGTCCGTCCCGTTTCGCCTGAAGTGCAATCGCGAGCTTTCCACACATCGATGGGCGCCGAAAGCCGCAAGTACGGGCGTTTCGAGAGGAGAAAGGTTGCCTGCCCGAGGCGCCTTGCTCATAGATTGCGCTCATGGTCCGGTCGCAAGCCCCCCTGCCTGAGGGCATCACGCGCAGCATCTCCTATGGCCGCTACGGCGAAGCGGCTGACGCCCTGCGCACCCTGGTGCAGCGCGAGCCTTCAGTGGCCGTTCTCGTGGCCTTGGCCGACATGACCTTCCAATTGGGCGAGCTCACCGAGGCCAAGGAGAATGCGCTCAAGGCCGTGGAGGCCGATCCGCGGGAACATTCCGCACGCGTGCTGCTGGCCCGGGTGCGGGCGGCGCTGGACGAACGCGACGCGGCACTGGCCGATTTCCGCGCGGCGCTCGAGCTTGCCCGACCGAAGGCGGCGCCCGCCGGCGGTGGGCCGATCCCCCTTCCCGCGCACCAGGCGCTGCACAACCTCGAGCAGCTCATCTACCTGGAACACGTCGACAATCTTGCGCCCGGCACGCTGCTGCCGGTCCCCGCCAATGTGAGAGACGTTGCGCAGCGCAAGCTGAATCAGCTGCTCGATAGCGCCGGCGACGAGATCCCTGCAATTCCCCTGGGCGGCCAGTTCGGTCGATTGGTGGCCGATCCGCCGCTCGTGCTGCACGATGAATCACCGCCTGCTCTCTGCCTCAACCGGCGAGATGATTGGAGCGGTGTCGTAAATGCCTTCAAGGGCGAGGGCAAAGGGATCGCCTTTGTCGACCATCTGCTGACACCGGAAGCGCTCGCCCAGTTGCAGCGCTTCTGCCTGCGATCGACCATTTGGCGCCGCTCCTATCCAACGGGCTATCTCGGGGCAAATCCCGAGTCCGGGTTCTTCAGCGCGCTGCTGCTGCAGATCGCGACGGAGCTGCGGCAGGCCCTGCCCGAGCTGCTGGGCGGACATCACCTGAACTATTGGTGGTCGTTCGTCTGCCAGCATCAACGGCCGGGCATCGACATCCATGCCGACCAGTCGGACATCAGCCTCAATTTCTGGATCACGCCGGACTCAGCCAACCTGCAGCCCGGCGGCGGCGGGCTCGACGTGTGGGACGTCGCCGCTCCCGACGACTGGACCTTCGACGACTACAATCGCGGTGAGAAGGACATTCATGCCTACCTTCGGCAGAAGGGGGCGCGACAGACCTCGATCGCCTACGCCGAGAATCGGGGCCTGGTGTTCAGAGGTTCGATCTTCCACCAGACCGCGCCGTTGCGATTCGCCGAGGGCTTCGAGAATCGCCGGCGCAACGTGACCATGCTGTTCCGACGCACGCAGAGCTAAGGAGAAGGCAGATGTCCGAGACCCCGACCTTCGGCCGCTACGCCGAAATCCCGTTCGAAAAAATGAGCCCTGAACAGCAAGAGGGCTACAAGTCGATGATCGAGGCCCGCGGCCGCCTGCCGGGCCCGACCAAGATCTGGGTGCACAATCCCAAGCTCGCGAAGGTCGCGGGGCCGTTCGGCGCGCATTTCCAGCCGGGCCGCTATTCGCTGAGCGAGCGCGAGCGCGAGATCGCCGTCTGCGTCATCACCAGCCACTGGCGGTCGGCCTATCCGACGGCCGCGCACGAACGGCTGGCGAAAGCGGCCGGGCTGCCGGCCGCCAAGGTCGAGGCGATCCTGGGCGGCATGCCGACCGCCTTCGACGACGCGCGCGAACAGGTCGTTTACGAGATGGCAACGGTGCTCTCCAGCGGACGCTGGGTGTCGCGGGGACTCCACGAGCGCGCGGTCAAGGCGCTTGGCCACGTCGGCATCACTGATGTCATCACCTTGATGGGGCACTACACCAGCGTGGCGATGACCTTGGCCTTCTATGACGTTCCGGACGGGGCGACGGGCATGGCGCGCTGAGTCCGTTCGTCAGAACATCTCCGGTGTGATGACGTTCTGCGGCCGCGGTCCGACCAGCGCCGCACGCATGGTTTCCGCCGCCTTGAGCCGGGTGTCGTCCCAGGCCTCGGGCGTGAAGAAGGCGGAGTGCGGCGTGATGACGAGCCGCCCCTCGCACCACGGCTCGCGGGCGCGGTAAGCGCGCAGGAGCTCGGGGATGGGCTCGACCGGCGGCTCGACAGGAATGACATCGAGCCCGACACCGGCGAGATGCCCGCGCTTCAAAAGGTCGGCCAGCGCGTCGACATCGACGATCGGCCCTCGCGCGGTGTTCACCACCACGCCGCCCTTGGGCATGCGCTCCAGCATAGGGCGCGAGATCATGCCGCGCGTTTCGGGCGTCAGCGGCGCATGGATCGACAGCGTGTCGGTCTGCTCCATCAGCGCCTCGAGCGAGCCCACGCGTTCGACGCCGACGCCGAGCTCGGTGCCGTTCGGCATGTAGGGGTCGTAGGCGATGACGCGGAACTGGAACGCCTTGGCCCGCAGCGCCGCCGCCGTGCCGATGCGGCCAAGACCGACGATGCCGAAGGTCTGCACGCCGTTGCGCTTGAGCAGCGGGTCGCGCACGTAGGACCATGGCGCAGGCTGCGGCCGGCGCTGCGCCTCGAGGTGGAGGGCGATGCCGCGGCGCAGAGACAAGGCGAGGGCCAATGCGTGGTCGGCGACCTCGGTGGTGCCGTAGTCCGGCACGTTGCACACCATCACCTTCCGGCCAGCAGCTGCCTTGCGGTCGATCTTGTCGTAGCCCACGCCCATGCGCACGACGCAGGCGAGCTTGGGGAACCTGGCGAGGTGCTCGGCGGTCACCGCGTGGCGCATTACCATCAGGCCGTCGATGTCGGCGCAGTCGCCCTCCTCGAGCTGCGAGAGGTTGGGGACGTTGCGCCACACCACGCGCACGTCGGGCCCGAACACCTCGCGCTCGACCTTGTCGTTGTCGTACAGCTTCTCCGCGTACAGCACCGTCTTGACCATGACCTGGACGTCTCCCTCGTGAGGGAGCGCATCCTAGCCGTCGAGCGCCGTCGCCCGCCATGGCTGGTTGCGCCTGACCTTCGCCTCGAACGCATCGATCC
>JAKFVH010000006.1 GCA_021732285.1 Reyranella sp. | reverse complement strand
CCATCTCGGAGGCGAAGAGCTTCACCATGGCCGCCTCCTTGTCGCAGCGGCGCTTCTGGTCGATCTCGTCGCATACGAAATACATGAGCTGGCGCGCCGCCTCGATCTCGGTCGCCATGCGGGCCAGCCGAAAGCGCGTGTTCTGGAAGTCGCCGATCGCCTGGCCGAACTGGCGGCGCTCCTGGGCATAGGCGGTGGCGTCCTCCAGTGCGCCGCGCGCCAGGCCGATCGAGCGCGCCGCGGTGTGGGCGCGGGCGCGCTCTAGGCCCGCCGAGATGTAGTAGAAGGCGCGGCCCTCCTCGCCGATCAGGGCGGAGCCCGGCAGGCGGCAGTCGTCGAAGGCGAGCTCCCAGGTCTTCCAGCCGAAGTAGCCGATCTTGGGAATCGGCGCGCCCTTGACGCCGGGCGGCAGCGTGCCGCGCGGCTTCTCGATCAGGAAGGACGACAGGCCGACATGCTTGCGCTTGGGGTCGGGAGGGTCGGAAGTGCGCGCCACCAGCATGATGTAATCGGCGCCGTCGGCGAAGGTGCACCAGTATTTGTTGCCGTTGACCACCCAGCCATCGCCGTCGCGGCGCGCGCGGCAGGAGATGGCGCCCAAGTCCGAGCCGACATTAGGTTCCGACATGGCCGCGGCGCCCAAGAATTCACCCCGCGCAGCCCGCGGCAGGAAAACGGCGCGTTGTGCGTCGGTCATGCCGCGGCCGGCGCTCAAGCCGTTGCCGCGGGCGATGATCGAAGCGACGCTCATCCAGGCGCGGGCGAGTTCTTCGGTGATCAGGCAGTACTCGAAGACGCCGAGCCCCAGGCCGCCATACTGCTCGGGGATGACGATGCCGAAATAGCCCATGTCGGCCAGCTTCTGGATCAGCTCCGGCGGGATGTCGCCTTTCTCGGGATCGAGCTTGTTGGCGACCGGCAGCACTTCCTTCATGGCGAAGGCGCGCGCCGTCTCCTGGATCAGGCGGCGCTCCTCGGTCATGTAGCCCATGGCATTTCTCCCTCCGTTGCCCCAGCATAGCAGCCAAATCATCCGCTCTTCAGGAGACCACCATGTTGAAGGCCCTTGTGGGCTCGTTTGCCGCGCTCTTTCTCTCTGCGGCTTCCGCCTCGGCGCAGGCCCAGAGCCAGGGAGATTGGCCGAGCAAACCGATCACCATCCTGATGGGCTTCCCGGCGGGCTCAGGCGTCGACGTCGTCGCCCGCATGTTGCAGCCCTCGCTCGAGAAGTCGCTCGGCCAGCGTCTGGTCATCGACTACAAGAGCGGCGCCGGCGGCAATCTCGCCTCGGAGGCCGTCGCAAATGCCAAGCCGGATGGTTACACCTTCCTGCTCGGCACCGCGGCGACGCACGGCGTCAACGCCGCGCTCTACAGCAAGCTCAGCTTCGACGTCGAGGCCGACTTCACGCCGATCTCGACCATCGTCGACGTGCCCAACGTGCTGGCGATCAATCCCGAGGTCATCGACGCCAAGAACGTCCAGGACTTCATCGCCAAGGTGAAGGCGGCTCCTGGCAAGTACAGCTTCGCCTCGACCGGCAACGGCACGGGCACCCATCTCGCCTTCGCCGCCTTCAACGCGCAGGCCGGCCTCGACCTGGTGCACGTGCCCTACAAGGGCGGGCCCGACGCCACCAACTCGCTGCTGAAGGGCGAGACCTGCTGCGTGTTTGCGCTGCTGCAGGCCATGATCCAGTACGCCAAGGCCGGCAAGGTGCGCCTGCTCGGCGTGACCACGGCCAAGCGCGTCGGCGCCATGCCCGACCTGCCGACCATCGCCGAGCAGGGCATGCCCGGTTATGAGAGCTTCATCTGGTTCGGCATCTTCGCGCCCAGGGGCCTCGATCCCGCGATTGCCGCCAAGATGAACGCGGCGCTCAAGACGGCCATCGAGGATCCCGAGATCAACAAGAAGCTGGTCGAGCTCGGCAACACGCCGCGCTACGAGACGCTGGATCAGTTCAAGGCGACGGTGAAGCGCGACCGCGCGAAATGGGCTGGGACGGTGAAGGCCGTCGGCGCGAAGGTGGACTGATGGCCGCTTCCAATATCGCGCGCGGCGGCAAGTCGCTCTACGGCGCACCGCTTGGCATCCTGATGCTGGAAGCGCGCTTTCCGCGGATCCCAGGCGACATGGGCAACGGCACGACCTGGCCGTTCCCCGTTCTGTTCCGCGTCGTACGCGGCGCCAGCCCGGAGAAGGTGGTGCTGAACGGCGCCACCGGCCTGTTGCAGGACTTCGTCGCCGCCGCGACCGACCTGGTCGATCTCGGCGCTGAGGCCATCACCACCAATTGCGGCTTCCTCTCGATCTTCCAGCGCGAGATCGCTGCCGCCGTCGGCGTGCCGGTGGCGACGTCGTCGCTGATGCAGGTACCGTGGGTGCAGGCGACACTGCCGCCCGGCAAGCGCGTCGGCATCGTCAGCGTCAGCGCCAAAAGCCTGACGCCGGCGCACCTCGAAGGCGCCGGCGTGCCGCTCGATGCGCCGATCGCCGGCACCGAGAACGGCCGCGAATTCTTCCGCGTGCTGATCAAGGGCGAGAAGCAGGACCTCGATGTCGATCTGGCCCGCGAGGACGTGGTCGAGGCGGGCAAGGGCCTGGTGGCCCGCCATCCCGACATCGGCGCCATCGTGCTCGAATGCACCAACATGCCGCCTTATGCGGCGGCGCTGCAGGAGGCGATCGGCCTGCCGGTCTACGACATCTACTCGATGATCACCTGGTTCCACGCCGGGCTCAGGCCAAAGCAGTTCTCATAGTCTTCCGGACCGCGCGCATCCTGCGCGCTCATGATCATGAGCGCGCAGGATGCGCGCGGTCCGGAAGATCATGAACGCGCGTCTTCCGCGATCATCACCGCGCCCTTCTCGGCGATCATGATGGTCGGCGCGTTGGTGTTGCCGGTGGTGAGCGTCGGCATCACCGAGGCGTCGATCACCCGCAGGCCCTCGATGCCGCGCACGCGCAGGCGTGAATCGACCACCGCGCGCGGATCCGCGCCCATCTTGCAGGTGCCGACCGGGTGATAGAGCGTGTTGCCGGCGCGGCGAGCGTAGGCCAGCAGGTCGGCGTCGCTGACAAGGTCCGGGCCGGGCTGGATTTCGCCCTTGCTGTGCTGCGCCAATGCAGGTGCTGCAAAGATCTTCCGCACGTGGCGCGTACCGCCCAGCAGGGCGAGCTCATCGGTGTGCGTGGAGAGGTAGTTGGGCTTGATCGCCGGCCGCGCGAAGGGATCGGCGGAGGCCGCCATGATGGTGCCACGGCTGTCGGGTTTTACGACGCAGACCACGCAGCTCATGCCGGGCTGCTCGTCGAGCTGGCCGAACTTCAGGGGATGCGTGCTGCCCGGCGTGAACAGGAGCTGCAGGTCGGGCGAGGCGAGCCCCTCGCGGCTGTCGCAGAACACCTGCGCGGTGGTGACGCCGAAGGTGAGCGCGCCCTTGCCGGTGAAGGCAAAGCGCAGGATCTCGGGCAGCACGCGCGGAAAGCGCGCGATCTCGTTCACCGTCGGCGTGCCGTGCACGCGATGCACCACGCGGATCACGTAGTGGTCCACGAGATTGGCGCCGACTCCGGCCAAGTCGTGCACCACCGGGATGCCGAGCGACTGCAAGTGCTGAGCGGGCCCGATGCCCGAGATCTGCAGGATGTGCGGCGAGTTGATGGTGCCGCCCGACACGATCACCTCGCGGTTGGCGCGCACCTCGGTGAGGTTGCCGCCACGCTGGAAGGTGACGCCGACACAGCGCTTGCCCTCGAACAGCAGCTTGCCGCCCTGCGCCTCGGTCTCGATGCGCAGGTTGGGCCGCCCCTTGGCCTCGCGCAAAAAAGTCTGGGCCGTCGATCCGCGGAAACGGCCGCGCCGCGTCATCTGCGAATAGCCGACGCCTTGCCGCTGCTTGCCGTTGAGATCCGGATTGAACGGGAAGCCCGCCTGCTGGGCGCCTTCGACGAAGCGATGGGTGAGCGGCAGGATAGTGCGGTAGTCCTCGACCTTGAGCGGCCCGCCTTGGCCGCGCACCTCGGCATCGCCGCCCTGCACGTAGTGCTCGGATTTCTTGAAGTAGGGCAGCACGTCGTCGTAGCTCCAGCCGCGGCAGCCCATCTGCGCCCAGCCGTCGAAATCGGCCGGCGCGCCGCGCACATAGAGCATGCCGTTGATCGAGCTCGAGCCGCCCATGACGCGCCCGCGCGGCCATTCCATGCGTCGCTCGCCGGTGCCCTTCTCGGGCTCGGTCGTGAAATTCCAGTTGACCAGCGGGTTCCTGATCAGCGAGCGCATGCCGGCCGGGATATGGATCATCGGATGCCAGTCGCTCGGCCCGGCCTCCAGCAGGATCACCGACGCTCCCGTTTCCGACAGACGAGACGCGACCACGCAACCGGCCGAGCCGGCACCCACCACGACGTAATCCGCCTGCATTGGCGTTCTCTCCCGATATCGCTCGACAACCTCCATCGGTTTCCCATACCAAGCAACAAATTTGGAGGGATGGAGCAATGCGCGGTCGTCAGGTGTTCTTCGAGACGCTGCTGGCCCACGGCGTGGATCGCATCTTCGGCAATCCCGGCACCACCGAGAGCCCGCTGCTCGATTCGCTGCTCGACTACCCGCAACTAAAATACATCGTGCATCTGCATGAGGGCGTGGCCGTCGGCGCCGCCAACTTCTACGCCCAGGCGAGCGGCAAGACCGGCTTCGTGAACCTGCATGTCGCGCCGGGTCTGGGCAACGGCATCGGCATGATCTACAGCGCGCTCAAGAACAACGCGCCGATTGTCATAACGGCGGGCCAGCAGGACACGCGCATCCGGCTGCGCGATCCCGTGCTGGGCCATGACCTCGCGGCGATGGCGGCGCCCGTCACCAAGTGGAGCGTGCAGGTCGAGAGCGCCGACGAGCTCGGCCCCATCCTGCAGCGCGCCTTCAAGGTCGCCAACGAGGCGCCGGCCGGGCCGGTGTTCGTGGCGCTGCCCATCAACGTCATGGAGCAGGAGACCAAGGTGCCGGCGGGCAAGCCCGCACAGGTCTTCACCGCGAGCCGCCCCGATCCCGCAGGCATCGAGGCGATGTCGCGCCTGATCATCGCCGCTAAAAGTCCGACGATTGTCGCGGGCGACGATGTGGCCCGCGCCGGCGCGGGCAAGACTCTGGAGAAGCTGGTCGAGCGCATCGGCGCATCGGTCTGGTTCGAGGGCCTGCGCGGCCGCAACAGCTTCCCGACGGATCACCCGGCCTATCGCGGCACCCTCGCCTTCGACGCGCCGGGCATCGCCAAACAGTTCGCCGACAACGATCTGGTGCTGCTGGTCGGCGGGCCGTTCTTCGAAGAGGTCTGGTACGGCCCTGGCTCGCCGTTCTCGGCCGGCTGCAAGGTGCTGCAGATCGAAGCGGCCCCACCGCGCATGGCCTACAACTTCGCGGTCGACGCCGGCGTGATCGCCGACGTCGACGCCTCCCTCGAGGCGCTGTGGCAGGCGACGACCGGCATCAATGGCGCCGCTGCGCGGGCGCGCGAGGATGCGTTCCGGGCGCAGAAGCAGGCCGACGACGCGGCGCAGAAAGCCCGTGTCGAGAAGGCGTGGTCGCGCACACCAACCTCCATGGCGCGCGTCATGGCCGAGCTGAAGGCGGCATCGCCCAACAACGTGATCGTCGTCGACGAGACCATCACGGCCAACCTCGACCTGTTCAAGACCTTCACCTTCGCGGGCGCCGACGACTACTACAGCGGCCGCGGCGGCGGCATCGGCCAGGGTGTGGCGGGCGCACTCGGCGTGGCGGTGGCCGAGCCCGGCCGGCCGATCCTCTGCCTCTCGGGCGACGGCTCGTCGATGTATTCCATCCAGGCGCTGTGGACGGCGGCGCACCACGACCTGCCGATCGTGTTCGTGATCCTGGCCAACCGCGAATACCGCGTGCTGAAGCACAACATCGACGCCTACCGCGCCCGCTTCGACGTGCCGGCGTTTCGGCGCGGTAGCGCCGAAAGCGCCCTGTCGAACAAGCCTTATATGCACATGGACCTGAGCGGTCCCACCCTGGGCTTCGTCGATCTCGCCAAGGGCATGGGTGTCGCCGGCACGCACGTCACCGAGGCCGAGGACATCCAGCGCGCCGTGGCCGCCGCCTTCAAGTCAGGCAAGCCGCACCTGATCGAGATCGAGATCGAAGGGAAGCGTTAAAAAGTCGTCATCCCGAGCGTAGTCGCCCGAAGGGCGACGCAGTCGAGGGACCTGTTCTTGACGGCGGCGCGATAAGAAGAGGTCCCTCCGCTTCGCCTCGCTACGCTCGGCTCCGGTCGGGATGACGTGTGGCGTCTACTTCTTCTTCGCCTTCGGCTTCGCCCGCACGCCGGCCATCGACCGTACCTTGGCCTGATGCGTGCGCGCGGCGTTGACGAGCATCGGCAGGTCGTTGCCGGCGAGCAGCATCTTCATGCCCTTGCCGATATAGAGCTGCAGCAGTTCCTCGCTGTAGGCGCCGCCCATGCCCGGGAACTTGCGATGCTTCTTGCAGGCGGCGACGACTTTGTCGACGGCCTCCTGGATCTTGGGATGCCCGTTCTCGCCGGGGATGCCCATCTCCACCGAGAGATCGCTCGAGCCGACCAGCAGGGCGTCGATGCCGGGCACCGCCGCGATCGCCTCGGCATTGCGCACCGCCTTGGGCGTCTCGATCATGACCGTGATCAGCGTATTGTCGTTTGCCTTCTTGGTCATGTCGGCCATCTTCATCGGCGCATAGTCGAACTGCGCCTGGCCGCCGCCGACCGAACGGTGGCCGATCGGCGCGTAGCGCAGCTTGTCGGCGATCTCGCGCGCCTCCTCGGCGGTGTCGACATGGGGAATGACGATGCCGAGCGCGCCGCCGTCGAGGATGCGGGTCGCCATGGCGAGCTCGCCGTAGGGTACGCGCACGATCGGCGCGATGCCCGAGTCCTGGGCCGCCGTCGCAATCTCGCAGGCGTTCTCGATCGACATGGCGCCATGCTCGAGGTCGAGGAACAACCAGTCGAAGCCCGCCGCTTTCATCACCTTGATGATGTCGACGTTCCGGACCAGCCTGACGCCGATGCCGACGGCGAGCTGGTTCCTCTTGAGCCGCGCCTTGGCGGCGTTGACTGCCATAGCCATGTTTCCCCCTCCGGCCGGTTTTGGGGTAGGCTAGACGCCATGACCTTCCATGTCGAACGAATCGACCATGTCGTGCTGCGCTGCCGCGACCTGCCCGGCATGGTCCGCTTCTACGAACAGGCGCTCGGCTTCAACGTCGAGCGCAAGCTCGACCGCATCAGCCTGGTGCAGATGCGCGCCGGCGCCTCGCTGCTCGACCTGATCGCCGCCGAGCGGCCCAGCGAGGCGGCCAACATGGATCACCTCTGCTTCCGCATCGAACCGTTCGACCGTGACGCCATCGTCACGCGTCTTGCGCCGTTCGGCATATCGGTCGGCGAAACCGTCGAGCGCTATGGCGCGGAAGGCAACGGTCCGTCGGTCTATTTCCATGATCCGGAAGGAAATCAGATCGAATTGAAGGGGCCCGCTGCCAGCCCGGCTCATTAGAGCTTTTCCGTTGCAGAGGTTGTGCTAGCCTCCCGGCCACGGGGAAGAACAGTGCCGCCTAGAAGAGCGGCGCGTCCTTGGGAGGAACATTTGATGCGTTTACGCGTGGCGTTTGCGGCCGGGACTCTTGCTGCGTTCGTATTGGCGGCGGCACCGGTTTTTGCCCAGAAGCAGGGCGGTACCCTGAAAATCTCCCATCGCGACAACCCGCCCAGCGCCTCGATCCACGAGGAGGCGACGATCTCGGTCGTCCAGCCCTTCATGGCGGTGTTCAACAACCTCGTGATGTTCGACCCCAACGAGAAGACCAACAGCCCCGACAAGATCGTCCCCGACCTGGCCGAGAGCTGGTCGTACAACCCCGACCAGACCAAGCTCACCTTCAAGCTGCGCACGGGCGTGAAGTGGCACGACGGCAAGCCGTTCTCGGCCAAGGACGTGAAGTGCACCTGGGATGCCCTGATCGGCCAGGAAGAGAAGTCCGACCTCATCCGCAAGAACCCGCGCAAGATCTGGTACAGCAACCTCAAGGACGTGACCGTCGGCTCCGACACCGAGGTCACCTTCGTGCTGGGACGGCCGCAGCCGTCGTTCCTGTCGATGCTGGCCGCCGGCTACTCGCCGGTCTATGCCTGCCATGCCAACGGCCGCGACATGCGCTCCAAGCCGATCGGAACCGGCCCGTTCAAGGTCGTCGACTTCAAGCGCAACGAGGCGATCAAGCTGGTGCGCAATCCCGACTACTGGAAGAAGGGGCGGCCCTACCTCGACGCCATCGACTGGAAGATCGTGCCCAACCGCAGCACGCGCACGCTCGGCTTCGTCGCCGGCGAGTTCGACATGACGTTCGATTCCGACGTCACCTTCCCGATGCTGAAGGACGTCAAGGCGCAAAAGCCCGACGCCGTCTGCGAGGCGCGGCCGACCAACGTCAACACCAACATCCTGATCAACCGCGACGCCCCGCCGTTCGACAAGCCCGAGCTGCGCCGCGCCCTGGTGCTCGCGATCGACCAGAAGCCGTTCAATGACATCCTGTTCGAGGGCCAGGCCCTGATGAGCGCCGTCATGCTGCCGCCGCCGTACGGCCTTTGGGGCATGCCCAAGGAGGTCCTGGAGACCCTGCCGGGCTTCGGCTCCGACGTCGCCAAGAACCGGGCCGAGGCGCGCCAGATCATGGAGAAGCTCGGCTACAGCAAGGACAAGCCGCTCAAGATCAAGGTCGCGACGCGCAACATCGCGATCTATCGCGACCCGGCGGTGATCCTGATCGACCAGCTCAAGGCGATCTACATCGACGCCGAGCTCGATCCGATCGACACCACGGTCTGGTACAACAAGATCCAGCGCAAGGACTACTCGGTCGGCATGAACCTGACCGGCGGCGGCGTCGACGATCCCGACACCGCCTTCTACGAGAACTTCCACTCGGCGTCGGACCGCAACTACACGGCCTACAAGAACCCCGAGATCGATGCGCTGATCGACAAGCAGTCCGCCGAGCTCGACCGCGACAAGCGCAAGAAGATCGTGTGGGAGATCGAGAAGAAGCTCGCCGAGGACGGCGCGCGGCCGGTGATCAACCACAACGTCGCCAACACCTGCTGGACGCCGCAGATGAAGGGTCTCGTGCTGCAGCATAACGGCATCTACAACGGCTGGCGCTTCGAAGACGTCTGGCTGGACAGGTAGGCCGACGTGACATCCAGCCGCCGCCCACGACCCCCTCTTTCCTCCCCACGTAGTGGGGAGGTGTCGCCGTCATACGGCGACGGAGGGGTCATGGGCGTCGCTGCTGCGGCCCATGACCCCTCCGTCCGCTTCGCGGACACCTCCCCGCGCGTAGCGCGGGGAGGAAAGGGAGCCGACTGATGGGCTCCTATCTCGTCCGCCGCTTCCTGCTGATGGCGTTGACCTTGTTCGGGATGTCCATCCTGATCTTCGTGATGCTGCGCCTGGTGCCGGGTGACATCGCCGACATCCTGGTCGATGCCGCGGGCATCGCCGACCCCAAGGAAAAGGCCAAGATCGCCAAGGAGCTGGGGCTCGACCGGCCGATCATCGAGCAGTACGGCCAGTGGATCGGCGGGCTGACGCGCGGCGATCTCGGCTTCGCCTACGTCTCGGAGCGGCCGGCCATCGAGGAGATCGCCCCGCGCATCCCGATCAGCGCCAAGCTGACCCTGATGGCGCTGTTCTTCTCGGTGATTCTGGGCGTGCCGTTCGGCGTGATCAGCGCGGTGCGCCAGAACACCACCCTCGACTATTCCCTGCGTGTGCTCAGCCTCAGCGGCCTGTCGCTGCCCTCCTTCTGGCTCGGCCTGCTGGTCCTGATGGCGTCCGTACACTGGTTCGGCACCATCCCGATCTACACCAACGAGCCGCGCGGCTTCCTGCAGGAGGTCGGGCTTCTGGCCATCCCCGCGGCCGTCGTCGGCTTCCGAAGTTCGGCGCTGATCATGCGGCTGACGCGCTCGTCCATGCTGGAAGTCATGCGCCAGGACTACATCCGCACGGCGCGCTCCAAGGGGGCCACCAACACGTCGGTGAACTACAATCACGCACTGCGCAACGCGCTGCTGCCGGTCGTCACCATCATCGGCATCGAGGCAGCCTTTCTGGTGGGCGGCCTGATCGTCACCGAGACCGTGTTCAACATCCCCGGCGTCGCGCGCTTCCTGGTGGAAGCGATCCGCTGGCGCGACTATCCGATCGTGCAGAACCTGGTGATGCTGATCGCCTTCGTGGTGGTCACGGTCAATTTCCTGGTCGACATGGCCTACATGGTCCTCGACCCGCGCATCAAATACGCGGATTAGAACAATGGCCATCATCGACCATGAGGCTGAACTCCACCGCGCCGGCGCCAACATCACCGGGTGGCGCAGCCAGCTCGTCTTCACGGCGCGGCGCTATCCCCTGGGCGCGATCGGCGCGGTGATCGTGCTGACCTTCGTGTTCACTGCCGTCTTCGCCAATTTCATCGCGCCGTTCGATCCGACCTCGACCGATTCCAAGGCCTCGCTGGCGCGGCCCGGCAGCGTGTTCTGGCTGGGGGCGGATTTCATGGGCCGCGACATGTTCAGCCGCATCGTCTACGGCGCGCGCATTTCGCTGGCCGTCGGAATGGGCGCCACGCTGATGGGTGGCCTGCTCGGCGTGTCGATCGGCCTGATGAGCGGCTATCTCGGCGGCGCCTTCGATCTCCTGACGCAACGCCTGTTGGACGTCATGCAGTCCCTGCCGCTCCTGGTCATGGCGCTGGTCATGGCGGCGGCGCTGGGGCCGTCGCTCGAGAACACCATCGTCGCCATCGCCATCCCGCTGGTGCCGACCGTGGCCCGCGTCGTGCGCTCCAGTACACTGTCGTTGCGCGAGCAGCCCTTCGTCGAGGCCGCGCGCGCCGTCGGCATGGGCGAGGTGCGCATTGCCGTGCGCCATGTCCTGCCCAATACGCTGGCGCCGTTGATCGTGCTGGGAACGGCGCAGCTCGGCTCGGCCATCCTGGTCGAGGCATCGCTCTCCTTTCTCGGTCTCGGCATCCCCGAGCCCTATCCCTCGTGGGGGCGCATGCTGTCTGAATCCGCCGCCGAATACGTGCGCACCGCGCCGTGGCTGGTGATCTTCCCCGGCGTCGCCATCAGCATGACCGTATTCGGCACCAACCTCTTAGGCGACGCCCTGCGCGACATCCTCGATCCGAGACAGCGTTCATGAGCGCTCTTCTCGAGGTCGAAGACCTCGGCACCTGGTTCTACACGCGGCAGGGCATCGTCAAGGCGGTCGACGGCGTCGACTTCCACGTCGCCTCGGGCGAGACCCTGGCGATCGTGGGCGAATCGGGCTGCGGCAAGAGCATGACGGCACTGTCGCTGATGCGGCTGATCCCCGATCCGCCGGGCCGCATCGTCTCGGGCTCGGTCAAGCTCGGCGGCCGCGACCTGCTGCAGATCAGCGAGGAGGAGATGCGCCGCGTGCGCGGCAACGAGATCTCCATGATCTTCCAGGAGCCGATGACGTCGCTCAACCCGGTGATGACCATCGGCAAGCAGATCGCCGAGGCGCTGATCCTGCACCGCGACATGGACCGCAAGGCCGCCTTCAAGCGCGCCATTGAGATGCTCGACCTGGTGCGCATTCCCGAGCCGGCGCAGCGCGCCAAGGAATACCCGCACCAGCTTTCGGGCGGCATGCGCCAGCGCGCCATGATCGCCATGGCGCTCGCCTGCAATCCCAAGGTGCTGATCGCCGACGAGCCGACCACGGCGCTCGACGTCACCATCCAGGCGCAGATCCTGGAGCTGATCGTCGAGTTGCAGCGCGAGTTCAGCGCCGCCGTGATCCTGATCACCCACGATCTCGGCGTGGTGGCCGAGACGGCGCGCCGCGTCATCGTCATGTATGCCGGCCGCAAGGTCGAGGAGGCCGAGGTCGGCGAGCTGTTCTCGCGGCCGCTGCATCCCTACACGGTGGGCCTGCTGGCCTCGATCCCGCGGCTCGACCTGATGCGCGGCCAGGCCGCGCGCAACACCGGCCGCTTGCAGGAGATCCCCGGCATCGTGCCGCCGCTGTTCGACTTGCCCGAGGGCTGCGCCTTCGCCCCGCGCTGCACCAAGGCCGACGATCACTGCCGCCGCGAGCGGCCGACCTACGAGCAGAAGAAGACAGGGCACTGGGCCGCCTGCTGGCACTCCGATGTGTAGCCGTTCATACGCTGGGGGCGCGCCACTCCAGTGGCGCGTCATGTCTTCTGGACCGCGAGCCTCCGGCTCGCACATGAGCGCGCCAGAGGCGCGCGGTCCGGAAGAGCATGAGAAGACGCGCCACTGGAGTGGCGCGCCCCCAGCAAAGGCATGCCGATGAGCCCCGCCGCCAATATGCCCGTCCTCGAGGTCAAGGACCTCAAGAAGCACTTCCCGGTGCGCAAGGGCCTGCTGCGGCGCACCGTCGGCCAGGTCTATGCCGTCGATGGCATCAGCTTCTCGATCGGCGTCGGCGAGACCTTGGGCCTGGTGGGCGAGAGCGGCTGCGGCAAGACCACGGCCGGTCGCGCCGTGCTGCGCCTGATCGAGCCGACCTCGGGCTCGGTGCAGGTCGGCGGCACCGAGATCACCGGCCTTTCGAAATCGGAGATGCGCCCCTACCGGGCGCAGATGCAGATCATCTTCCAGGACCCGTTCTCCTCGCTCAATCCGCGCATGACGGCGGGCGAGATCGTGGCCGAGCCGCTGCTGGTGCACAGCCCCGGCCGCCGCAAGGAGCGCGACGAGCAGGTCGCGGCCCTGTTCGCCCGCGTTGGCCTCAGGCCGGCGCAGATGAGCAACTATCCGCACCAGTTCTCGGGCGGCCAGCGCCAGCGCATCGGCATCGCCCGCGCGCTCGCGCTCGGCCCCAAGCTGATCGTGGGCGACGAGCCGGTGTCGGCGCTCGACGTGTCGATCCAGGCGCAGGTGATCAACCTCCTGCAGGACCTGCAGCGCGAGCGCCAGCTCTCCTATCTCTTCATCTCGCACAATCTCGCGGTGGTCGAGCACATCAGCCACTACATCGCCGTCATGTATCTCGGCCGCATCGTCGAGTACGCCGACACGCGCTCGATCTTCACCCGGGCGCAGCATCCCTACACCGAGGCCCTGCTGTCGGCCGTCCCGGTCCCCGACCCTGCCATCCGCCGCAAGAAGATGGTCCTGCAGGGCGACGTGCCCAGCCCCGTCCGGCCGCCGCCGGGCTGCCACTTCCACACCCGCTGCCCCTACGCGGTCGACCGCTGCCGGGTCGAATCACCACCGCTGCGCGAAATCGCGCCGGGCCATCAAGTTTCGTGTCATTTGCGCTAAAGTGCCTCCGTTGAGGAGGAAACCAGCGTCATGGCGGATTGGGATTATGTCATCGTGGGCGGCGGCTCGGCGGGCTGTGTTCTCGCAAACCGGCTGACCGAGGATCCGAGCGTAAAAGTCCTGCTGCTGGAGGCGGGCCCGACCGACAAGTCGATGTGGATCGACATCCCCGCGGGCTTCACCAAGCTGCTCAATCACAAGACCTTCAACTGGAACTTCGAGATGGAGGCCGAGGAGGGCATGGCCAACCGGCGCATCCCCTGTCCGCGCGGCCGCATGCTCGGCGGCTCGAGCTCGATCAACGGCATGCTCTACGTGCGCGGCCAGCCGCTCGACTACGACACCTGGGGCCAGCTCGGCAATCGCGGCTGGTCCTATTCGCAGATCCTGCCTTACTTCAAGAAGTCGGAGAATTTCGAGCGCGGCGGCGACGACAGCCGCGGCAAGGGCGGCCCGCTGAACGTCGCCGACATGTGCGACACCCATGAGCTCTGCGACGCCTTCATCGATGCCGCGGCGGCCACCGGCTATCCGAAGAACAAGGATTACAACAACGGCGACCAGGAAGGCTTCGGCTACTACCAGGTGACGATGAAGAACGGCAAACGCCAGTCGACGGCGCGCGCCTTCATCGATCCCATCCGCAACCGGCCGAACCTCACCATCGAGACCGACGCCCTGGTGAGCAAGGTGCTGCTCGAGGGCAAGCGCTGTGTCGGCGTCGCCTACACCGTGCACGGCCAGGCGCGCGAGGCGCGGGCCGGCCGCGAGGTCATCGTGTCGTGCGGCTCGGTGCAGTCGCCCGGCGTGCTGGAGCATTCCGGCATCGGCCAGCCCGAGCTGCTGCGCTGCCATGGCATCGAGGTGAAGCACGAGCTGAAAGGCGTCGGCGAGAACTACGGCGACCACTTCGCGCCGCGCATGAACTGGCGGGTGAAGCTGCCGATCACCCTGAACGAGCAGACCCGCGGGCTCAGCCTCGTGAAAGAGGTCCTGAAGTACTACACGACCGGCCGCGGCGCGTTGGCGCTGACGGCGGGCGTGGTCTACGGGTTCGTGCGCACCCGGCCCGGGCTCGACTCGCCCGACATGCAGTTCCACATGGCCCACGCCAGCTACGACACCGCCCAGAAGCGGCTTTTGGAGAAGGAGCCGGGCATGACGGTGGTGATCGGCCAGTGCCGGCCCGATTCGCGCGGCTCGATCCACATCAAGTCAGCGACCCCGGGCGTCGAGCCCGCCATCCGGCCGAACTTCCTCAGCGCCCAGATCGACCGCGACGCCACGGTGGCGGGCATGCAGATCGCCCGCAAGATCGTCTCGCACCCGTCGATGGAGAAGTACATCGCCTTCGAGAACAAGCCGGGCAAGGACGTGAACAGCTACGACGAATGGCTCGATTATGCCCGCCAGAACGGCCAGACGACCTACCACGTCGTCGGCACCTGCAAGATGGGCAGCGACCCGATGGCCGTCGTCGACGACCGGCTTCGGGTCCACGGCATCGTCGGGCTGCGGGTCATCGACGCCTCGATCATGCCGACCGTCCCCTCGGGCAACACCAATGCCCCCACGATCATGGTGGCGGAGAAGGGGGCAGATATGATCAAAGAGGATGCGAAGGCGGGCCTCAAGGCCGCTGCTTAACCAAGGGGGATCGCGGTGAAACCGTTGATGTCGTTTCTAGCCGTTGCGGGGTTCGCCTTTGCCCTGGCGGCCTGCTCCAACACCGACCCGATGAACCCTCTGGGCTACCAGCCGGAAAGCAAGGAGAACCTGCTCGCCGACTCGGGCTTCAAGACGCTCTCGCTCAACACGCCGGCCAAGGTCTCGGCCTTCAAGAAGCTGACGCCGCATCGCATCTCGCAGACGACCTTCAAGGGCAGGCCGGCCTGGGTCTATCCCGACCAGAATGTCTGCGGCTGCATCTATATCGGCAACCAGACGGCCTACAACACCTTCATCAAGAAGGGGCGGGCCCAGATGATCGATAGCCGCGTCAACGAGATGTACAATCAGGACGCCGGCGATCCCTACAATCCGACGGCGACCATGGCGAGCCTCGACTGGGGCGACGCCTGGGACGATGCCGACGCCTATGGCCTGTACATCAACTGAGGGAGCATTCCCTGCAATACGAGCGGGACGGCGCGCAGCTCTATGGCGCCGCCGTCGATGCCGCGACTTTGCAGAGAATCCGGCTCGCCTTGGCAGGGCTGCGGACTGATCAGGCTGGGGTCAGACTGTTCGGTGTTGCTGACCTACACCCTTTCTTGGATCGCGAGGGACCTGTCGGCACGGTAGCGGCTTCCGTCCTGGGCGAGACGTGTCGCCCGGTGCGGGCCATCCTTTTCGACAAGACGCCGGCTGCCAATTGGGCTCTTGGCTGGCATCAGGATCGGGCGATCGCCGTCGTGGAGCGGATCGACGTCGACGGCTTCGGACCTTGGACACGCAAGCATGGAACTCTTCACGTCGCGCCACCGTTCGAGGTGTTGGCGGGCATGGTCACGCTGCGTCTGCACCTCGACGACGTTCCCCAGACCAATGCGCCTCTGCTGGTTGCTCCTGGATCGCATCGTTTCGGCCGCATAGCCGAAACCGATGTGCTTGCCGTCGTGCAACGATGCGGCAAGGCCACCTGCAGCGCCGTCGCCGGCGACATATGGCTCTATGCCACACCCATCCTGCACGCCTCGGAAGCGGCGACCGAGCCGGGCCGCCGGCGCGTGTTGCAAGTGGACTACGCCGCATGCGACCTGCCCGGCGGCCTCCGGTGGCTCGGCATCTGAAAGGGCAGCATCCTGACTTGTGGTCGACGTGCTATGTGTATAGATTAGAGGTTCTATACACATCGACGGAACGACGATGCGGACCAATATCGACATCGACGACGAGTTGCTGGCGCGTGCCATGACCGCGGCAGGCTTGACGACCAAACGGGCTACCGTTGAGGAGGGCTTGCGTCTGCTGGTGCGCGTGAGCAAGCAGGCCAAGGCGTTGGCGGATATCAAGGGGCTTGGCTGGCAGGGTGACCTTGACCAGATGCGTCGGGACCGTCAGCCCGGTACGAAATGATCCTAGTCGACAGTTCGGTCTGGATCGCTCACCTGCGAGGACAGACGACGCCGGCGACGACAAAGCTCGAAGCGGCCGCCGAACGGGAGCCTTTGCTGGTTGGCGATCTCATCCTGCTGGAAGTTCTTCAAGGCGCCAGGGACAATGCTCAGGCGGCCCGAATTGAACGCGCACTACGCGAGTACGCAATCGTATCGCTGCTCGATGACCGCCTGGCGGCTCAAGGCGCCCGGAACTATCGCCGTCTCCGAGGCCTGGGCATCACGGTCCGTAAGGCCGCGGATATCATCATTGGCACGTTCTGCATTGAGCACGGCCACTCATTGCTGCATGAGGACCGAGATTTCGAACCAATGGAGAAGCATCTCGGTCTCAAGGCAGCTTGAGATAGACCACTGGGGGTGAGGTTTGCTCCGCCCCCATGTGGCGCGGTCCTGCAAAGACCTCAGCCCCCGAGCAACGCCGGCGCCGCCTTCACCTCGCGTCGCTCGACCTTCTTCACGATCTCCGTGAGCTTGACATGCGTCGGCGCGGGCACGCCGATGTAATTGCCGCGGTCGGCGATGTAGCCGTTCATGAATTCGATCTCGGTGCGGCGGCCCTTGCGGATGTCCTGGGCCATCGACGGGCGCTGGATGTCGGCGCGCGGGTTGGGGTTGGTGTTGGAGCCCGGCCGCATGATCGTCTCGATCTCGTCCAGCGCGGCCTTGTCGCCCTCCGACGCCTTGGCCAGCGTCTCGGGCTCCAGCTTGCCGATCTTCTCGATGTGGTAGCCCAGCGCCTGGCCGACGCGGACGGCCTCGCCGCCGAGCTTGATGGAGAAGCGGCGGATGGCGTCGTTGCGGTCGCAGTCGCTGCCGGTCAGGCCCGTCGCGGCCGACACGCCGTTCTTCATGCCGTTCTGGCAGAGCTTGGACCAGCGCTCGCCCCACAGGTTGGTCGTGGTCTTGGCGCTGTCGATGCGACCCACCATGTCGCGCAGCTCCTCGACGCGCTTGGTGAGGCGGCCATGCACCTCGCCGACGCGGAACACGGTGTGCTTGTCGCCGCCCTTGGCCACGGTGCGGCGGATGCGGGCGGGCTCGAACATGTCGACCGAGATCAGCGAGGCCACCATGCCCACCGTCTTGCCCCAGCCGACCACGCCCGCGATGCGCTCCTCGTTCAGGCAGTTCTGCAGCGACACGACGAAGCCGTCGGGCGCCAGGTACTGCTTGATCAGCGCCGTCGCCCATTCGGTGTCGTAGGACTTCATCGACACGAAGGCGATGTCGATCGGCTTCTGGCGCGACAGCGCTTCCATCTCGGTGAGATGCATGGTCTTGGCATTCTTGACCGTGATCTTCTCCTCCGGCGTGACACCATCGAGCTCCAGCCCGTTCCGCCGGATGGTCTCGATGTTCTCCGGCCAGAAGTCGATCAGGGTGACGTCCTCGCCCGTATGGGCGAGCCAGCCGCCGACATAACCACCCAGTGCGCCGACGCCGACGACTGCAATTCGCTTGCCCATGATGTTCCTCCTCAAGCTGCCGGCAGCCGGGCGAGGAACGCCTCGACCGCCTGATTGAATAGCGCAGGCTGGTGCAGATTGGCCGCATGGCCCGCGTCGGCCACCACCACCTTGATCGCCTGCTTGATCTTGGCCGCCATGTAGTCGGTGGCGGCAAGGAAGTTGGTGTCGTTGGCGCCGACCAGCACCAGGGTCGGCACTGAAACCTTGTCGAGCGACTGGATCACCCGGTCGTTCTCCTGGGCCAGCATGCCGCGCGCGGCGCGGGCCAGGCCCAAGGCGTCGCGATGGCGCGTCAGCTTGACCTCGTCGCTGGAATTGAGCGCGGTCAGGCCCTTGGCCTCGAGGTTGACGGCGCGCTGACGCGCCGTCTCGTTCCACTTGGCGCGCGCCTCGTCCTTCTTGAAGCCCGGTCCGGTGTCGAACAGCATCAGCGCCGACACGCGCTCGGGATGGCTGGCGGTGAAGGCGAGCGACATGTAGCCGCCCAGCGACAGCCCGGCGATGATCGCCTTCCTGGCACCGACCTGGTCGAGCAGCGCCTTCATGTCGCCCACGGTCAGCGCCTCGGAATAGAGGCTCTGATCGGCCGGATAATCCGATTCGCCGTGCCCGCGCATGTCCCAGACGATCACCTGGTAGCGGTCCTTCAGGGCGGCGATCTGGCCGTCCCACATGCGCGCCGTCGAGCTGTAGCCGTGGCTCAGCAGCAAGGTCGGCCCCTCTTTGCTGTTCGTGGGGCCATGGACCTCGTAATGGATCTTCACTCCGTCGCGGTCGAGCTTGGCCATGTCGTCTCCCCCTATGGCGCGACGCGCGGTTCGCGGCGCGCCCGCTCGAGATAGCGCTCGGCGTCCTCGGCCAGCAGCAAGCGGTCCGCGGCCAGCGCCGCGACCACGGCCTGCACCTTGGCGAGGTAGTCCGCACCGCTGGCATAGCGTTCGGCGATCGAGGGCCGCGGATCGCCGGACGCCTGGCGCGCCGCCTTGTCCGTCGGGAAAGGCAGGCAGCTGCCGTCACGATCGGCCAGTTCGCCCTTCGGGTAGGGCGGCTTGTATTCGTTCCAGCCGGAATAGGTCGCAAGCGGCACGGCGATATCGGGCAGGCGAATGCCGGCCGCCTCGTTGCCGTCGCTGTCGACCTTGCAGACCAGCGTGCGATACGCCGCCTTGGCCGGCACGGGGTTCACCCAGTCGGCCGGTGGCGCGACCCGGTTGGTGACCTTCACCACGGCCGCGTCCGGCACGGCGGGGAAGCCGGTCTTGTCGGCCTCGACCAGGGTGCCCGCGGCCAGAGTCGGCACGCGGCTCGGCGGCGGCTTCTTGCCCGACACGACCCATTCGTCGAGCGCCACCAGCAGGGCGCGCACGGCCGGCATGGGATTGTGCGGGTTGCGCGGATTGACGTTGGGCCCGGGATCCGTGGTGGCGCCGGCACGGCCGCCGTGCTGGGTGCCGGCGATCATGTAGACGCGGCTGTTCTCGGGCAGGGTCAGGTCCTGCTGGCCGAGTGGATCGGTGTGCAGCAGCGACGCACCCTTCTGCCAGTACTCGGTCGAGGTGTTGGTCTCGATCAGCTTGGGATCGCAGCCGTCGCCGCGGAACAGCGAGCCCTCCTGCTCGGTCAGCGGATCGGCGAGCGCTGCCGTCGAGAACGGGAAGGCATTCTCCGGGAAGCCATGGTCCTCGTGCTGCGTGCCGGTACGTGCCGGCTGGCCGAACGGCGTGTTGAAGAAGATGCGGCCGATGCCGGCGATGTGGGCATGGATGCCGTCGAAGACCTTGCGGCCCTGCTCGTCGCGATTGAAGCCCCCCGAGATATGGTGGCGCAGGTAACGCCCCGCCTGGGAGAAGCCGATGGCGAGCGCGTGGGTGATCTTGTCGCCGGTGGCGGCGATCGCGGCCGGATCGTGGCGCAGCCAGCTCACCACGTCGCGGGTCGCCGCGAAGCCCAGCCCCTGCACCTTGGGGTTCATCGCCTCGTAGTGGAACTCGTAGAGCCAGCCCGGCTTGGGCTTGGCGCCATCGTTGAGCTTGATCGAGCGGGCATCGACGAAGGACCACTGGCTGCGCGGCATCTCGCGGCGCTCGTCGCCGGCGCGCTCGCGCAGCGACAGCCGCGCCCACGGCTGGTCCGTCGAAACCGCCTCGTAGGACAGCCTGAAGACGTCGAGATTGCCCACGCGCGTGCCGGAGACGAACTCTTCACGCACCATCTCGACGATGGGCTTGCCGTTGTCGGTGGCAACCGGTGCCGTCAGTCCCAGCCCCATGTTCGCGCGCGGTGCGTCGGGGTCCCAGCCCGACCACACGATGGTGTAGCCCTGGCGCATGGGAAAGCCGTTGCCGACATCGGCCAGGGTCTTGGGATCGTTCACGCCCTGCGGCCCGTCGGCGATGTTGCCGAACAGCATCTTGCGGCCGCGATTGTTCACTTCATAGAGGATGCGGCCGTTGCCCTTGGTGGGGTCCTTGGGCCGCAGGATGAAGATGTCTGTGGTGTACCCGACCTTGCCGTTGGCGTTCCGCGGTGCCTTGTCGATCAGGGCGATGCCGCTGTTGCCGGGATGCTGGGGATCGACCTCGCCCTTGGCCTTGGCGATCACGCGCTCATAGGCGCCGACCGCGCCGAACGGCGCGTCATCGGCGAGCGGCTCAATCTTCTCGATATCGAACGAAACCAGCATTCAGACCTCTTCCGGACCGCGCGCGTCCCGCGCGCTCAAGCTCATGAGCGCGCGGGACGCGCGCGGTCCGGAAGAGCATGAACGCTGCATAGTCACGCCTTCACCTCTTCCGGCGGGAAGTTCAATTCCACGCCGACGCCGTCGGGATCGTAGAGGAAGATCTGCGCGGCGCCGGTGCGCGGCACGACCTGCTCGCGGAACTTCACCTTCTTCGATTCAAGCCGCTTGCGCACGGCGGGCAGGTCGGTTGCGGCGAAGGCGATATGGTCGAAGCGGCCGGTGTCGTCGAACTTCTTCTCGGTGCCGCGCACGACAATGCCCTCGCGCGGCTTGCGCGGGCCGAGCAGATGCACGGTCGGCACGCCGCCGGAATAGAGCCAGTAGCCGGGGAAGCCGAGCGGCGGGCGGTCGCCGTTCTCCAGCCCCAGCACGTCGCAATAGAAGTCTTTCGTGGCCTCCAGGTTGGAAGGCTCGATGGTGTAATGCTGCAGGATGCCAAGCGGCATGATCCGTCTCCAATGATGATCAGACGAAGGTGAGGTCGGCCTCGGCGCCCAGCATCCAGGCGCCGACAGTCTCGAAATGCGACAGCCGGCCCTGCAGTTGCTGGGTCACGGTATGGATATCGCGGAAGCGCCGCTCGAGCGGATGGTTCTCGAAGATCGCCGTGGCGCCGGCCGCGTCGTAGGCGAAGTCGACCGCCTCGCGCGACTTGTGGATGGCGTTGGTCGAGGCCATGCGGATGGCGATGCGATGGTCGACCGTGAGCCTGGCGCCGGCCGAGATCTCCTTCCAGATGTTGGCGACCGACTGCAGCAGGAAGGCGCGCGCCGAGCGGATGCCGACCTCGGCCAAGGCGAGGTTGGTCTGCACCACCGCGTTGTCGCGCAGCGGGCTCTTCTTGCCGCGCGGGATCTTGTTCCTGGCCACGTCGACGAAACTGTCGAGGCTCGCGCGGGCGATGCCCAGCGCCACGCCGGCGAAGCCCACCTCGTAACAGGTCATCGCCGACATGCGATAAAGCGGGCCGCTCTCGCGGCATTCGTTCTCGAATTCCCGCGTGATCACGTCGCGCGTGATCGAATGGTCGGCCGGCACGAAATGGTCGGTGAGGGCGAACTGGTCGCTCGCCGTGCCGCGCAGGCCGACCACGCTCCAGATGTCGGTCCATTCGACCTCGCTCGCCGGGACCAGCATGGTGCGCTCGAGATGGCGGCCGCCCGGCCCGAGCCGCGGCGAGCCGTCGGCCTGCCAGATCGGGCAGGCGGCGCCGAGCCAGGTTGCGTGCCGGCAGCCCGAGGCAAAGGCCCACACGCCGGTCACCATGTAGCCGCCCTCGCATTCGATCGCCCTGACGCGCGGACCCGGGCCCCAGGCCAGCACGGCGCGCGGATCGTCGCCGAAGATCTCCCGGGCCACCCGTCGGTCGAGATAGGCGGCCGACATGGCGCAGCCGCCGGCCTGGCTCAGGCACCAGGCGGTGCTGGCGTCGCCCTGCGCGATGGTCTCGATGACGTGGAAGAAGGTGATGGGATCGGTCTCGAAGCCGTCCGACGAGCGCGGCAGCAGCAGGCGAAACAGCCGCGCCTCGTGCAGCCTGTCCAGAAGCGCCGGCGGCAACCGGCGCTTTTCCTCGATTTCGTCCGACGCCGCCTCGACGATGGGTCGCAGCGCCTCGGCGCGCGCGATCACGGCCGGATCGCCGGCCAGGTCGGCGGAAGACGGGACGAGCGTTTCCAATGTTTCCTCTTTCCGGGATTGGCCGAAATAGTAGACCATCCCGGCCGCCGGGAACCAGCCGTCGCGGATGGCGGCGAAGCTCAGGTTTGCCCGTCGAAACGCTGCGAAAAAGGGGAGATCACATGAACTGGACCGACCGCCGCCGGCGCTTCCGCGCGATCCTCGCCGGTGACCGCTGCATCCATCCAGGCTCGGTGTTCGATCCGATCTCCGCCCGCATTGCCGAGGATCTCGGCTTCGAGGTCGGCATGTTTGCGGGTTCAACGGCCTCGCTGACGGTGCTGGGCGCGCCCGACCTGATCGTGCTCACCCTCAGTGAATTTGCCGGCCAGGCCTATCGCATCAACCGCGCCGGGAACCTGCCGCTGATGGTCGACGCCGACCACGGCTACGGCAATGCGCTCAACGCCAAGCGCACGGTCGAGGAACTGGAGAGCGTGGGAGTCGGCGGGCTCAGCCTCGAGGACACCGACCTGCCGACGCCGTTCGGCACGGACAAGCCCAGGCTGACGTCGATCGCCGAGGGCGTCGGCAAGATGAAGGCGGCCCTGGCCGGCCGCCAGGACCCGGCACTGTGCATCGCCGGCCGCACCAGCGCTGTCCAGATCACCGGCCTCGACGACGCCATCGCCCGCGGCAAGGCTTACGAAGAGGCGGGCGTCGATGCCCTGTTCTTCGTCGGGGTGCGCACGCGGGCCGAGCTCGATGCGATCTCCGCGGCCACCAAGCTGCCGCTGATCCTGGGCAGCGTGTCGGGCGATCTCACCGACCTCGCGTATCTCGGCGCCCGCCGCGTGCGCATCGCCCTGCAGGGCCACCTGCCCTTCGCCGCAGCCGTCAAGGCGATCCACGACACGATGCGCGCGCTGCGTGACGGCACCCCGCCCGGCAAGCTTTTAGGCATCGCCGACGCCGAGCTGATGAAGCGCGTGACGCGCGATGCGGACTACACGAAGTGGACGAAGGATTTTCTGGGCGGTTGATCTTCCTCCCCAAGCGAAGCTTGGGGAGGTGGCCCGAAGGGCCGGAGGGGTCATGAGCGACAGTGACGACTGTTGCCCATGACCCCTCCGGCCTGCGGCCACCTCCCCAGCGTAGCTGGGGAGGAAGACATTGCTACGACGTCAGCTTCGTATGCGTCGCCACCGGATGGATGCGCAGCCGCTGCGCCAGCTTGACGTTGGCGCGCGCCTCCATCCCCAGCCAGGCCCGCAACTGCGGCGACAGCCCCTCGATCGTCTCGGGTGATAGGCTGGCGTTCCAGTTCTGCTGCTGGCGGATGAACGAGCGCGAGTAGTAGCCGAACAGCAGCGCCCGTTCGCGCGACTGCGAGACGTTGGCGCCCGAGGTGTGCCACAGCCGGCCGTCCATCACGACGAATGATCCCGCCGACGCCTTGAAGGGCACCATCCTGGCGCGCGCATCCGGCGGCAATTCCGACGCCCGGTGGAGTTTGTGGCTGCCCGGCAGGTAGCGCGTGGCGCCGTTCTCCTCGTCGACGTCATTCAGGCACCAGATGATGTTGATGCTCCAGGGATGGAACCACGGCTCAGGCACGACGATGCCCTGGTCGGAATGCAGCTCCATCGATTGGCTGCCGGGCAGCGCGATGTTGGCCGTGAAGTTGGAGATCAGGAAGTCCGACGTCAGCAGCGTGCTGACGAACTCGATCGCGGTCGGATGCTGGATCAGCTCGCGAAAGACCGCATCGCGCTCCAGGAGATAGAAGACGCGGACATTGTGCTCGTTGGGATCGAGTCCGATCTGCCGCGTCGGCACGCCCAGCTGCTCGCTCTTCCTGGCTGCAGCCCACAGGACCTCGCGCACGCGCTCGGTCTCCGCCGCGGTGAGGACGTTGGGTACGACGCAGCATCCGTTGTCGAGCAGCTCGCGCTTCCTGGCTTCGAGATCCATTGTTTCCTCCGAGGACCCTGTCATCCCGAGCGCAGCGAGGGACCTTTGATCGGCATCGCCAAGGGTCCCTCGCTGCGCTCGGGATGACACCGTGTTCGCATCATGCAGGGGATTTCCCGTTGACCAGTCCCAGCCCCTCCGTCCGGTAGCCCAACAACACCAGCAGGTCGTCCGACGCAAACTGGCGGATCGACGGATTGAGCGACAGGAACCAGTTCTCCTGCTGGCGATAGATCGGTCGCGTATACCAGGCGAAGATGCCGGCGCGCCGCTGCTCGCGCGTGCGGTTGTGGCCGGTCTTGTGCCAGACGCGGCTCTCCATGACGATGATCGAGCCGGCAGGCGCTTCGAGCGCGACGCTTTCCTTGGCCGCCTCCTCGGATTCGGGCTTCCGGTTCAGGTGATGGCTGCCCGGCACGATCCGGGTGGCGCCGTTCTCCTCGGTGAAGTCGTCGATGCACCACGCCACGTTCACGCCCTGCGGCTTGGCGGGCCACGGCTCGGGCACGAAGATCTGGTCGGCGTGCAGCACCATCTCGCCGCCGCCCGGCCCGGTGATGTTGGCCGAGATGTTGCCCAGAAGCGCCGGCCAGCCGAGCGTCGACTTCACCAGCCCGAGCGCCAGCGGGTCCTCGACCAGGTCGGCGAACACCGGATCGCGGCTGAGCAGGTTCCATACCCGCTGGTTGGTGTCGTCATGCGCATAGTCGAGGCGGAACTTCTGCTCCCAGCCACGCGCCCGATCTTCGCCTGCCGCCCGATACAACGCTTCGCGCACGCGGCGCAGGCGATCGGCCGGCAAAACGTTGGGGATGATGCAGAACCCGGACGTCTCGATGTCCTTCGCCGCCTGCGCGGTATCCCGCGTCATTGCTTCCTCCCGATTGGGAGAGGAAGCGTAGTAAGGCCGGGCGTGGCGCGCCATCGGCCCGGTCCGCAATGTGATTGCTCAGTCGGTCGGCACCAGGGTCACGGCAACGCCGTAAGAGTGCGAATCGCCGCCCAGGATGACGCCGCGCAACGGGCTCACGTCGGAGAAGTCGCGGCCCCAGGCGACGGCGACATGGTCCTCTTTCGCCACCAGGTCGTTGGTCGGGTCGAGATGGACCCAGCCCGCCTGCTCGCCGCACCACACCGCGACCCAGGCGTGGCTGGCGTCGGCGCCGCGCAGCTCGATCTCTTCCTTGGAATGGACGGTGCGGATGTAGCCCGAGACATAGGCCGCCGCGAGCCCGTGGGCGCGCAGGGCGGCGATCTCGACATGGGCGAAGTCCTGGCAGACGCCGGCCTTGCCGGCGAAGACCTCGGCCAGCGGCGTGCTGATGTCGGTGGCGCCGGGATGGTATTCGAAGTCCTTCTTGATGCGCGAGGTAAGTTCGCGCGCCGCCTCGAGGATCGGCCGGCCAGGCGCCAGTGACGCGGCGCCGTAGGCCTTCAATTCTTCGAGCACCGGCACCAGCGGCGATTCGTGCACGAACTCGCTCGCCTCGACCGAAACCGGAAAGCCGTTGCCGTTCAGCGCCCTGCGTACCTCTTCCCAGGGCGGCGTCGAGGCGGCCGGCGGCGGATCGGGAAAGCGGACGTCGATCGCGGCCCGCACCTCGATGTCGAAGCGATGATGCGGCTTGTCGAGGCGGTAGATGTCGATGCTGTTGCCGAAATGGTCGGTGTGCTGCACCGCCAATGCCGGGATCGGGTTGGTCTCGATGCTGATCGAGCTCACCGTCTGGCCAGAAAAGGCTCGGGCGCGCAGATGGGCAATGTGCTGCGCCGAATCGACGGTGCTGGCGTAGGTGTAGGACGTGCGATGGGACAGCAGGTACTTCATCGCCCAATCACGCCGTCGACGAGCCGACGGCCTGCGCCGCCGGCACGTGGCTGAAATAGGCGCGCGTGATCGCCTCGGACAGGCCGTCGAGCCGGCGGTCGGTCTCGTCGGCGAGATCGCGCAACATGGCGAGGGCGAGGCCTTCGTGGCGCCACACCTGCTCGTCGCCGGCGAACTGCTTCACGGCGGAGGCGAGGTCGTGGTCGAGCGCCGGCGGCAGCGCCGGCACGCGCACGCCCGAGACGCGCGCGAGGTAGTCGAGATGGCCCTCCATGGCGCGCAGCTGGAAGGCGAGCGAGCGCGGGTTGCTGTCGTCGAGGATGACGAGATCGAGGACGGGCGCAGGCTGCAGCTGGCCGAGATAGCGCGTGCGGTAGGTGATGGTGCTGTCGCAGAGCTCCAGCGCCACCCACATCGAGGCTTCCCAGTCGATCGGCGACTGGGCGAAGGGCCCGAGCGCGCCGGTCGCCACGAACTGCGCACGCTCCAGCCGCCGCCCGAGGTCGAGGAAGCGCCAGCCGGTGCCGCGCGTCATGTTCTCCTGCGCGAGGCCCGACAGGATGGCGACGAACTGCACGATCTCGTCGAGGGCGGCAAGTAGCGGATCGAGCTGGCCGCGCGCCGATGTCAGGCGCTGGCGGACGTCGGCCATCACCGGGCCGGCGGCCGTGATCATGTCGACCGAAAAGCGCTCGCGCATGGAGCTGGTCAGGCGCTGGATGGCATCGAGCACGGTCACCAGGCCGCGATTGTCGGCGCTGACGGCGGCCAGGCCCTGCTGGAAGGCGGCATTCTCCGGCGCCGACAGGGCCGTGGCCTTGTCCATCAGGTTGGCCTGGCTCAAGAGGCGTCCCAGCAGGCGCAATTCGAGGGCGTCGCGCGGGCTCACCGCGCCGGTCGCCACCTTGGTCGCCGTGGTCCTCAGCAGGCGGGCGTCGTTGTCCAGGCGCTCTATGTAGCGGCCGAGCCAGTAGAGATTGTCGGCAACGCGGCTTTGCAGGTCGGCGCCGCCGCGCTCGACCGAGAGCTGGTGAAAGCGTCGCGTCGAGGGCAGCTGCACGTCGGCGGCATCCTCGGCCAGCACCCAGACATCCTTCAGCGTGCCGTTCAGCCGGCCGAGCGAGCGCAGGCAGGTGTCGCCCATCGGCTCGCGCGCCAGGCCGCCCGGCAGCACGCGGTAGGAGTCGCCCTCCGCACTCACGAACACGCGCATCACCATGGCGGCCGGCGCGAGGTTCTTGCCGTCCCATTTGGGGCTGAGCGAGGGCGTCACCGGATATTGCGCCACGAAGTGGCCGGGCTGGGCGCGGATGCGCGCTTCCAGCGCCTTGCGCTCGGCCGCTTCCAGCATGCCGACGACGATCGGCTCGCGGTCGGCCTCCAGGCAGGGCCGCACGATCATCAGGTCGAGGTTGGCCAGCGCAAAGGTGAGCGCGGCAGGCTCGCCCAGCCACCACACGTCGAGCGAGGGCAGGTGCAGGGGCTGGCCCAGCAGCCTTTCGCTCAGCCGCTCGAGGAACGGCATCATGGCCGGCGTCTCGACCACGCCCGAGCCCAGGGCGTTGGCGAGCGAGATGGCGCCCGAGCGCGTGGTCTCGACCAGGCCGGTGACGCCGAGCGCGGAATCGGCGCGCAGCTCGAGCGGGTCGGCGAAGGCGCTGTCGAGGCGGCGCAGCAGCATGTGCACCGGCCGCAGGCCGGCCAGGGTCTTGATCGACACCTCGCCGTCGCGCGCCACCAGGTCGCCGCCCTCGACCAGCGGCACGCCGAGCACGCGCGAGAGGTAGACGTGCTCGAAGTAGGTCGCCGACAGCGACCCCGGCGTCAGCACCGCCATGGTGGGCTGCGTCATGCCGGCCGGCGCCAGGGCGAGCAGCGAATCGTGCCAGTGGTCGACGAAGGGCCGCAGGTGCCGGACCGGGATGGAGCGGAACGCCTCGGGCAGGCTTCGCGCCAGCACGCGGCGCATTTCGATGGCATAGCCGATGCCCGACGGCACCTCGGTATGGTCGGCCAGCACGTGCCAGCGGCCGTTGCTGAGCCGCACCAGGTCGACGGCATAGTGGGCGAGGTAGCGGGTCGGCGCCTTGCCGTCGGTGACGCGGCAGGGCCGCTGGAAATGCCGGTTGGCGTGGACCAGCATCGGCGGCAGCAAATGATCTTTCAGCAGCGTCTGCGGGCCGTAGACGTCGGCCAGCACGGCGTCGAGCAGCTGGGCGCGCTGGATGACACCGCTTTCGATCTCGGACCATTCGTCGGGCGTGACCACGAAGGGCAGCGGGTCGAACGTCCAGCGCGGCGCGCCGCGATCGTCGAGCAGGTTGACCGTGGCGCCCGATTCCTCGAGCTGGCGGCGCGCGCTCTCGACGCGCTCGCCCAGCCCGCCCGGCAGCGCGCGGATGACGCTTAAAATGCCCTGCCAGTGGTAGCGGATCGACTTCTGGCCGGTGACCAGCTCGTCATATGCGCTTGCCGGCGAGGAGGAGAGGCCGCGCAAAGACTCCATGGGTCCGCGGGAGAAGTGAACAGGAGGGCTAGAATCGCATGGGGCGAGGGCGGGGTCCATGGGGCCTCTCTCGCCGTCGAATTTTCATTCCCCTCATGTTCCTCTCCCCCGCTAGGGGGAGAGGTTAGGTGAGGGGGCATCGAAGGCTATGCGCAACCCCCTCACCCAGCCTCTCCCCCTAGCGGGGGAGAGGAGCATGAAGGGCGGGAGCGAACGCTAAGCCCGTCTCAAATCCAACGTCAGCGGATGCTCCGGATTGTCGATTGGCCTTGGCTCCGGCATGTCGCCCGGTGAATGGCCGATCGGGAAGAAGCGGGCGCGGCGGCGGGCCTCGGCTTCGTTGGCGTTGACCGGCATGCGGTCGTAGCTGCGGCCGCCGGGATGGGCGACGTGGTAGCTGCAGCCGCCGAGCGACCGGCCATTCCAGGAATCGTGGATGTCGAAGACGAGCGGCGCGTGGATGCCGATGCTGGGATGCAGCGCATTCGACGGCTGCCAGGCGCGATAGCGCACGCCCGAAACGTACTCGCCGACCGTCCCGGTAGCGCGCAACGGCAGGCGCCAGCCGTTGCAGGCGATGACATGGCGCTGCTCGTTCAGGCCGACGGCCTTCAGCTGCAGGCGCTCGACCGAGCTGTCGACATAGCGCACCGTGCCGCCACCACCCGGCTCCTCGCCCAGCACATGCCAGGGTTCAAGCGCATGGCGCAGCTCCAGCTCGATGCCGCGCTGCGCGACCTCACCGATCTTGGGAAAGCGGAACTCGAAGTGCGGCGCGAACCAGTCGGGTGAGAAGCGATAGCCCGCCTCCGAGAGGTCGGCCAGCACGTCGGAAAAATCCTGCCAGACGAAGTGCGGCAGCATGAAATCGTCGTGCAGGCGGGTGCCCCAGCGCGTCAGCGTGCGCTCGTAGGGCCGGTCCCAGAATTTCGCGACCAGGCCGCGCAGCAGCGCCTGTTGCGCCACGCTCATGCGCCAGTGCGGCGGCATCTCGAAGGCGCGCAGCTCGAGCAGGCCGCGGCGGCCCGAGGCGGCGTCGGGCGTGAACAGCTTGTCGATGCAGAACTCGGTGCGATGGGTGTTGCCCGTCGCATCGACCAGCAGGTTGCGGAAGATGCGGTCGACCAGCCACGGCGGCGCCTGTTCGCCCGACTTGATCTGGCGGAAGGCGATCTCGAGTTCGTGCAGGGCATCGTTGCGCGCCTCGTCGACGCGCGGATGCTGGCTGGTCGGGCCGATGAACAGGCCGGAGAACAGGTAGGACAGCGAGGGATGGTTGAGCCAGTAGCCTAAAAGGCTTTTCAGCAGATCGGGCCGGCGCAGCAGCGGCGAATCGGCCGCCGACGGTCCGCCCAGGGTCACGTGGTTGCCGCCACCGGTGCCGGTATGGCGCCCGTCGATCATGAATTTCTGCGCGCCCAACCGCGTCGTGCGCGCCTCCTCGTAGACGATCTCCGTCTTGTCCACGAGCTCGCGCCAGTTCATCGACGGATGGATGTTGACCTCGATGACGCCGGGATCGGGCGTGACGCTGAAGCTCAGCAGGCGCGGATCGGAACCGGGCGGCGGATAGCCTTCGATGAACACCGGCTGGCCGAGCTCCTCGGCCGTATCCTCCACTGCGGTGACGAGGTCGAGATAGTCCTCGGTGCGCTCGGTCGGCGGCATGAAGACGAAGAGATGGCCGTCGCGCGGCTCGAAGGAGATCGCCGTGCGCACGATGTTGCCGGCCGAGTGGCCGACGCCGG
>JAKFVH010000007.1 GCA_021732285.1 Reyranella sp. | reverse complement strand
TCGACCTTGATGTTGTTGTCCTTGACCACCTTGGTCCAGCGCTCGGTCTCGAACTTCAGCTTCTCGAGATAGGCCTCGGGCGTGCTGCCGGTGGTGAAGTAGCCGAGGTCGGCAAACTTCTTCTTCACCTCGGGATCGGCGATGATCTGGCGGACCAGCCCGTTCAGCCGATCGATGATCGGCCGCGGCACGCCGGCCGGCGCCACCACGCCGAAGAATACCGCGCTCACCATGTCGGGCATGCCGAGCTCGACCACCGTCGGCACATCAGGGCACACCGGTGAACGTTCGGTCGAGGAAACGACCAGGCCCTTCATGCGCCCCGCCTTGACGTGGTTGCCGGTCGGCAGGACCACGTCGCAGATCATCGGCACATGGCCTGCCAGCACGTCGCGAATGGCATCGGCCGCGCCCTTGTAGGCCACGACCTCCATGTTGAGCTTGTTGCGGGTCTTGAACAGCTCCATCCAGAGATGAGGCTGGTTGCCGATGCCCGACGTCGCGAAGCGCACCTTCTGCGGCTGCTTGTTCACCCACTCGGCGAACTCGGCCCAGTTCTTCGCCGGCACGTCGTTGTTGTAGGCGATCAGGTCGGGGATGTCGGCCAGCGTCGAGATCGGCTGGAAGTCTTTTAGCGGCTCGTAAGGCTGCTTGAGGCCGAGCGCCGCGTTGGTCGCAAGCGTCGTCGTGCCGAGCAGCAGGGTCTGGCCGTCGGGCCTGGACTTGGCGACCAGCTCCATGCCGATGATGGTGTTGCCGCCGCCGCGGTTCTCGACGATCACCTGCTGGCCGAGCAGTCCGGTCATCTTCTCGGCGACGATGCGGGCCGCCGTGTCGGTGGCGCCACCCGGGATGTAAGGCACCACGATCTTGACCGGCCCGTTCGGCCAGGCCTGGGCGCGCACCGCGGAGGCGCCGACGATGGTCCAGCCGGCGGTTGCCGCCAGCACACTGCGTCTCTTGAGCATTGTTTCCACCCTGTGTTCGTTCGACAGACTACCGCAGCTGAGGCCGGCTTCCACGCGTCGCGAGGTGATAGTCGACATACCTGCGCTGGGTGGCGATTTGATCAGCCAGATACCTGGCATCGTGCCACACGCCCCAGATGAACGAGGAGCCACGTCGCGACTGCCAGGGCAGGCCGAGGAAATACAGGCCCGGCTCGGCCGAGACGCCACGCTGATGTCTCGGCCTGCCGTCCTCGTTGAAAACATCGAGCTCTATCCAGCTGTAGTCCGCAACGAATCCCGTCGCCCAGATGATGGTGGTGATTCCCGTCTTCGCCAGATCGAGCCCTGAAATGGGGTTGGTTATGCAATCGGAGTCTGGCCCGATGGCCCTTGCCTCCACCTCTTCCGGGAGGTCGAGACCGTTGCGGACGACATAGGCGTCAGCCTCATCCAGCAGAGAGCGGAGGTTCAGGTCGCCCTGTTCGAGATTGTCTAAAAGGTCCGGCGCGAAGCTGATCGCGCCATCGGCGTAGGCTTCCGTCCGCCCAACCAGAATCATTCCCCTCGCTGCAAGACGGCGAAAGTCGATCGTGTGGCCGCCGCGTACACCGCTCACGGCGATCGTCACGTGTTCCCTGCCCGGCTCTCGAGCGACAGCGTCCCATTTGCCCAGAACACCGAGCCACCAGCAGTAATCGCGGCCGCGATAGGCCCGCGGCGGACGGTCGTGCGGACCGATCGAGAGGTAGACGCGCCGTCCGGACTCAAGCAGTTCTTCCGCGATCTGGGTCCCTGAGGAGCCGGATCCCACAACGAGGATCGCCCCTTCGGGCAGCTGGGCCGGATTGCGGTAACCCGTGGAGTGCATTTGCACCACTCGGGCTTGGCGGGGAACCAACCCAGGAACAACGGGACGCTGGAAGGAGCCGGTTGCCGCGACGACGCTGTTGGCCTCGATCACGCCCGTGGAGGTTTTTACACGGAAGCCAGGACGACCGATCCTTCTTTCGACCTTCAAGACGTCGACACCGCAGCGGATGGGGGCCGAGATCTTCCTGGCATAGGCGACGAAATAGTCCGCCACCGTTTCCTTGGACGCGAAATCGTCGGGACCGACAGTCCGGTCGACATCGGAAAATGCCAGACCCGGAAAGCGATCGTGCCAAGCCGGGCCGTTCGCGACCAGCGAGTCCCATCGTTCCGAGCGCCAGCGTTCGGCGATCCGATGCCGCTCGACGACGACATGGGGCACGCCCGCCTGGCTCAGATGCTCGCTCATGGCCAGCCCCGCCTGGCCGCCACCCACGACAAGCGTGTCTATCTCTTCAACCGACATGGTCGCCATACCGAGAACATGTGCGTACGGTTGTACCGTACCAATATGCCTTTGTTCTCGGCAGGACGATTCTGTTACTCGGCGGGCTTCAGCGTCGCCTTGCTCATGTCGCGCTCACCGGGGAGCATCGAGATGGCGCAGAAGCCGAGGAAGGCGCAGCCCGCCAGCACCATCAGCATCACCGGGAAGCCGGCCTCCTTCACCATCGGGCCGATCAGGGCCACGACCACGGAGCTGACGCCGAAGCCGATCGCGAGCCGCGCACCGGTGACGCGGCTGCGCATGCGGTCGTCGATGTACTTCACGATCATGGCGTCGGTGAACGGGATGGCGCCGAACACCAGCAGCATGAAGCCGATCGCCGTGATGAACAGCGCCCAGTCCGTGACCTGCGAGGCGATCAGGAACAACGGCACCTGCAGCAGCACGATCGGCACGTAGATGTTCTTCAGCGGATAGCGGTCTATGAGCTTGCCGACCACGAGCTGGGCCAGGGAGGCCAGCGAGAAGATCACGAACAGCATGATCGCGAGCTCGGCCGGATCCTGCACCGCGCCCTTGACGCGCTCGCGCAAAAGCTCGCCGTTACCGTTGGTCGTGAAGTTGAAGATGATGCTGCCGGTCACCGCGGTGAAGGTCATGATGCCAAACACGCGCGCCATCACCGACGGCGGCAAGTCGATCATCTTCTGTTTGCGCTTGGCCGGCGCCTCCTCTTCGCGCGGCACCAGGGCCACGAAAGCGACGGCGCACACCAGGCAGATCACGCCCGGGATGACGAAGGCCATCTGCCAGCCGAAGCGCTGGGCGATGTAGACCGAGACGCCGGCGGCGATGGCGATGCCCATGTTGCCGGCCAGTCCGTTCACGCCGATGGTGAAGCCGTAGTTCTTGGCCTTTTGCACCAGCATCGGGATGCCGACCGGATGGTAGATCGAGGCGAAGGCGCCCATCAGGGTCAGCGCAATGCCGATCTGCCACTTGTTGCTGCACAGAGCGATGATCAGCGCCGACACGCCCATCCCGGCGAAGAAGATCACCATCATGATCCAGCGGCCCCACAGGTCGCCCAACCGGCCGCTCACGATCGAGCCCACGCCGAACATGAACAGCGCGCCGTAGTTGAACGGCGTGAGCTCGGTCCATTCGACGCCCCACACCCCGGCGATGACGCCCCAGGTGTAGGCAAAGACCACGATCAGCCAGTGGTCCATCGCGTGGCCGATGTTGAGCAGGATCGCGGTCGGACTGCTGTGACTCATACTCTTTTCCTCCGACCGTCAGACTAGGCATGGCGGGTCTGTCTGTCTTGCGCTAGGCTGCCAACTTATGTCGCGAAAGAGACAAGCCGCCCCCAAGCGCTCGACCGACCCGCTCGACTACCAGCGTGTCCCGCGAGCGGTCGCGGCCATGCCCAAGGATTTCGCCTCGGGCTTCGAGGTGCTGCCGCACCTTCATGAACGCGCCCAGCTCATCTACGCCACCGTCGGCGCGATGCGCGTTTCGACGGATGACGGCATGTGGATGGTGCCGCCGCAGCGCGCGCTGTGGATGCCGGCCGGCGTGCAACACAGCATCGTCATGCTGAGCGATCTCACCATGCGCACGCTCTATCTGCGTGAGGACGCGGCCGCGTTCATGCCCGAGGTCTGTCGCGTGCTGCCGGTGTCGCCGCTGCTGCGCGAACTGATCGTGCGCGCGACCGAGCTGCCCCTGGACTACGACGAGGATGGACCGGCCGGCCATGTCGTGGCCCTGATCATCGCCGAACTGCGCGGCCTGCAGTCCCTGCCCTTGCAGCTGCCGATGCCGAGTGATCCCAGGCTGCGCGCGCTTTGCCAGACATTGCTCGATGCACCGGGCGATCAGCGCACGCTGGACGAATGGGCGGCGACGCTCAACGCCAGCGCCCGCACACTCGCACGCCATTTCCAGAGCGAAACCGGCCTTTCCTTCGGCGCCTGGCGCCAGCAGGCGCGTGTTCTCGAAGCGATGGGCCGCCTGGGAAATGGCGCCCCAGTGACGCAGGTGGCTCTCGATCTGGGCTACGACAGCGTTAGTGCCTTTAGCGCGATGTTCCGGCGCGCCGCGGGTGCCTCGCCCAGCGCGTATCGCCATCGCCCCTGAAAGGCCATTCAAAAGCTGTGGTTTTGTTGTTTCGTCCCAAGCGGTTGGCGCACAAGGTTCTTGACGGAGACATCCCGAATCTACCCAATGCGCGACCCTTTTGGGCTATGCTCTGAACTGTCATTTACCCGGCCGCGGACCGGCGCCTGGAGTTGCTGTTGAAGCCGACCGACATCAAGAATCCCGACTACTTTCATAAGGTCGTCGACTGTCAGTGGGCCTGCCCCGCCCATACCCCGGTCCCCGAGTACATCCGTCTGATCGCCCACGGGCGCTACTCCGACGCGTACATGATCAACTGGAAGTCCAATGTCTTCCCCGGAATCCTGGGACGGACATGCGACAGACCGTGTGAACCCGCGTGCCGGCGCAGCCGCGTCGAGGACGAGCATCTCGTCAAGGGCAAGAAGGAGCCGGTCGCGATCTGCCGCCTCAAGCGCGTCGCCGCCGACTACAAGGACGACGAGGGCATCAAGGCTGCGCTGCCCAAGGCGCCGGCCAAGAACGGCAAGCGCATCGCCTGCGTCGGCGGCGGCCCCGCCTCGCTCACCGTGGCGCGCGATCTCGCCGTGCTGGGCTACGAGATCATCATCTACGACCAGGATCCCAAGCTCGGCGGCTTCATCCGCACCCAGATCCCGCACTTCCGCCTGCCGGAGTCGGTGATCGACGAAGAGGTCGGCTACATCACCGGCATCGGCAACATCGAGTTCCGCCATCAGAAGGTCGACTCGATGAAGAAGATTTTAGCCGAAGGCTACGACGCGGTGTTCGTGGGCTCGGGCGCGCCGCGCGGCCGCGACCTCGACGTGCCCGGCCGCAAGGAAGCCGCGGCCAACATCCATATCGGCCTCGACTGGCTGTCGTCGGTCTCGTTCGGCCACATCAGCAAGGTCGGCAAGCGCGTGATCGTGCTGGGCGGCGGCAACACGGCGATGGACTGCTGCCGCACCGCGCGCCGCCTGGGCGGCGAGGACGTCAAGGTGATCGTCCGCTCCGGCTTCGACGAGATGAAGGCGTCTCCCTGGGAGAAGGAAGACGCGATGGGCGAGGACATTCCCATCCTCAACATGCTGGTGCCCAAGGAAGTCACGCACAAGGACGGCAAGATCACCGGCGTGCTGTTCGAAAAGGTGAAGGCGGAATACGACGCCAAGGGCCGCCGCTCGCTGATCCCGTCGGGCGAGCCCGACGAGCACCACGAATGCGACGACGTCCTGGTGGCGATCGGCCAGGAGAACGCCTTCCCCTGGATCGAGAACGACGCCGGCATCGAGTTCGACCGCTGGGGCCTGCCCAAGCTCAACGAGGCGACGCTGCAGAGCACGCAAGCCAAGGTGTTCTTCGGCGGCGACGCAGCCTTCGGACCGAAGAACATCATCTGGGCGGCCGCGCACGGCCACGATGCGGCGATCTCCATCCACAAGATGCTTATAGGCGAGGACCCCGACGAGCGGCCGGCGCCGGGCGTCAACATCGTCAGCCAGAAGATGGGCATTCACGAGTGGAGCTACGACAACGCTCCCACCATCGACCACCGCTTCAAGGTCCCGCACCGTGCCAAGGCCGAGGCGCTGAAGGACATCATGGCCGAGGTCGAGCTGGGCTTCGATCCCCAGCTCGCCTTCAACGAGGCCCAGCGCTGCCTGAACTGCGACGTGCAGACGGTGTTCGCCGGCACGCTCTGCATCGAATGCGACGCCTGCGTCGACATCTGCCCGATGGACTGCATCACCTTCACCGAGAACGGCGAGGAGAAGGACCTCCGCCTCCGGCTGAACGCGCCGGCGGTCAATCCGACCCAGGACCTCTATGTCGCCAACGACCTCAAGACCGGCCGCGTCATGGTCAAGGACGAGGATGTCTGCCTGCATTGCGGGTTGTGCGCCGAGCGCTGCCCGACCGGCGCGTGGGACATGCGCAAGTACTACATGGAAATGACTCAAGCGGAGCACGTATGCCGCAAGCAATAGAATCTGGTTACTTCCTCCCCAGCGAAGCTGGGGAGGTGTCGGCGTCTTACGCCGACGGAGGGGTCATGAGCACCCGTGCTGATGCTCATGACCCCTCCGCCCGCTACGCGGGCACCTCCCCTTCGCGGCGTCCGCGAAGGGGAGGAAGGTCGTGAAGGCCATAGCCGCGGTCAACGACTTCGTCGTCAAGTTCGCGAACGTCAACGGTTCCGGATCGGCATCCGCCAACGAGTTGTTCGCCCGTTCGATCCTGCGCATGGGCGTGCCGGTCAGCCCGCGCAACATCTTCCCGTCGAACATCCAGGGTCTGCCGACCTGGTACGAGGTGCGGGTCACCGAAAAGGGCTATCTCGGCCGGCGCGGCGGCGTCGACATGATGGTCGCGATGAACCCGCAGACCTGGGTAGAAGACGTCAAGGAGATCGAGCCGGGCGGCTATCTGTTCTACGACAGCACCAAGCCGATGCCGGCGTCGGCGTTCCGCGAGGATATCAACATCGTCGGCGTGCCGCTGACGGCCATCACCAACGCCACCTATACCGACGCCCGCCAGCGCCAGCTGTTCAAGAACATCATCTATGTCGGCGCACTGTCGATCCTGCTCGACATCGACCCCGAGGAGATCAAGAAGCTGTTCGGCGAGCAGTTCAAGGGCAAGGAGAAGCTTCTGGACTCCAACGTCAAGGCGCTGAACCTCGGCCGCGACTGGGCCACGCAGCACATCGAGCCCGGCACAGTGAAACTGAAGGTCAAGCGCGCGAACAACGTCGGCAACAAGATCTTCGTCGAAGGCAACAACGCCGCCGCCCTCGGCGCGGTCTATGGCGGCGCCACGGTGTGCGCCTGGTATCCCATCACGCCCTCCTCCTCGCTGGCCGAGGCCTTCCAGTCGCACTGCAAGCGGCTGCGCCACGACAAGGAGACCGGCAAGGCCAAGTACGCCATCGTCCAGGCCGAGGACGAGCTCGCCTCGATCGGCATCGTGATCGGCGCCGGCTGGAACGGCTCGCGCGCCTTCACCAGCACCTCGGGCCCGGGCATCTCGCTGATGACCGAGTTCATCGGCCTCGCCTCCTTCGCCGAGGTCCCGGCCGTCCTGGTGAACGTGCAGCGCGGCGGCCCGTCGACCGGCATGCCGACGCGCACCCAGCAGTCGGACCTGCTCTCCTGCGCCTACGCCTCCAACGGCGACACCAAGCACGTCCTGCTGTTCCCCGAGGATCCCAAGGAGTGCTTCGACTTCACCGCCGAGGCGCTCGACCTCGCCGACCGGCTACAGACGCCGGTGTTCGTCATGACCGACCTCGACATCGGCATGAACCACCGCCTGTGCGAGCCCTTCGTGTGGGACGAGAAGCGCGTCTATGACCGCGGCAAGATTATGACGGCGGCCGACCTCGACGCCGGCAAGACCTTCGGCCGCTACCTCGACGTCGACGGCGACGGCATCCCCTTCCGCACCTATCCCGGCACGCACCCGAGCAAGGGCTCGTATTTCACCCGCGGCACGACCAAGGACGAGTTCGCGCGCTACTCCGAGGAAGGCGCCGTCTACGTGCGCAACATGGAGCGGCTGCAGAAGAAGTTCCACACGGCCGCCAGGATCGCGCCGCAGCCGCTGCGCTACTCCTCGCCCAAGGCGACGCGCTTCGGCGTGATCTACTTCGGCTCGACCAGCCCGGCCATGGCCGAGGCGCTGGACCATCTCGAGGAGGCCGGCAACCACGTCAACGCGCTGCGCGTGCGCGCCTTCCCGTTCGCCCAGGCGGTCGAGGATTTCATCCACGAGCACGACCGCGTGTTCGTGGTCGAGCAGAACCGCGACGGCCAGCTCCGCTCCATGATCATGAACGACTTCACGCTCGATGCGCGCAAGCTCGTTCCCGTGCTGCACTATGATGGCACGCCCATCACCGCGCGCTTCATCGCGACCGACATCGCCAAGAAGCTCGCCCAGTTCAAGGTTGTCCCGTTCGAGAAGGCGGCGTCATGACGTATATCGCCAAGCCCAAGCTGCACCATCCCTCGCTGGTCAAGAACAAGGCCGGCTACACCCGCCGCGACTATGAAGGCGCGGTCTCGACCCTGTGCGCCGGCTGCGGCCACGATTCGATCAGCGCCGCCATCATCCAGGCCTGCTACGAGCTCGACATCCTGCCCCACCAGGTGGCGAAGCTCTCGGGCATCGGCTGCTCGTCCAAGGCGCCGACCTACTTCGTGGGCGCCTCCCACGGCTTCAACACCGTGCACGGCCGCATGCCGTCGGTGATGACCGGCGCCAACCTCGCCAACCGCGACCTTATCTACATGGGCGTGTCGGGCGACGGAGACTCGGCCTCGATCGGGCTCGGCCAGTTCGCCCACATCATGCGCCGCGGCGTGAACATGACCTACATCGTCATGAACAACGGCGTGTACGGCCTGACCAAGGGCCAGTTCTCAGCGACTGCGGACAAGGGCTCGGTCAGCAAGAAGGGCGTCGCCAACTCCGACGAATCGATCGACATGGTGTCGCTCGCCATCCTGATGGGCGCCACCTTCGTCGGCCGCTCCTTCTCGGGCGACAAGCACCAGCTGGTGCCGCTGATCAAGGCGGCGATGAGCCACAAGGGTGCCGCCTTCCTCGACGTCATCAGCCCGTGCGTGGCGTTCAACAACCACGCCGGCTCGACCAAGAGCTACGACTATGTGCGCGAGCACAACGAGGCCCTGAACCGCATCGACTTCATCGAGGGCCGCGAGGAGATCATCGCGGACTACGCCCCCGGCACCCTGACGACCGTGCAGCAGCACGACGGCTCGTGGCTCAGGCTGCGCAAGCTCGGCGAGGAGTACGATCCGGCCGACAAGGTCGCCGCCATGAAGCGCGTGCAGGAAGGCCTGCAGGCCGGCGAGGTCGTGACCGGCCTTCTCTACGTCGATCCGACGCCGAAGGACCTGCACCACCACATGAACACGGTGGATGCGCCGCTCAACACGCTCAACACGCCGGATCTCTGCCCCGGCCCGGCCGCGCTCGACAAGATCAACGCCAGCCTGCGCTGAGCCGCTTGATCCTGCCTCGGATCCGGGCGTTGTCGCTCAGGTCCAGGACCAGAAGCGGAATCGAAGGTGCGTGTAGAACAGACCTTGGTTGCCGTTCCCCGGGGTGAATAACCCATTGTCCTGCAACAGGTTGCGACCTTTGTTGATCTGGCTGCCGCTCGTTCCCCAGCCCACCTTGGCTGTCCAGTACGTGTTGCCTCGGGTCGCGGGAAGGCCTGCTGGCTGGGGACTGTGAAACCGCACCTCGAAGTGGGTGCCAGCAGGCCCGACTAAGGGCGGTCCTGACCGGGGAACGTTAGGGCTGGTGAACTTCATCCCGAACTTGATGTTCGCGCCCGGAGCGAAGTCGTTGGCCACCCCGCGCGGCGCCAGCCCCATCAGGTCTCGCCACGTGACATAGGCTTCCGCCGGCGTTGCGTTGCCTCCAGGGGCGACGACCTGTGGATTCCGGACGATGTTCGGCGCCGGGGCACGGAGCTGCGTGGCATAAGCATCGCCTTCGGCTGCGGTCGCAATGCCCGGGCCGCGCGGTCCCGGGAAATAGAACGCCGACGTAACGCCGCCGAACACGGCGCCTATGGCGGCTCCGGTCAACGTCGCCCATCCGACGTTCTTGTCGAGCGGTTCATCCCTGATCGCGTTGTTGACGACCTGCCCGGTTGCGCCACCGGCGGCACCGCCCACCGCACCGCCGACGACACCGACCGTGACTCGCCCTGCCGTCGTGAGGGCAAAGGCGCCGACGCTGCCGCCGACGCGCGCCGCGCCCGTCACCAGGCCCGCCGTGGCCGCGCCGCCGGCAGCGACACCGGCCGCGCCGGAGACGAAGCCCACCGCCGCCCCGATGCCGACTTCCTTCCAGAACTCGCCCCAGTCGTCGACCTTCCAGTCGTGCGTCGCCGTGTAGGTAAGGGCGCTTACGCCGCCGCCGATGATCGCACCGACGATCGCGCCGATCGCGAGCGCGAGCAGGAACGCAAGAAGTCCGCTCGGATCGCTGGTCTGGAACGGAATGTTGGAGACATAGACGTAGGGGCTGGCCGTCGACCGCAGCGGGTCGATCGACACGAAGCGTCGCAACACGGGATCGTAGAGCCGGGCGTTGAGATTGTAGAGGCCGGTGTCGGGATCGAGCTCCTGGGCGATGTAGAGATAGCGGATACGATCGCGCCACGGCCCGACCGGCGCCTGCGCCATGCCGCCGAACGGTTCGTAGGCATAGCCGGCCAGTAGCGAGCCGTCTTCCGCCACGACCAACCGCGTCGAATTCTGGCGATCGCGGACGATGAAGCCCGGAGTCCGGTTGCCATCCAGGACGGCCACGAGGCCGAAGGGACCCGGGATGTAGGTCATGGACCCGATGTCGTCGCCGGCCTGCGTGAGGACCTGCCCGTCGGTGTCGTGCAGATAGTCCGTTCGCGCAGCAGCCGTGCCGCGGCCATCGACCCTGTTCGTCCGGACGCGCGCATCACCCTCGCCATAGTCGATGGAAACGGTCGATCCGCTCGTCGTGTGCGCCTTCGATACCAGTCCGTTCGTTAGGCCGTATTCCAGCCGATCGAATCTCCTGCCCTTGGCGGCCGTCAGATTGCCTCCCGGACTGAACTCGAACGTCTCGACGCCCTCCGGACTCGACATCGACACCGTCTTGTTGGTGCCGGGCTCGATGCTGAAGGAGCGATGGACGCCCCTGTCCATCATCGACACGATGTTGTCGTTGGCATCGTAAAGAATGGGGTCGGTCGGCCCGCCGATCGACCGCTGGGCATCGTCGGAATTGACGGCCGCACAGAGATTGCCATTCGCATCGTAGGCGTTCGACCAGTCGTCCGGCCCGAGACCCGCCGCCTTGGCTGCCTCGCCAGGCAGGAACATCGCTCTGGCGACCTGCCCATCATAGTAGGTGACGCCATCGACGCCCGGCACCTCCCAGTAGCGGTAGGCCTCGCCGAGCACACCGCATTGCACGTCGGTCAGAAGGCCCATCGAATTGTAGACGAAGCTGCGGCGGACAGGTCTCGGACTGGAGGGATTCAACACCTCTTCCTGGCGGCTTCCCTCCGCCGTGTATCGATAGGTTGCCCATCGGGCAGGATCCCGGCCGTCGCCAACCGCCACGACATTGCCCTGCAGGTCACGCCGATAGGTCACCGTGACCGCCGCCGCGTGGGTATCGAAGGTCAATGCCGCCAGGTCGCCCTGCATGTCGAGGTCGTAGCGCTGGCGCCGGCCGACGGCGCCATCGGATTGCGACAATCCCACGAGACCGCCATCGGCGTCGAAGGTGCTTGTCTGCGTCCAGAAGCCACCGGCCTGCAGCGGCCGCTGCACCGACGCCTGAAGTCCGATGCCGTTGTTCGGGTCGACCATCGCAGCCGGATTGTTCCCGGAAACGACGCAATCCCACGCGACCCTGGCCACCCATTGGCCGTCGGTCGGCCAATCGGTGTTGGCCAGCGGCGCAAGGACCTTCGGATCCCAGGCATGGTCGACAGTGCCGGACTCGATGACGCGGTCGAGTGCGTCATACTTCATGTAGACGATCCGGTCGGTTCCACCGGTACCCTTGCCACGCCCGTCCGCGACCAGCGCGAAGCGAGTCCGATTGAGACGGTCGTAGAGAGTCCTGGTCTCACCGCTGTCGGATGAATGCGTCCGTGATATCTTACCCAGCGGATCGGCCTCACGCGTCTGGATGTAGGCTTCCGAGCCCTGCGAATAGAACATCGGCGGCAGCATGGCGGCGAGCTGACCGCGCTGATTGAAGCGGCGGCCACTCCTGGATTCGCGCAGACCCAGGCGAGGCGGCGCTATGTAGCACCGGAAGAATTCGGACATGCGATCGTCCGTGAACGAACGCACGCGCGCGCCGTCGCTGTTGCGCGTCTCCGTCCCCAGGAAGATGCCGGCAGCGACATCCTTGCCGAAATCCGATCGCACGTTGGTGATGGTCGCGCTTTCGACGACGTGCGCGGCACCGGGAAAGATCGCATGCACGCGGCCCGGGCTGCCGCTCGCGCGCTGGCGCTGGACACCCGCCATCTCCAGCACGACCCGCGAGTAGGGAAAGCCCTCGTCGTTCGAGCGACCGTCTCTGCCGTCGTAATAGGTCGCCACATCGCCGCGCATGACACCGCTGGACCAGTCGAGCGCCTCGATGAGGTGCGAACGATAGCGCGGCAAGCCATCGTCATAGCGAACCGGCTTGCTTGAGACCGTGCTTCGCCCGAGTGAATCCTTGAGCGTGCCGCCGACGATCGCACCGCTCTCGGCGAAAAGCTGACGCTGCAGGGCAGTCGAGAGGCCATCGGCAAATGACAAGGCGATGGCCGGCCCCGACAGGACCGCCAGGCCGGAGATCGTCAAGCCGGAATTGCCGGACGTTCGAATCTCGATCGCCCCGGCCTTGCCCGGGATGACGGCCGATACCAGCGGCTGGCCGTTGACATAAAGGGCGATCGCGTCCCCGGTTCGGGTCACGATCCATTCCGCTGCGGCCAGTCCGGGCATCGCCCGGCGGGCGCGTTCTGTCCCGGCCGAATCCAGGATCCTCAAGGCCGACGCATCGTGGTTCCATTCGACGGTCCCGACATTGGCGATGGCGATGCCGACTGCCGCGGTCCACCCGGCGGCTGGCGGCGAGATCCAAGCACGAAGCACCAAGCTTTCCACGCCACTGCGGGCCCAGGCAAGGCTGCCTCCCGTGGTCGAGTTGAGGGTGAGCCTGCCGGCGAGCGCCGTGCCGGCGGTAGGGGACCAGGCGTCCTGAGGCGTCGGCCTCCAACGGGATCGCCAGCCGTCATCGTTGAAGGTCTCGAACGAGCCGCCATCGCGCGCCTTGACGGCGAACGAGGTGTTCGGCCAGGCTGGATCGTACGCATCGGCCGCCGATAGCTGACGCGAATAGCCTCCGGTCGCCAGCTGGATGAGCTCGCCCCGTGCATTGGTCGATGCCAGCACATTGTAGCCTTCGTCGTAGTACGACCGGGTCGTCGCGGCGTTGGCGTCGAGCCGAGCCGTGACTAGCAAGGTGTCGGCGTCGAACACGCCGGCCTCTGCGCTGCCGGGAAGCGGGAAGACCATGAGGTCGTCGATGAAGACGTTTGTCGACGCGCCAGCATTGACCGCTTCGATCGTGAAGCTCCCGGCAGCTCCCGCGGGGACGGAAATTGCCCGCTGATGGCGCGCCCAGGCTCCGGCGGTCGAGGCGAGCTCGATCTTGTACGTCTGGCCGCCGCCGAACCGCAGCAGGATGGCGCCAAAGGGTCCGGTTGCCGCTTCGTTGTAGAGCCAGAAATTGACGGCAAGCTGTCCCGCACCCGGCCGCACCGCGAACTGCCCGCGGATTCCAGGCGCGTTCGGTCCATTCGACAACTCCAGGCTTGCCTTGCCGGTATGGGCTCGCGCCGTGCTGACGAGCGGCGCAATCGGGCTGCCGTCCGTGGTCCGCCAGGGACCGCCGTCCTGATAGGCCTCGAAGCTCATGTAGCTGCATTCGGGCTCGGCTTGTCCTCCGCCCCCGCGATGCCCGCTGTCTGCATTCCGGAAACTCGCGATCGGCCGCACGGCCCGGGCGTCGAGGATCTGGCTCGAGGGCACGTCGAGGGCGTTGCGCCAGACCAGGGCCAACCCCGTCGGCGCACGACTGGAGACGCTGGTCGTCCTGACCCACTCGGTGTTCGACTCCGGATTGGAATAGTTGAAGTCCGGCGCCACCGAGCCTGGACCGTTCCACTCGTAGCCCGCCACGCTGTCGAACGGCGCGTTGGCATGTCCCCATTGATCGCTGAAGGTCGTTACGCTCGATGCGATGGTGACGTTCCTGGTGACGTTCGTGATGCGCGTTTCGGCAATGAGATCGAGCTGGCGGGTGCGAAGCAGGCCGTCATACTGCGGAAGCGTCCAGGCGCGGACGATCTTGATGGCGACCGTCTCGAGATTGCCGTCGGGGGTTCGATTGGTGGCACGTTGGTCCACCATGGAGCCGGATTGGTCTTCGTAGCCTTGCTGCCGGCGGCGCTCCAGCTGCGTGGTAATCTCGATGTCGCCAGACACGATATGGCGTGCAGCATAGACCGAGCTGCCCGATGTGATCTGCCAGGATACCCCGACGATCACGGCCTTGACGCTCGCCGCGGGATCGAGTGCCAGTCCGGCATCGGAGAACTGCGTCTTGACCGATGCCGGTATGGTGCCCGCATCGAAGCTCGTGGCAACGGTTGCCGGCGCCGCGAACAGGCGCACCAGGCAATCCCATGTGATGGCCTCGCCGATCACCGCCGTCGCCGCCGGGAAGCGAACGCCGACTTTCGAGGCGGCACCATGGGCGTAGACCAGCGGCTGCCAGCGCGTCCGGCGGCCGAAGATCCTCAATCCCTCGTTGGTGAAGACGTCGGTGCTATGCTCTCGTCCGACGACGAGGTCGTGGTAGGGATCGAGCACCGGATCGTCGGGAATCGGCAGCCCGTTGTAGTACCGCGATTCGATCCGCCCGCCGATCTCCTTGCCGGATTGATCGACGAGGAACTCGGTCACGAAGGGATACTGGACGATCTGCCCGCTCGGTTCGAACAGCGCCGAGACGTTGTCATAGGCATAGGCCGTGCCCCGCCTCTGATAGCCGTCATCGGTCTCAACCGAGCTCACAACCTCGTCGGTCTGGATACTGGACAGGCTGTTGTCGAGGATGCGGTTGAGGAACAGGGATGACGGCGCCAGCGGCGACAGCTTGTCTGGATAGGTCGCGAAGCATCTCGACGCGGCGCAGGCCCCGGCGGTGAACCAGTCGCCGCCTCCGCCGAACCATTGGTCGTCGAAGGTCGCGGTGACGACCTTGCTGTCGTCGCCTAGCAGCAGCACGATGATGCGCTTCTTGCCGTTGGGTCGGCGCTCGGCATAGATGATGAACGAGCCGCGATTGACTAGTGTCGCGGGATCGCCCGATTCCGACAGATCGGCGATCGGCTTCCACGTCTGATCGAGTTGGCGCCTGTAGACCTTGGTGCCGCACGTCATGATGTTGCCCGCCAGGGTGGGCGGATAGATCACGGCGTTCGCACCCGGCAGCTGCTCGGTGTCCCAGGCGCCGGTTGTCGGCTTGTAGCGGATCAGGACGACGTTGGGTGCGCCCACCTTGAGGCTGCGCAAGGCGAAGTCGTCACCGATCACATAGGAGGCCTGCGGACTGTCGGTGAAGGTGAAGCCCTTCCAGGTCCCGGCATCGAAGCGAAACACGTGCGGACCGTTGATGACGATGCGCGGCGAGACGCGGGTGGTCGCCGTCGTCGCCTGGAACGATCTTTCGCCGACGAACGCACCACGGCCGTCCCAGGTCAACAGGTCGAGATGCGTGCCCTGATCGGCCGCATAGGTCACTGCGCAGAAGTTGGGACTGCAGTTGAGCAGCGTGGCGAAGTACTCCGACCGCCAGGTGACGCCGTTCTTCACCCTGGGCCCGCCGCTCAGGCGCCAGGACAAGTCGAGATTGCGGGTGTAGCTGGTGAGCTCGAGATTGCGGGTCGAGTTGGAAACGGCGGCCGCGATCAGGCAACTGCCGTCCGTCGCCAGGACGATATTCTCGCCCGATGGCGTGAAGGATGTGGATTTCCATTCCACCGACGCTGGGTCGAAGGTGAATATCTGAAACCTGCCCTGCCCGGCGATGGATATAGCCACGAAGTTGTCGCCGCCGGCCATGCTGGCCGTGACCTTGCTCACACTCGCCGTCAGGCGAATCGTGCGCATGTCGGCATGCCAGACGTTGCCTTGATAGGGATCGCGTCGGAACAGGATCAAGCGCGCACTGGCGCCGGCGGTTCCGCCGACGGGGGGCAGGAACAGCGCGAACTTGTCGCCGGCCTGTACATAGGCAATACCGTTCGGGTCGACCGTTCCGGCGAGGTCAAGATCGGGCGACCACGGCTTGCTCCACGCGCCGCCAAAACTGTAGACCTGTATGGCAAGTGTTCCCTTCGTCGGGTGCACCCAGGTCAGCGCCATGTAGTCTTCCGACGGCAGGATGTACGGCCGGCTGCCCTGCGAGCCCGGCGGTGGCGCGATCGGAAGCGTCTTGTCGAAGGCCGGATTGTGGGCGGCGTTCAGGGTGATCGAGGAATAGCTGACTTTCGTGGTCGCTCCCGAAGGGTTGAGGACGCTCGACAGCGCGCCGGCCCACGGCGCCGCGGGATCGGTGACGTACTGGAAGCGCACATCCGGCGAGGCGACGATACCGTTGACGGTCGTGCGGAAGCCCATCAGCGCGCGCTTCCTGTAGATGTCCTGCCCGGCCCCGGCGAAGTCGAACATCTGATAGTCGAAGACGAGCGTCCGCATCGCCGTCGCCGACTTGGCGTTGCTGAACTCCGTGAGCGACTTCAGGTATCGGGTCTCGTACCTGTCCTGATAGGTCGGATCGGGAAGGCCGCGGTTGAGATGAGGACAGACCCATTCGAACGGCTCCTTGTCGCCATATCGAAGCTCGACGGCCTGCCCGAGATCGTCGGAGATCCGGGCCAGGTACGATGCCCGCGTGTAGGAACCGGCGGCGCCGACTTGCAGTGTGTCGGCGTCGTAGGTGAAGTCGATGCCGAGCCCCCATGCGGACTGCAACCTGACGAGGTTCCAGACGACCGCGTAAGGCGTCGCATTGGCTGCCGCGCTTGCGCCGATCCAGCCGTTCCATGACAGGCCCCATTCGCAGGCGCCGGCGACCCGGCCGCCATAAAGCCGCTTGCCGCCGTCGGGCGTGACGATGGTCCAGCTCTCGGCAGACGGGTCGTACCTGAACTGCCACAGGGGATGTCCGTTGGTGGCGAACAGATAGCTGCCGCCCTCCTTCTCGATGAGGGTGAGCGGGGTCAGCCTGCCGTTCTGCTCGATCGCGTACGTACCGTCCGTGATGTCCAGCGTCGCCTTGCCGATGACGACGATGCGTTCGCGCGGCAGCGACCAGCCCAGGCCGAGGATGGACGTCGGCGCCTGCGCATTGTCGCGCTTGGCAACGCGAAAGACGTTGCTCGCATTGAGGGCGGTCAGAGCAATGTTCACGCCCTGCACGCCCGGCAAGCTCGTGAGCGGCAAGGGCAGGGTCACGTCGCCGCGGAATTTGTTGACCGTGACGCCAGAGGCGCCGATGCCGCCGCCGATCTGGCTCTCCAGCAGCTCAGGTTGCAGCAATGATGATGGAGCAACGGGATTCGTCGACATGTTCGACCTCGCGCCTTGACTGGCGGCGCAGGCCGTCGGGCTGCAGCTTCACCGCAGCCCGACGACGTCAGCCGGCCGCCCCGTTAGCGATGCGGCGTCTACACCTTGGGTGCGATGTTTCCCTCTCCACTGAAGGAGAAGGTGAAGTCGCGGTCCTGCGCGTTGCCGTTGCCGTCGCCGGTCTTCAGAAGGCTGTCGTTGGCGGTCAACGAGACGATCGTCACGTTGTCGCGCGTATCACCGTCCGGAAAGATCTGCGTGGCGGCGCCGCCACCCATCTGCGCAAACGCCGGCCGGAACGAGACGAAATAGTGCCCCGTCGACACCTTCTGCACGGTGTATTCCTGGCCATACCTGATCGAACCGTCAGAGTTCACGGTTCCAGCAATCGTCCGAGTCGTCATGGCAATACCCCCAAGTTTCGTACCCCAATACATTGCAAAACTAATATTCCATACAATCTCTGACAATCTGCAAGGTTGCATATCTGACGACTACTTATACGACCTTTAGTTGTAACACTGCCGACACCATTCCATTCACGACTCTGGCGCGATCGGCCCGACTCCATCTCGTGCAAACGGCGGACGCCAGCTAGACTGGACTCCTTGCCCCGAGGCGGCAGGGGCGGAGACGCACCATGGCGGAGCGCGACGCGCGTATCGACCGGCTGTTGCTCAGCCAGGAGATCGCGGATTTCCTCTATCGGGAGGCGGAGCTGCTCGACGAGCGGCGCTATCGGGAATGGCTCGACCTGCTGGCCGATGACGTCCGCTACTGGATGCCGATCCGGCGCAACGTCAAGCTCGGCGACGACGAGAGCGAGTTCACCCGCGCCAACAGCGACATCAACTGGTTCGACGAGGGCAAGGACACGCTCAGCCGGCGCGTAAAACAGATCGAGACCGGCATTCATTGGGCCGAAGAGCCGCGTTCCCGCCTCTCGCATCTCGTCGCGAACGTGCAGGTGCAGGGCGCGGAACCTTCCCTCGCCGCGCCGCAGGAGGTCTCGGTCACCAGCCGCTTCCTGATCTACCGCAACCGCGTCGAGACCGAGACCGACATCCTGGTCGGCCGGCGCGAGGATCAACTCCGGCGCAACGGCGCGGGCTGGCTTCTGGCCCGACGCAAGATTATCCTCGATCAGAACGTGTTGTTGTCGAAAAACCTGACATTCTTCATTTGAGGGGACAGGCGATGAACGACAAGCGCGGCTATCGCTCCGGCCTGGTCGATCTGCGGTTGGGCGAGATCAGCCGCGAGATCTTCGTCAACGAGCACATCTACGCCGAGGAGCAGGAGCGCATCTTCGCCCGCGCCTGGCTGCATGTCGGGCATGAAAGCCAGATCCCCAAGCCCGGCGACTATTTCGTGTCGTCGATGGGCGAAGAATCCGTGATCCTGTGCCGCGACCGGGCCACCAAGATCCACGTCTTTCTCAATTCCTGCCGCCATCGCGGCATGAAGGTGTGCCGCTACGACCAGGGCACGACGGCTGTCTTCACCTGCCCCTATCACGGCTGGAGCTACGGCACCGACGGGCGGCTGGTCGGCGTGCCGTATTTCCGCGAGGCCTACCATTCGCGACTCGACAAGGAGAAATGGGGCCTGGTCGAGGTCGCGCAGATGCACAACTACAAGGGCTCGATCTGGGCGACCTGGGATCCGGCCGCGCCGAGCTTTTTGGAATATCTCGGCGACTTCACGCGCTACCTCGACCTGCAGCTCGACGGCTGGGACGGTCGCGAGGGTCAGGCCGAAGTGCTGGGCGGCATCCAGAAGTGGCTGGTGCCGTGCAACTGGAAATTCCCGGCCGAGAATTTCAGCGGCGACACCTATCACAATATCAGCCACCGCTCGGTCGATCTCGCCGGCATCGGGCCGTCGGGCGCCGGCCGTCGCGACATGGGCGAGCGCGACGTGAGCCGCAAGCTGCACGTCTGCATTCCCGATCGCGGGCACCAGACGATCCACTACGTCCTGCCGGCCGGCAAGTCGCCGCCGCCCGCCTATCTCAATGCGCCGATCGTCGCCGAGTATTTCCGCCACTGCGAGGAAGAGAAGCGACGCCTACGCGGCGAGGAGGCGCGGCTGGTCGGCGCGCCCGGCGAGATCTTCCCCAACACCGCGCTGCTCTCGCGCCAGCCGCGGACCATGGCGGTGTGGCACCCGCGCAGCCCACACCAGACCGAATGCTGGCGCTGGTTCTTCGTCGATCGCGATGCGCCGAGCGAGGTCAAGAACTTCCTGCGCGACTACTACATCCGCTACTCCGGCCCGGCCGGCATGACCGAGCAGGACGACATGGAGAACTGGAACTACGCGCATGCGGCGAGCCGCGGCACGATCGCCCGGCGCTATCCCTACAACTACGACCAGGGAAGCGGCACCGCCGTCACCGACTACGAATACCAGGGCCTGCGCGTGCCCGGCGAGGTCATCGACCTCACCGAGACGCAGTCGAGCGAGCAGCCCATGCGCAACTTCTACCGCCGCTGGGCCGAGTTCATGGAGGCCGACGACTGGTCGCAGCTCGCGACCTGGCGAAGCGAGCGCAAGGCGGCGGAATGAGCGCGATCAACGTCCGCGACCTCGCGCCCGGCACGTCGGTGGTGCTGGCCGACGGCGCCGAGGCCGAGATCGTCACCAACCCGGGCGACGGGATGTGGCTGTTCGCGCGCTATCTCAGCTCGCCGCGCGACCCGACGCTCGTCGGGCAGGAAGAAATGATCTTCGCCCCGGATGTCGTCGCCTTGGGGCAGTGATCTTGCCGGACCGCGGGCCTCCAGGCCCGCTCATGCTCTTCCGGACCGCGCGCGTCCCGCGCGCTCATGAGGCGCGCGAGACGCGCGCGGTCCGGAAGAGGAAGACGATGAGCGGGCCTGGAGGCCCGCGGTCCGGCAAGAGCTAATCGAAGGCCACGCGCGGCAGCCACAACGCCAGGTCCTGCCAATGGATGAGCAGGACCGTCATGACCAGCATCGTCAAGAAGAACGGCACGGTGCCGCGGAAGACGTCGCCGATCGAGCCCTCGTTGCGCACCGCCTGGATGACGTAGAGCGTCATGCCGACGGGCGGGCTTATAAGCGAGATCTCGCACATCAGCACCAGGAAGACGCCGAACCACACCGGGTCGATGCCGGCGGCGACGATCAGCGGATGCACCAGTGGCAAGGTGCCCACCATCATCGGCAAGGTCTCGAAGAAGGTGCCGAGGATGACGTAGAAGGCAAACAGGACGTAGATCAGCTCGATTGGCGTCACGTTCATCGAGGCGACGAACTTGGTGAGCGCCGAGGTGACGCCGAGCAAGCCCAGCACGAAGTTGAGCGCGAAGGCGCCGGCCAGGATGAGCATGCTGAGCGCCGTCAGGTTGACGGTCGACAGGAAGGCGTCGTGCAGCATGTCGATCGTGAGCCTGCCGTAGAAGATGGCGATCGGCAGCGACACGACGACGGCAAGGGCTGCCGCCTCGGTCGAGGTCGCCCAGCCGGTGTAGATCGAGCCCATGACGACGACGAAGATGATCAACGGCGGCAGCAGATCGACCAGGCGCTTCAGCCGCACCAGCATCGGGTCGGTGTTGACTTCGCGCGGCGCGATCGAGGGCCGCCACAGCGCGATCAGCACGATGACGCCCATGAACATCAGGGTGAGCGCGAGGCCGGGGAAGACGCCGCCGGCATAGAGCCGGGCGACCGACGTGTTGGTGAGCACGCCGTAGATGATCAAGGCGATGCCGGGCGGGATGAGATTGCCCAGCGACCCGCCGGCGGCAATCGAGCCCAGCACCATGCGGGTGTCGTAGTTCTTCTTCCTGAACGCCGGCAAGGCAACGGTGGAGATGGTGGCCGCGGTCGCCACCGACGACCCGGACACGGCCGAGAACAAGGCCGATGCCGCAACGTTCGTGTGCAGAAGCCCACCGGGCAGCGGATTGAGCCAGTCCGCTAGCGAGCGGTACATGCGGTCGGTGGCGCCGCAGCGCACCAGGATCTCGCCCAGCAGGATGAACAGCGGCAGCTGCAGCAGAACGGACTCGTCCATCGAGCCCAGATAGACGACCACCAGCGCGTTGGCGCCGGGCCAGCCGAGGTAGAGCGCGGCGCCGATGAAGCCCACGCCAAACATCACGGTCGCGATGTGCAGGCCGAGCGTCATCGCCCCCAGGAGGATGAAGAAGCCGATCGTGACGGAGGCGATGTCGATCATGTCCGGCTCGCCTCCTTGGCGTCGGCAAGTCCGGCGTGCGCGATCTCGGTGGAGATCTCCTCCTCGAGCGACTGCGGCCCGTAGAGGCGGTTGAGGCGCGCCCGGTCACCGACCAGGAGCGCCAGCGAATGGAAGGCCATGGCGACAGCGCCCAGCGCGAACAGCACCATGCCGACAAGCCAGATCGACTGCGGGATCCAGAGCTGGACCGACAGCGGCGTGTTGGAGCGCTTGCCGGTCTCAACGAGCTCTAGGACCTCGGCGCCGCCGCGCCAGGCGCAAAAAGCCGCCATGGCCGCCAGGGTGACCATGGCCAGCGCATTGAGGAACGACTGCACGGAGGCGGAAACGTAGGGGAAGAGCAAGGTCACGCGCATGTGCGAGTGCTTGCTGAGCGTATAGGCGAAGCCGAAGGCGCTGACGCCCGCCAGCATGTAGCCGCCGATCTCGTCGAGGCTCCTGAACGAGAAGTTGAAATACTTGCGCCCCAGGATCTCGATGACGGTGGCAAACGAGATGGCCATCAAGGCCCACCCGGCCACGATGGCGCCCGCTCGCGACACCGAGCCGAACCACTTCAACACTGTCTGCATCCAACGCTCCCCCGAGACGCCGCCTGCCAAAGGAAGGACCGGATGAAGTTTTATGCACTCCATCCGGCCCGGTTCGGCAGGGCTACGGCGCCGCCGTCAGGTTGGCCACCTTGCCGGCGGTGGCGTTCCAGTTGCTGATGCAGGCGGCATCGGCGCCGCAGCGCTTGGCCCAGCGCTTGAGCACGACATCCTTCATCGCCGTCTCGAGGATCGCACTGTCGGCGGCGGTGGGCTCGACCTTGATGAGCTTGCCCGTCTTGCCGACGCTGCACGGGCCGGTGCCGGTGGTGCAGTTCAGGCCCTCCTTGTCCTCGTCGATGATGACCTGCCACCACTTGTCGGTCTGGCCCTTGATGGCGCCGTCGATGAAGCTCTTCGACTTGTCGTCGAGCTTGTTCCAGGTATTGAGGCTGGCGATGGTGAACGACACCGAGAAGCCGACCGGCAAGGTCAGCACGTGCGAGGTCACTTCGTGCCAGCCGGCCTTGTAGGCCGGCATGGTGCCGGTAATGCCGCAATCGACAGTGCCGCGCTGCAGGGCGGGCACCACCTCGGCGAACGGGATGGTGACGCCGGTGCCGCCCAGCGCCTCGACGAGGTCGCCCTGCGAGGTGCCCTGCACGCGCACCTTCTTGCCCTTGATGTCGGCCAGGCCCTTGATGGCCGAGTTGCAATAGAACATCTGCGACGGCCAGATGTAGTAGTTCATGGCGCGCGCGCCGTATTTCTTCTCGAAGGTGGCGTTGAGGATCGGCGCGTAGGCGTCGACCATCTTGCGCGCCTGGTCGAAGGTTTTCGCGACACCGGCGATGTCGACACCTTCCACGATGGCGTCCTCGGCGATGTAGATCGCCACGCCATGGGCGAAGTCGAACAGGCCGAGCTTCACCATGCGCACGATCTCGGTGCCCTTCAGCCCGAGCTCGCTCAGCGACTGGATGTTGGCCGTGATCTGGCCCTTGGAGGCCTCCGGCATCGTCTTGGCCCAGAACGGTTGCTCGTTCTGCTGCCAGTTGGTGAGGTTGGACCACGTGCCAACCACCTTGAAGGACTGCTTGGGCAGATCCTGCGCGAACGCGCTTCCTGCCGCCACGACAGCACACGCCGTCGCGATCGACGCGACGAGTCGATTGACCATTTTTGAGCCTCCCATAGCCTCGAACGACGTTTCTTGCCCGACGATTCGGGATGCCTGCAAAAATAGACGCAAAGAACCGGCCCGACAACGCCTGCCAAGCTTGCATATGGACAATTGCAGGCTTTCGGCTAGACGCCGAGATACTGACGCCGGACGTCTTCGTTTTGGTGCAGGGCGTCGATCGATCCCGAGAAGCGCACATGACCCTTTTCGAGGATGTAGGCACGGTCGCTGAGCTTGGTGGCAAACTTGGCGTTCTGTTCGCACAGCAGGATCGTCAGGCCCTGCTCCCTGAGGCGGCCGATCTGCCGACCGAGGTCGCGCACGATCAGCGGCGCCAGGCCCTCCGACGGCTCGTCGAGCAGCAGCAGATCCGGATTGCCCATCAGCGTACGCCCGATCGTCAGCATCTGCTGCTCGCCGCCGCTCAGGAAGCCGCCCTTGCGGCCGGTCAGGGCGGCCAGGGCGGGAAAGGTCTCGAACACCGCCTCGACGGTCCATGCCTTGCCATGCGGCGAGGCCGCGGCCTTGCGCGCGACCTCGAGGTTCTGCCGCACCGTCAGGTCGGGAAAGATGCGCCGCTCCTCGGGCACGAAGCCGAGGCCCATCTTGGCCACCTGGTAGGCGGGTCGGCCGGTGATGTCGACGCCGTTGTAGCGCACCGTGCCGCGGTGCGGCGCCGTCAGCCCCATGATCGAGCGCAGGGTCGTCGTCTTGCCGACGCCGTTGCGACCGAGCAGCGCCACGCACTCGCCCGTCTCGACGGTCAGGGACACGCCGAACAGGATCTGGCTCAAGCCGTAGGCGGTATGGAGATCGCTGACTTCGAGGGTCATTCGGCCTCGCCCAGGTAGATGCGCTGCACGTCTTCGTTACGCTGCACCTCCTCGGGCGTGCCCTCGGCCAGGACGGCGCCCTGGTGCAGCACGGTGATCCGCTCGGCGATGCTGAACACGACATCCATGTCGTGCTCGGTGAACAGCAAGGTCAGGCCGCGGTCGCGGACGATGCGGCCGATCAGGGCGATGGTGTCGGCGGTTTCCTGCGGCGACATGCCGGCCGTCGGCTCGTCGAGCAGCAGGACCTGCGGCTCGCTGGCCAGCGCAATACCGAGCTCGAGCTGCTTCTGCAGGCCGTAGGACAGGGTGCCGCTGGTCGACCGTTCCTCGCCGGCAAGCCCGACCGCATCGAGCAGCGCCATGGTCTCGTCGCGCACCAGCGCGCGGGCCGGCGTCAGCATGTTCAAGGTCCGCCGGTGATGCGACAGCACCGCGATCTGGACGTTGTCGAACACAGTCAGCCGCGGAAATATGTTGGTGCGCTGGAACGAGCGCCCGATGCCCATCTGGCAGATCGCATGCGGCGGGCGGCCGGTGATGTCGCGATCGCCGAAGAAGACCCGCCCCCGCGTCGGCTGCAGATGACCGGTGATGAGATTGAACAGCGTCGACTTGCCGGCGCCGTTCGGGCCGATGACACAGGCCATCCGGCCCCGTTCCACCGACAGGTTGACGTCGCGGACGGCAACGAAGCCGCCAAACGACTTGGTCACGGCTTCGACCCGCAGCAGCATGGCGTCAGCCTCCGCCCGCCGCCGGCGAGCCGATGCGATAAGCGCGCCGGAAGTCGGCCTGGCAGAGCGAGTAGATGGTGAAGATGACCCACAGCAGCACGATCAGCAGCCCCGAGAGCGGCGTGCCGAGGTAGACGTGCAGGACGAGGGCGGCGACCGGCAGGGCGAGCAGCAACGCTGCGTCGATCCGATTGAACCGGTCGGCGCGCCGCAACAGCCACCACAGCGCCGAGCCGCCGACGACGAGCTGCAGCAGCGCGCATGGCACGATGCCCCAGGTCACCAGGGAGAACGGAACGAATTCCCGCGCCCGGGGCAGCAGCCACGCGCCGGGCGAGTGCAGGACGGCGAAGAACGTCGTGAACAGCAGCGCGCCGCCGAAGAACATCCAGGACTTGCGCCGGAACTGGCGCAGCAGCTTGGCGGTCCGGGTGGCATGGTCGTCGCCGCTGCCGACGTCGCGTTCCTGGATGAAGCCCACGATCCCGCCCGGCAGGCCGAACAGGATCAGCACCAGCACCCCGCCCAGGAAGAGCTGCCAGATCTCCGGGTAGTTCTGGGTGATGTCGGCATCCATCGTCCGCAGCAGCAGGGCGCCGACGATCGGGCCGAAGAAGGTGTAGACGCCGCCCAGCAGGCTCATCAGCAGCACCTGGGTCGACTGGGTCCAGTGCGCCAGGTCGGGGTAGACGCTGCGGTCATTGACCATGATCAGGGCGCCGGCCAGGCCGGAGAAGGCGCCGACCAGGACGAAGGCGTAGAGGCGATAGCGATCGACCGGGATGCCGATGAAGTCGGCGCGTTCGGGATTCTCGCGGATGGCGGTGAGCGCCCTGCCGAACGGCGAGTTGACGATGCGCCACAAGAGGTAGATCGCGACAACGCAGATGACGAGGACGAACTTGTAGTAGTTCGCGAAGGTCGGCTCGGCGATCCAGCCCGGCACCGGTATGCCGATCAAGCCGTTGTCGCCGCCGGTGAAGCCGTACCACTTGAAGGCGATCAGGTAGACGATGTGGCCGAAGGCCAAGGTCAGGATGGCGAAATAGATGTGCGTGCGGCGAACGCAGAAGTAGCCGATGACCAGCGCCGCGAGCGCGCCGCCCACCGGCGCCGCCGCCAGGCCGAGGTAGAACGACAAGCCGGGGATGTTCTTCAGCAGCAGGCCTGCGGTGTAGCCGCCGATGCCGAGATAGGCCGCCTGGCCGAACGAGATCATGCCGGTGTAGCCCATCAGCAGATTGAACGACACGCCGAAGAGCGACCAGATGAAGACCTGGGTCGTGAACTGGATCCAGAATTTCGCCCAGCCCATGTAGAGGATCAGCTCCGGCACCCAGAACAGCAGCACCAGCGCCGCCAGGAAGGCCCAGATCATTGGATCGCGCGCCGTCGCCGCTCGCCGCAGCGCAACGGCGCCTTCGCCGATCGAGCCTTGCAGGTTTGCCACGCAGTATCTCCCTCTGATCTCCTCCCCAGCTTTGCTGGGGAGGTGTCGGCGAAGCCGACGGAGGGGTCATGAATCCTCGCGAAGACTCATGACCCCTCCGCCCCTTCGGGGCACCTCCCCAACGCTTCGCGTTGGGGAGGGGAAAGAACTATCGACTCGTCTCGACGCGCTTGCCGAGCAGGCCCTGCGGCCTCGTCAGCAGCACGATCACCATGAGGACGTAGATGAACACCGATTCGAGATCGGGAACGAACAGGATCCCGAGCGATTTCAGCTCGCCGTAGATCAGGGCACCGAGCGCGGTGCCGGCCATGCTGCCCAGGCCGCCGAGCACCACGACCAGGAAGACTTCTATGATGACGTCGAAGTCCATGCCCGGGTACAGCGCACCCATCGGCGCCAGGACCGCCCCGCCGAGGCCGCCGAGGAAGGCGCCAACCGCAAACACGCCGGTGTAGAGCAGGCGCACGTTGACGCCGAGCGCGCCGACCATTTCACGGTCCTGCGTGGCGGCCCGCACGACGTTGCCGATCTGCGTGTGATTGAGCAGCAGGTAGAGCGCGACCATGGTGCAGATGCCGATCGGCAGCAGCACGAACACCTGGTAGCTGGGGAACAGGGCGCCGAAGATCGGGAACGTGCCCTCCAGTCCGACGGGCCGCGCCACCGACTGGTTGTCGGCCCCCCAGATCAGCTTCACCACGTCGCCGAACATCAGCACCAAGCCGTAGGTCAGCAACAGCTGGTACAGCGGGTCGGCCTTGTAGATCGGCCGCAGGAAGACGACCTCGGTGGCGATGCCCACGATCACCACGGCGAACGGCGCGATCAGCAAGGCCGGCCAGAAGCCGCCCAGCTTGAAGCCGATCCAGGTGAAGACGAAGAACGCGCCGTACATGTAGAACGAGCCGTGCGCGAAATTGAGGACTCCCAGCACGCCGAAGACGAGCGAGAGCCCCGACGCCACCAGATAGATGCCGGCAGCGATGAACAGGCCGTTGATGAACTGCACGAGCAGCACGTCGGCGGTGAAACCGGCCATCCCCGTCTCCCTGTTGAACGTCTTTTTTGTTTCCCCAGCGCGGCCCCCGCCCAGCCTCCCCCACTTCGTGGGGGAGGTGGCGCGAAGGCGCCGGAGGGGGTCAGCCGCCCTTCTTCTTGAACTCGGCGCGAATCTTCTCGATCTCCTCCTTGGACTGCAGGACGTCCTCGCCGTTGGCGCGGGTGACGTCCTTCAGCCGCTTGAAGGGATACTTGGGATCGCTGAAGGTGACGCCGGTGTTGTACGGGAACGTCGCCTGGCCGTCGAAATCACGCACCGTGATGTCGCCCAGCAGGGTCTCGTACCTGGAACCGCGGAGCGCGGCGCCGAGCTTGGCGCTGTCGGTGGAGCCCGCCTTCTTGATCGCCTCGGCCATGATGTAGGTCGACACGTAGCCGATGATGTCGCCCGACTTCGGCAGGTAGCCCGCGCGCTTCTTGAACTCCTCGATGAACTTCTCGTTCTGCGCCTGCTTGATGGGCAGATAGTCGAAGGCATAAAGGAAGGTGGCCAGGATGCCGTTGGGCATCTCCGCCCCCAGCGGCTCGAGGATGTCGAGGTCGCCGGCGCCGGTGGCGACGAACTGCACCTTGTCGAAGAAGCCGTAGGCATTGGCCTGCTTGATGAAGGCGATGAGGTCGCCGCCCCACAACGAGGTGAACACCGCATCGGGCTTGGCGTTCAGGATGGCGGTGATGTGCGCGGAGAAGTCCCGCTCGCCGAGCTTGGGCCACAGGTCGCCCATCTTGGTCACGCCGGGCTTCTTGGTCTGCAGGTACTCCCAGAAGTCGGCATTGACGCGATGGCCCCATTCGTAGTCCGGGCCGATGAAGTAGTAGCTCTTCCACGGCCCTTTGGCCGCGGCGAGCGCTGCGGTGCGGCCGAGGATCACGCTGTTGGTGTTGAGCCGGACGACGTAGTCGTGGCCCTGCTCCTCGGTCAGCGCCGCGGTCTGGGCGATGGTGTCGACGAACAGCACCTTCATTTCCTTCGCCACCTCGGACACGGCCAGCGCCACGCCGGAGCTGATCACGCCCATGACGAAGTCGACCTGGTCGCGGGTCACCATGCGGCGGAATTCCTCCACCGCGATGCCCGGTTTCAGCTTGTCGTCGCGGATGACGTATTCGATCTTGCGGCCGCCCAGCAGCCCGCCGGCGGCGTTGATCTCTTCGGCGGCGATCTGATGGCCGATCACCGTGCCTTTGGTGTACACGGCCGCCATGCCCGAAAGCGAGTAGAGCAGGCCGATCTTGATCGGTTTTGGATCGGCGGCGGAAGTCGACGCTGCCAGGAATGTCAGCGTGACGATCGAGACGAGGATATTGGTAAGAACGCGAACGCGCATGGTTGCCTCCCTTTCTTGTTCGGAAAAACAACTCAACCTACGCAAGCGTTACGCTGCTGCTCCTCCTTCGTTACTTGGACGAACTGTGCTGCCGCCGATGCTGCCTCACCCGGTGAGCGGCTTCAAGTACGCTGGAGGCCCGAAGAAGCATTCCACATCTGGGGAACGCGCTTCGATTCCCTTGAGCCCGGCCGCGTCGAGAACGGCCGAAAACCTCCAAAGTGCATTTCTACGACGTCGGACCGGCGCGCGGTGGCGGCTTCACCGAGGTCGGCACCGCCTCACGATGAAGGACGCCATCGAAGCGCTCGAGGCCGTTCCCGGACTGCAGACCGATCGCCAGTCGGGTCGCGACGCCCAAGTCGCACCCCTCTGTCAGGACGCCGTAAGTAAGGGCCGCTACGCCAGTGCCAAAGTGGAATGTGCGGAGGCGGACGCCGTGAGCAGATTTCTCAGCAAGGACTTTCTCGCCGGACTGATGTTCGTCGCCTTCGGCCTGGCGGCGCTCTATTTCGGCCACCACCTCGCCGTCGGCACGGGGGTGCGCATGGGGCCGGGCTACGTGCCGCGCGCGCTGTCCTACATCCTCATGGGGCTGGGCGGCATCATCTGCGTGTTCGCCCTGGTGAGCGGCAGCGAGCCGGTCGAGGCGCCGAAGTGGAAGCCGATCACCCTGGTCACCATCGGCATCGTCGCCTTCGCGCTGCTGTTCGAACGCGCCGGCATGCTGCCGGCCCTGATCGCCCTGGTCGGGATCTCCTCCTTCGCCAACGAGGAGTTCAAGATCACGGAGGTGCTCGGCAACATGGTCGTGCTGACGATCCTCTGCGTCATCGTCTTCAAGCTCGGCCTCGGGATGAACATCTCGGTCATCCAGGGCGTCTGGTGATCAGATGTGAAGGGCCTCGCCCAGCGCCCTGAGGCTCGCTTCATGGAAGGCCTCGCCCAGGGTGGGATGGGCGTGGATGGTGCCGCCGATATCTTCTAGCCGCGCGCCCATCTCCAGCGCCAAGCCGAAAGCGCCGGCCAGTTCCGAGACGCCGGCGCCGACGGCGGCGATACCCAGCACTAGGTGATTGTCGGCGCGCGCGGTCACGCGCACGAAGCCGTCCTCGGCCGCCATCGACAATGCCCGGCCGTTGGCCTGGAACGGGAACTGCGCGGTCAGCACCTCGCGGCCGGCCTTGCGCGCGTCCTCGGGCGACAGGCCGACGGTGACGATCTCGGGATCGGTGAAACACACGGCCGGGATCACCCCGCCATCGAACACGCGGCGGTGCCCGGCAATGATCTCGGCGACCACCACGCCCTGGGCCATGGCGCGATGCGCCAGCATCGGCTCGCCGGTGAGATCGCCCACCGCCCAGACGTTGCGCATCGACGTCGCGCAGCGCTCGTCGATCTGCACGAACGGGCCGTTCAGGGTGAGGTCGAGCCGCTCCAGGCCGAAGCCTTCCAGGCGGGCGCGTCGGCCGGTGGCGACGCGCCCGCC